>JBOHSJ010000095.1:0-3889 GCA_050733035.1 Gemmatimonadales bacterium | reverse complement strand
TACCGGTCCGCGTTGCGGTCAGCCAGTGCGATGGCCGCGTCGAACTCCCGCAGCGCCGCGCCCCAGTCGCCCAGCAGCATGAGGCTCCAGGAACCGATGTACTCGCGCAGCCGGTGGGCAGCGGTGTAGTTGCGGTAACTATGTTGGGCACCCGCTTGCTTCAGCACGGCGAGCGATTCCACCGCGTCGCGGTACGCCTTTCGGTAACCGCTGGACATCAGCTCCACCCAGGCGCTGTCGATCGTGTCCCACGCGGCGTCTGCCCTTGTGCCGAGCCGGCGGATGTCGGCCAGTGCCGCCCGGCAGTCGTCCGCTTCCCCCGCCTGCCAGCCCCTCGTCAAGATCCGCCGCACCATACCGCGCGCGCGGGTCCGGGCCCGCATGAGGGGGTTCCGCTGCTTCTCGCCTAGTCGCAGCGCCTGATCGATGACCTCGATGGCGCGGTCGCTGCTGACCCACGCCAGCGGGTAGGTCATGTCGAGCAACGCCTTGACCTCGACGTCGATGAGCCCGTGCTCGGCCGCCCGCTTGCGCAGCAGTGTCGCATTGACTTGAGCGGCCGGGTCCAACAGCGCGAGCGAGATCCCTACCAGAGAATCCAGAATCTCCACCTCGGCCTCGACCCGCTGACTCGCCTGAAGTCTGGCCGCCAGCGTCAGGGCGTGCTCCAGGTTGGCTTTCTCGCGCAGGGTTGCGCCGTGCTTTCCGGCGACCTCGGCAACGCGGCGCAGGTACTTCACGGCGCGGGTCCAGTCAGCGCCCAGCTCGAAGTGGTGAGCCAATTCCGGAGCGACATCGTCGAGGCTCGCAGCGTACAGCTCCGCGATCCGCTCGGCCCCGCGGCGATGCAGCATCGCCCGCCGCGCCGGCGCCTGTCGGTCGTAGAGCGCCTCGCGGTAGAGCGCGTGCACGAACCGATAGCGCTGGACAACCTGTCCGTCGGGCAGCGCGTGGGCGTCCGCCCGCCCCACGATGTGGTTGCGCCGCGCGAGCGCTTCGCAACACTCGTCGAAGGAGACCGGATCCAGGAACGCAGTGGCGGCTCGGATGGCCGGGGTGAACGTCATCCCGGCGATCGCGGCGACTTCCAAGACGCGCTGCTCCGTAGCCCTCAGCCGCTCGATCTGTGCCCCGATCATCTGCCGCAGGCTGTCCGGCACGTGCAGCGTGATCTCCCCGGCCGGGCGCCGCAGCCGCCAGCCGCCAGGGTCATGCTCGACCAGCCCGTCCTGCAGCATCTGCTCCAAGACGGCCATCATGAACAATGGGTTGCCTTCGGTGTGTCGGTACAGCAGCGCGGCGAGGTCCTGAACCGTGGCCGTTGCCCGCCCTTCGGCCAGATACGCGGCGATCTCGGCTTCAGTGAGCGGCGGCAGCACGACTTCCCGTCCGAGACGGCGAGCCACCAGATCCCGCGTGAGGCGGTCCAGTGCTGATGTAGACCCCGGCTCTTCCGCGGGCCGGTACGTGCCGAGAAGCATGATCTTCGCATGAAGGCGGGCGAGCGCGGCGATCAGGTCGAGGGTCGAAGCGTCCGCCCAGTTCAGATCTTCCAGGACGATGAGCAGCGGGCTCCGCGCCGAGATCGCGGCCAGGGCGTCGCAGATCTCGCGCAACATCCGCTCCCGCGTGGCGCCGAGGATCTCCTGGCGCAGCATCTCTCGGTGCTGGCGCGTCAGGAGCGCCGGGAACTGCACCAACCAGGTCGGGGCCACCGTAGCGAGCGTATCAACCACGCGCGCGCCCTCGGGTCCACGGCACAGCTGGCCGAGCGCCGCGAGCACGGGATAAAACGCTTCCTTGCTCCCGAAGCCTTCCACGCATTGGCCGTGGGCAAACCGCGCAGTGCCGTTGGAACTGGCGAGCTGCCGCTCGAACTCGGCGGCGACCGCCGTCTTGCCGATGCCGGGCTCCCCGGTGAGGAAAGCAACCTGCACCGTCCCGGATGACGCCTTGCGCATGGCCTGCCAGAGCTCGGCGAGGACACGGTCACGGCCCACCAGCCGGCTGGCCGGCGTCCCCGTGTCCGCCGCTCCCAGTACGCTTCGCTCCAGGCGGCCCACGAACCGGTAGCCCCGCCGGGGCAGCGTCTCGATGTAGCGCGGCCGCTTCGGGTCATCCTCCAGCACTCTGCGCAGGTGAAAGATCTTGTTCTTGACGACTTGGGGCTCGATCGCCGTACGCGGCCAGACCGCGTCGAGCAATTCCCGATGGGTCACGAGCTGTCCGGCGTGCTCGACGAGGTGGTCGAGGACGCCGTACTCCGTCGGCGTCAATAGAATCCGCTCCTCCCCGGAGCCGGTCCGGCGCCAGAGACACTGGCTTGCTGGGTCGAGGCGGAACGGAGAGAGCTCTGCCATTGGGAGCTCTGGAACCAAGGGTGCCGCTGAATGTAGCGGCCGGCCCGATCCTGGCTAGGAGGCCAGCGCAGCAGCGGCCAAGCGATACTGGCGAGGCGTCCGACCCGTCCACCGCTTGAACGACCGGTAGAACGAGCTCGGCTCCGTATAGCCGAGCAGGAAGGCCAACTCATCGATCGCGAGCGCGCGGCCCTGCAATGTCGCCAGCGCCATGGCCTTGCGGATGTGCTCGATCTCTTGGTGGAGCGACGTGCCCTCCCGGGCGAGATGACGCTGCAGCGTCCGCGGAGGCATCTGCAGAGCCGTGGCGACATGGTCGAGCGTCGGGCGCCCCTCGGTGAGCAGAGCCCAAATCGCCGAGCGCACGCGCTCCCTGGTGGATGCCCCCGTCGTCAACGTGCGCAGCACATGCTCGGCATGCTCGCTCAGGTACCCAGCAAGTGCCTCGTCCCCCCGAGTTACGGGTAAGCGGAAGTCACGCTCGAGGAAGATTAGTTTGGACTCGCGCTGTTTGAACCGGAGCGCGCAGCGAAAGAAGCGGTGGTGTTCCGCGATGGACCGCGGTTGCGCATACGTGAACGTCACCTCGACCGGAATGATGGCGACCCCGGTGATCTCGCGGCATGCCGCCAGGAGCGCAGCGAGCCTGCTGTCGACCGCAAATGGCAAGGCCGCACCCAATCCCGCGTGAGCCCGGGCGGCAATGGCGCGCCGTCTCGTGTGGGGCGTCTCCATTTCGAACTGCACGGTGTCGGTCAAGATGCGACCGTATCGGACGAGTCGCAGGAGCGCCATCTCCAGGTTCGCGCTATAGGCCATTGCGTAGCCAAGCAGGCCGAGGTCCCGAGCCCGCACCGCGGCGCCCCAGCGAATGCCAAATTCGGGATCGAACCCCGCTTTCGCCTTTGCGATGAGCTGCCAGACCGCCACCAGCGCGGAGAATGGGAGGTAGGAATCGGGGGGAGCGAGATCTCGCTCGGTGAGTCCTGCCCCTTCCAGGAGCGCTTCGCGATTAAGGCCATCCTTCGTTGCGAACGCCAGCACGTTCGCCACGAGACGTGCCAACACCGTACCGGAAAAGCGCGGCCTTCGCATCGGCGGGGCCCTCAGACGAGCACGCTCGAATGTGGAGCGGCGGATCGGCCGCAGCAAGCGCGCGCCGGCTCGCTAACTGATCACCGACTCGCCAACTGACGACGGCCGTTTGCGCGGTGACGGCTTCGGTGACGGTTTCGGGGTCGACTTTTCGTTCGCCGGGCCCTCAACTGGCGGAAGATCAGTCGGGGTTTTGGCCTCAGATGCAGGCTCGGAGCGTGGCTCGCGCTCCCCCCTCAGGCGGGTCGCAGGTTCGAGTCCTGCCTCGGGAGCTCGGCGCTAAGAGTCCAGCACACGTCCCACCAGATCCACGATGTCTCGCGCGGTGAAGGGCTTCTGTACGCTCTTCACCGCGCCCAGCAGCTCGGCATCGCGCCGCAGGTCGAGCATCCCGGTCGAATCCCCACCCGAAATCACGATCACCTTCACGTCCG
>JBOHSJ010000094.1:0-2727 GCA_050733035.1 Gemmatimonadales bacterium | reverse complement strand
CGTTCCTTGTAGTCCTGCGCCAGCGTGAACATGCTGTGATTGAGCGCGTGAAAGCCGGACAACGTGACGAACTGGAACTTGTAGCCCATCGCGCCCAGCTCCTTCTGGAAGCTGGCGAGCTGCGCCTCGTTGAGATGCCGCTTCCAGTTGAACGAGGGCGAGCAGTTGTAGGCGAGCAGCTTGCCCGGATACTCCTTGTGAATCGCCTCGGCGAACTGCTTGGCCTCGGCGAGGTCGGGCTTGGCCGTCTCGAACCACAACAGGTCGGCATACGGCGCGTACGCGCGCGCGCGTGCGATCGCGGCCTCGACGCCGTCTTTGATCACGAAGAAGCCTTCGGGCGAGCGCTCGCCGGTGCACCAGCGCCGGTCGTATTCGTCGATGTCGCTCGTCAACAGCCCGGCGCTGTTCGCGTCGGTGCGGGCGATGAGGATCGTGTCCACGCCGCTCACGTCGGCGGCGAGCCGCGCCGAGATTAGCTTGGCAATGAACTCGCTCGTCGGCACGAGCACTTTCCCGCCCAGGTGCCCGCACTTCTTGACCGAGGAGAGCTGATCCTCGAAGTGCACGCCGGCCGCGCCGGCCGCGATCATCAGCTTCATGAGCTCGTACGCGTTCAGCACGCCGCCGAATCCCGCCTCCGCATCGGCAATGAGCGGCACATACCAATCCACCGCGTGGTCGCCGTTCATGTGGTGGATCTCGTCGGCGCGCCGCAGCGCATTCTGGATCCGGCAGATGAGGTTCGGCACGCTGTCGGAGGGGTACAGGCTCTGGTCGGGATACATCGTCATCGCGCAGTTGGCGTCCGCAGCGACCTGCCAGCCGCTGATGTAGATCGCCTTGAGGCCGGCGCGCACTTCCTGGACCGCCTGGTTCCCGGTGACCGCCGAAAGGACCGCGACGTACGGCTCTTCACGCATCAGCTTCCAGAGCCGAGCGGCGCCGTGACTCGCGAGCGTGTACTGAATGGGAAGTGTGCCGCGCAGGCGGTAGACGTCCTCGGGACCATACGTGCGCGTGATTCCCTGCCAGCGGCGGTCGCTGCGCCACCGTACATCGAGCTCCGCGACAAACTCCCGTTGATTTGCGCCGCGCTTGCCTTTGCCGTTAGTCGAGGTGTTCATAGGCCACCAGAGTGAGGAATTCAGGGAAATCCGCGCCGGTCATCAGCTGATTGAACAGCCGGGCGGCGAGCTCGAACTTGCCGCCGGTGAGCTGCTTTGCGTCCATTTCTTCGGCGATGATCGACTCGACCAGCGCCTGCGTCACCGCGCGACCATTGGAGAGGTGCGCACCGTGACGGATCCACTGCCACACTTGCGACCGGGAGATCTCGGCGGTCGCGGCGTCTTCCATGAGGTTGTAGATCGGCACGCAGCCGACGCCGCGCAGCCACGATTCGAGATACTGGATGCCGATGTCCACGTTCGTTCGCAGGCCGGCTTCGGTGATCTGGCCGTCGGGAACGGTGAGGAGATCGCGTGCCGTAACGTGGACGTCGTCGCGCAGCACGGAGAGTTGGTGGGAAGCGGCCAGCGAAGCAAATGCCCCACTGGCGACCGGGACGAGGCCAGGATGTGCTACCCATGTCCCGTCGTGACCGGCATGCACCTCCCGTATTTTGTCCTGCCACACTTTGTCGAGCGCTTTCGTGTTGGCCGCGGCGTCGCCCTTGATCGGGATCTGCGCCGCCATGCCGCCCATCGCGTGAATGCCGCGGCGGTGGCAGGTGCGGATCAGCAGGTCCACGTACGATTTCAGGAAGTGACGGTCCATCGTCACGCGCGCGCGGTCGGGGAGCACGAATTCGGGACGGCTGCGGAATTTCTTGATGAAGCTGAAGATGTAGTCCCAGCGCCCGCAATTGAGCCCCGCCGAATGTTCGCGCAGCTCGTAGAGGATTTCGTCCATCTCGAACGCAGCCGGAATCGTTTCGATCAATACCGTCGCGCGGATCGTGCCCCGCACGATGCCGAGCGCCTGCTGCGCGGCGATGAAGACGTCGTTCCACAACCGCGCCTCGAGATGACTCTCGAGCTTCGGCAGGTAGAAGTACGGTCCCGACCCTTTGGCGATCAGCGCGCCCGCGTTGTGGAACAGGAAGAGGCCGAAGTCGAACAGCGACGCCGCGACCGGCTCGCCGTCCACCTCCACGTGTCGCTCGACCAGATGCCAGCCGCGCGGCCGCACGATGAGGGTCGCGGGATTCGGGCCTAGGGCATAGTGCTTTCCTTCAGGACTCGTGTATTCGATTGTGCCGGCTACTGCGTCGCGCAGATTGATCTGGCCTTCGATGGTGCCGCGCCACGTGGGCGCGTGCGAGTCCTCGAAGTCGGCCATGTACACCTGCGCGCCGGAGTTGAGCGCGTTGATGACCATCTTCCGGTCCACGGGGCCCGTGATCTCGACCCGGCGGTCGAGCAGGTCACGCGGGATCGGCGCGGCCCGCCAGTCCCCTTCGCGGACCTCGGCGGTGCTGGTCAGGAACGTCGGAAACGCACCCGCGTCGAAGTCGCGCTGGCGGTCGGCGCGGCGGCCGAGCAGCGCGCGGCGGCGCCGCTCGAACTGACGTGCCAGGCCGGCGACGAATTCCAGGGCCGGGTCCGTGAGGATTTGGGCGTATGCGGGAGTAACCGGGGGGCCAACGGTGACACCCTGGGGGACGGTGGGCGGAGCCTCAATGGTCGCTGGCATCTTCCTCCCAGGACGTTTTGGCAAGTGTCG
>JBOHSJ010000093.1:0-12747 GCA_050733035.1 Gemmatimonadales bacterium | reverse complement strand
GCACCACGGGGAGGCCGAGGTCGCGTCCGAGCGCGAAGACCGGATCGGCGGCCCGCTCATCGATGTCGAACGACTCGATCTTGAAGCTGTCGAGCAGATGTCGGGCGTTCTGGTCGGCGAGCTCGACCAGTTTGGCAGCCGAGCCGCGCTGCGGGACGACGAACTCGACGGCGGCCGCCAGCTCACGCACCGCGTCGAAATCGGCCGGAGCGAACGGCAGCACGACGCGCTGCGCGCGCTGCTCCAGCGGCAGATAGTACCCGACCAGGAAGGTGCGGAGCACGTCACCTTCGAGCGCGTGCTCGACATGCTCCAGGAACCGGTGCTCGCGCGCCACGAGACGGCCGTCGCGAATACGGAGAATCACCCCCGCCGCGTCGTCGCCGTCGCGAGCCAGGCTGATCGCGTCGGCATCGCCACCGCCCACGACTTCCACCGTCTGCGGCTGCTCGAGCTGGTCGAGCCATTTGAGCGCGTCACGCAGCTGGGCGGCGCGCTCGTAGTCCTGCGCGTCGCTGGCCTCCTGCATCCGCTGCCGCAGTCGCGCCCGGACGTCGAGCGTCTTCCCGGAGAGAAACAGGAGGACGTCGTCGATCATGCGGCGATACGCTTCGACGCTCTGATAACCGACGCAGGGCGCCTTGCACCGGTCGATGTGAAAGTCGAGACACGGCCGGTCGGGCGCGTCCTCGGGCAGATGCCAGGAGCAGGACCGTACCGTGAAGATGCGGCGGATGATCTTCAGCGTCTGCCGGAGCGTGGCGACGTCGGTATACGGGCCGAAGTAGCGCGCGCCGGGAATCGTCACTCGCCGCACTACCAGCACGCGGGGGAAGGGCTCGCCCAGCGTGACGGCGATCTGCGGATAGCTTTTGTCGTCGCGCAGCCGGATGTTGAACTTCGGCTGGTTCTCCTTGATGAGCGTGTTCTCGAGGAGGAGTGCCTGCGCCTCGTTCGGGACGATGATTGTCTCGAGCTCGGCGATCTGCTCGCGCAAGAACTCCCGCTCGGTACTCCCCTGCTCCTCGGCAAAGTACGCCGGCACGCGCGAGCGCAGGTTGGCCGCCTTCCCCACGTACAGAATCTCCCCCGCGGCGTCTTTCCAGATGTAGACGCCGGGGCGAGCGGGAAGGGCCGCTAGTTGGCGGGCGAGCCGGTCAGAGATTGCCATGCGCGTATCGCGTCGGGGTGGCGGAACGCCAACGTGAGCGCCCCGTAAACCACACCAAAGATACCCAGCACGGCAATGCCCTTCGGGATGGGACGCCAGACCGCGACGAGTTGGTCCGCCCCGTACGCCAGGGCGGCCGCCACCACCGCGGCGGCCACGATGATCCCCAGTGTGCGCCAATCGCCGGGCTGCAGCACGGTGCCGATACGGCGGTCGAGGTCCCGCAGATGGAGCACCGTGTTCAGCGTTCCGCCGATCGAGGATCCGAGGGCGATGCCGGCGGGGCCGAAGCGCTGCATCAGCAGCCACGACAACACACCGGACACCACGAGCGAAACAATCGCGATGCGCACCGGCGTGCGCGTATCGCGCAACGCAAAAAAGCCGGACGCGAACAGCTTGACCGTGGATTGGCCCAGCAAACCGATGCCGTACGCAGCGAGCACGCCGCCGACCAGCATCGTGTCGTCGGCGTCGAAGCGGCCCGTTTGGAACAGCGCAGCGATGATCGTCGGTCCGAGCGCCGCAAATGCGAACGCGGACGGGATCACGAAGAACGAGATGCGACGGAAGCCCGTCGCGATTCGCGCGCGCAGCTGCTCGTGCGCTCGTTCCCCAATCGCGTCGCGGGCGAGATCGGGAAGTGCAACGGCGGTGACCGAGACGCCGAACAGGCTGATCGGCAGGACCTGCACGAGCTGCGCGTAGCCCAGACTCGAGAGGCCGCCGACCCCCGTGAACGAGCCGAGGAAGGTATCGACGAGCCCTGAGAGCTGCGCGACGCCGGCCCCGATCACGAGCGGCGCCCACGCCACGATCACGGACTTCACGCCGTCGGGCGCGAGGCTGACACGGATGGGAATGCCCTGAAGCAGCCGCCAGCAGGTAGGCAGTTGGATCGCGATCTGCAGCAGACTCCCGGCGACGGTGCCCCAGGCGAGCGCGAGCGAGAGCCCGTAGAGTCCCTCCCCTTTCAGCCAGGCGGCCCCGGCCACCATCGCCGCGATGCCGGCGACGTTCCACAGCGCCGGCGCGGCATAGGGCAGAAAGAAGCGGCGGTGTGTGTTGAGAATGCCGAGGCACCACGCCGAGACGACCATCAGGCCGGTCATCGGAAACAGGATTCGCACCAGCACCGTCGTCAGCTCGCGGCGCGGCGCGTCGAAGCCTTGGGCGACGAGCGCGGTGATGGCCGGTGCGAACGCGATGCCGATCACGGCGAGGATCCCGCTGGCGAGCAGCAACAGCCCCAGGACCGCCCCCGCGAGGGCGCGCGCCGGCTGCTTATCGCCGCGTTCGTTCAACGCCGTGTACACGGGGATGAACGAGGCGGAGAGCGTGCCCTCCCCCAGCAGGTTGCGGAGCGCGTTTGGGATGCGCAGCGCCGCCCGAAACGCGTCCGCGGCGGCGCCATTGCCGAAGTAGTGGGCGAACACGCGCTCGCGGACGTAGCCGAGCACGCGGGTCACGAGGATGCCGGCCGCAACGCGCGCAGCGCTTCGGCCGCTACTGCGGGTCAAGAAGTGGGTTTCTTCCGGCGGGGGTCTTCCAGCAGACGCTGTACGAATTGCAGCTCTTCGCGCATGCCGGCGATCGTGCGAGTGAGGTCTTCCACCTCGGTTTCCAGCACCTCGACCTTGCGCTGCACGTCGCGCAGCTCAGGCGCGGAGCCGTCGCTCCGGTTTTCCATGCGACGCGCGACCGATTTGCCGAGCGGCGAGTCCACGAGGATCGCGGCGACCGGGATCAGCAGCGCGACGATCAAGATGACGGCGAGCACCCACATGAATCGGATTCTATAAACCTGCGGCCCAGCGCGCCACCTCCGCATCGATTTCGTCCAGCAACGTCAAGCTGTAGCGCGCAACGAACGAGGCGGCGGTGAGCACGCGCTCCTGCGGCTTCCCCCCCGGCCTCAGCGCCGCGCGCGCGCGGGCCAGCTGGTTGACCACCGTTCCCTGCGTGCGCTTCAGACTCGCCACCAGTTTTTTCTCGATCTCGTTCGTCCCGGCCAGCGCCGAGTTGCGCGCCGACTGGACCGTGCGTTCCAGCGTCGGATCGAGCTGCTGCACCTCGCCGCTGATTCTGGCGTAGCGGGATTCCACGTCATCGCGCAGCTGTTTCAACGAGTCGGCGAGCTCCGGCGGCAGGTCCGCCTGCGCGAACCGAGACTCCAGCGCCCCCGGCTGGCTCTCGAAGTCCGCGGGCGTGAGACCGAGCTTGGTGAGGACTTTATCGACGCGCGCCTCGATGATGAGGCCAGACCACCGGGGGACGTGCGCCTGCGGCGCGACTCCCAGGCTCGCAAACAACGGCGCCGATTCGGGAAGATACTCCATCTCTCCGGGGCCGCCGAGATACGCGACCGTGGGGAACAACGCAGCCTCGATGACCGGACGCAGCAGCACGTTGGGCGACAGCCGTTCGGGCGTCTCGGACGCGAGGGTTTCGAGCTGCGCCCGCGTGAACCGCTCACCGCTGCGGCGGGTGACAAAATCGGGCCCCTCTTTACGCAGCCGGTCCCGTCCCAACCGCGCTTCGACCAGGACCGGCGTCAGGCCGTCCGCGAGCGTCTCGTCCAACGCGCGCACAATCCACGGAGCCGCGGCTCGCTTCGCGTTGCGGTCGTGCGCGCGAAAGACCGCCAGACCACGTCCCGACAGCAGCCGGTTCAGCGCCTCGGCACCCGCGTCCGCCAAGCTCGCCTCGGAGCGGTAGGTGGACTCGAGCCAGTGCATCACGTCCGGCTTGCACTCGGCCTCGGGAATGGCGGCGTTCAGGGCGTCGAGCGCCGCGCGAATCTCGGGGCCGCACAGCTCGCGGAACAGCGGCAGCTGGGGCGCCTCGTGCGGGCGCTCGCGCAGCGTGATGGTGACCAACTCTCCATCCCCGCCCAGCACGGTCGCGTGGTTGGCCTCGGCGAAATCGTGATCGTCGCCGGCAACCCAGAACACCGGCACGACCGGCACCCCGCGCTCTGTCTCGAGCCGGCGGGCCAGGGCGATCGCGGACAGTGCCTTGTGGAGCGTGTACAGTGGGCCGGTGAAGAGCCCCGGCTGCTGCCCCGTCGTCACCGCCAGGACTTCGCCGCTCGCGAGCCGGTCGCGTCCCGGTCCGGGCAGGATCCCCGTCAGGACATCGGGTGCAATGCGTCGCGGCCTCCCCGCCGGGATCTTTCCCGCTGACCTAGGAAGCGAAGTCGAGAGAATGCGTGAGATCATGTGCGGGCCGCCAGGAGGATCACGTCATAGCCTTCATCGCGCAATTCGATCTCCTTGATCACAAACCGCCCGTCGGTGTCATTCGACGAAGACGTCCGCTGTGAACGTGAACACCTGGGTAGCCGGTTCCCGCCAGCTGCCCGGCGCCAGCCCGGCCTTGCGACAGACGGCGTTCAGAAACGCCTCAGCCCCGAACCCCTGCTCCGTCGCGACCTGCGGCAGCAGGACCGCCTGCGCCCGTCCGCGACGCACCAACAGCCCGTCCTGGCCGATCACGAGACGGCACAAGTCCGCGGCCGCGACCCACACCGGCGGATTCAGCACCGAGATCTCGATGCGGAGTCCCGGAAGCTCGCCGGGCTGCACGGGCGGGAACCGCGGATCGGACCGCGCCGCGGACACAGCCACGCGCCGAATCACCTCGCCGAGCGGCCGATCGTCCATCACGTGCCCGATACAACCGCGCAGATCTCCACCGTCGTGCTCTTCCAGGGTAACGAATGCGCCGCGGCGCAGCGCGGCTCCCGGCACGTCGGGTACCTCCGGCGGCATGCGGCCCGCCACCGCCGCCTCGATGGCGCCACGCGCGAGCGCGAGCAGCGCGGTGCGATCGGCCGCCGTCAGCGACGGCTCATCCGCGATGGTATTTCTCTCCGCGACGAATGGTGTAGGCGCGGTAGAGCTGCTCGTAGACGACGACGCGCGCCAGCTCGTGCGGCAGCGTCAGCGGCCCCAGGCTCCAGGTCCGCTCGGCGCGCGCGAGGACCTCATCCGGCAACCCGTCGGCGTCGCCGATCGCGAACGTCACGTCGCGTCCCTCCAGCTCCCAGCGCCCGGTGAGGTCGGCAAGCTGTTCAGACGTCCACGGCTCTCCCTCTTGAGATAACGCGATGAGGCGCGAGTCCTCCGGGACCCGCGCCTCTTTTACTTCGCGTTCCTCGACTCGTGCGTAGTGCCGGATCCGGCTCAGGTAGTCGTCACAGGCCGCGCGCAGCGCCGCGCTTTTCATGCGGCCGCGGCCCAACGCCAGCACGCGATAGCGCATCAGGCATACATGCCGCGCAACCGGTGCATCCCCGCCACGCGATCCACGGCCACGATGTAGGACGCGATGCGGTTGGCGACCTTGTGCTTTTCGGCTATCGCGATGACCTCGTTGAACGAGCGGACGATGATGGCCTCCAGCCGCCGGTTCACCGTCTCCTCGTCCCAGAAATAGCCGCCGCGGTCCTGGACCCACTCGAAGTAGCTCACCGTCACGCCGCCGGCGTTGGCGAGGATGTCGGGAATCACGAACACACCCTTGTCCTCGAGAATCTTGTCGGCCGCGGCGCTGGTGGGGCCGTTGGCGCCTTCGCAGATGATCTTGGCTTTGATGTGGGGGGCGTTCTTGCGGGTGATGACATTCTCGGTAGCGGCGGGCACCAGCACGTCACAGTCCACCGTCAGCACCTGCTCGTGCGTGATCGTCTCGGCCTTGGCGTAGCCGGCGAGCTGACGGTGCTCCTTCACCCACTTGATCAGGTCCTGCACGTCCAAGCCCTTGGGATTGTGGAGCGCGGTGGACTTGTCCGAAACCGCGACGATGACGGCTCCTTCCTTGGCCATGAGGTCGGCGGCCACCGAGCCCACGTTGCCGAAGCCCTGCACCGCGACGCGCGTGCCCTTGAGACTCATGCCCAATTTCGCCAGCGCTTCCCGCGTCACGATCATGCAGCCGCGTCCCGTCGCCTCGCGCCGTCCCAGCGAGCCGCCCATCTCGACGGGTTTGCCCGTCACGACGGCGGTCACCGTGTGGCGCTTGTGCATGGAATACGTGTCCATGATCCACGCCATGACTCGCTCGTTCGTGTTCACATCAGGAGCGGGGACGTCCGAGTCGGGCCCCAAAACCTCGATGATGCTCGAGGTGTAGCGTCGCGTGACGCGCTCCAGCTCGCCCATGGACATCGTCGTCGGATCGCACACGACGCCGCCCTTGGAGCCCCCGAAGGGGATGTTCACCAGGGCGCACTTCCACGTCATCCACGCGGCCAACGCCTTGACCTCTTCGAGCGTGACGTTCAGATCGAAGCGGATGCCGCCCTTGGCGGGGCCACGCGACGTATTGTACAGCACGCGGTAGCCGGTGTAGACCTCGACCTCGCCCGAGTCGCGGAGAATCGGGACGGAGACGATGATCTGTTTTTCGGGATTGCGCAGAACCTTGTAGAGACCGCGATCGAGGTTGAGGAGTTTCGCCGCGTGATCGAAGCGTTCCATCATCGCCTCGAAGGGATTCTCCTCGGCGAGGAAGGTCTGTTTGTCGGGACGGATAATCGCCGGTTCGCTCATACCACCCTTTTCAGGACCTTTTCCAGGACGCCCTCGACGGCGTCGCCGTTCAGTTCCCAGCGCAGCGCCAGCTCCGCCACCAGCGGCTCGGGCGCATCGGCCGGCCATCGGCCTCGCAGCTTCACCGCGTCCTTCTCGGTGACTACAACATAATCGGCGTCTTTTGCGGCCTGCGCGAGCCGGGCGACATCACCGGGAGGATAGGCGTGATGGTCTTGATACGCCATGAGTTGCACCGTGGCCCCCGACGCCCGCACCTGCGCCGCGAAGCTGGCGGGATCGGCGATCCCCGCGGCCACCATGACGCGTTTGCGCGCGAGCGCCGACAGCTCCATCCGCCGGCCGGACTGCATTCCCGACAGCCCGGCGAGCGCAAGGTGTACGCTCGCCACGACCGCCGCCGGCCAGCGCTGCGCGATGCGGGCCACGAGCCGGTGCGACTCCGCCACGGCGGCCCGGCGCCGAGTCACGACAATCACATTGGCGCGACCGAGCGCGCTCCAGTCTTCCCGCCACGGACCGGCGGGGAGAGGCCATGCCACATGGCGGGGCGGCGCGCTTTCGGTGCTCACGACTGCGATGTTGACGTCACGCCGAACGTCGAGCCGCTGATACGCGTCATCGAGCACCAGTACGCGCGCTCCCTGCGCACGCGCCTGCTCGGCGCCCGCCAACCGATCGGCGTTCGGCACGACGACAGCTTCCGGCACGAGACGTTGGTGTACGGCCTGCTCATCGCCGCGATAGCCGCGCAGCAACACGCCCGGTTTGACGCCGTGACGCGCGCAGTAGGCGGCGGTCCACGCCGCGAACGGCGTCTTCCCTGCTCCACCGACCGTCAGGTTGCCGATCGCGATCGCCGGCAACGGCAACGGTCGCTGGCGCAGCCAACCTCTGGCGTAGGCCGTTGCCCGCGTGCTCATGAAGGTGCGATACGCCATCGCAAACGGCAGCAGCAGCCCTCGGGTCGCCCGCGCCGGTGCGGCGTTGCTCCACCACAGCCACTGGGCGATTCGCTGGGCGTTCACGGCGTGGTCCCGTTTACGTCGTGCAGGCTCCGGGACACGTCCTCCATGCCGCGTCGCATACCGTCCTTGCCTGCGGCGATCCGGATCGGTGGCCCGTACACGACTTCAATCGCGCTGAGGGGCCTGGGGATACACATGCGATCCCAGGAGCCGAGATGCCACGCGGATGCCACGCGGGCGCCCACCGGGATGATCGGCACCCCGGCGTGCTGCGCCGCCGCGACCGCGCCGGGCTGCACGCGTTCGGCAGGACCGCGCGGCCCGTCGGGAGTGATGGCGACCACGGCTCCACCTTCCAGCGCCCGCACGATTCCCAACAACCCGACCTCACCGCCCCGCTTGGTGGACCCCCGCACCGAGCGGTATCCCCAACGGGTCCCCACGTCCGCGAGATAGCCGCCGTCGCGGTGGCGGCTGATCAGCATGACGACGTCCTCCGCCCGATGGCGGTAGAGCAACGGCAGAATGCGGCTGTGCCAGAGGACGAACACGAACGGGCGCCGCGACTCACGCAGCGCCCGCACATGTTCGTATCCCGTTACGCGATAGCGCCACGTCGCGGCGAGGGCGCGGACCAGCGCGGAACCGACCCGCGCGGCGATCGGCTCCGCCCAGCCCAGTTTCACTTGAGGAGTCCGGCCGCGAGCTCCGCGACGCGATCCGCGGCGCCGGGCGCGCCGAGGCGCTCGCGCACCAGCTGGAGCCCCTCACGCTGGCGACGCGTGACGGGATTGGCGGCATCGAGCAGCGGCAGGACGCCGTCCGCGAGCGTTTCGGCCGTCGCGCGGCGCTGCAGGAACTCCGGCGCCACTTCGTATCCGGCGACCAGATTGACGAGCCCCACCCATGGCACGCGCAGCACACGAAACGCGATGAACGACGAAATGGGATGCACGCGGTACGTGATGACCATCGGCAGATCGGCGATCGCGGCCTCGAGCGTCGTCGTGCCCGACTTGCAGATCCCAGCGTCCGACGCGGCGAACACGAGCAGCGGGTCGCCCTGATGCACCTTGATGGCGCCGGGATCCGGGTACTCGGCTTCTCGCGTCCCGGCGACGACGATCTGCAGGTCGGGACGCGCGGCGACGACGCGCGCAGCAGCTTCGCGGAACATGGCCCAGTGCCGCTTCACCTCTTGCGCCCGGCTTCCCGGGAACAGGCCGAGGGTCTGCTTGCCGGGATCGAGCCCCAGGACGCGCCGCGCATCCGTGCGAGAGGGAGGCGGCGGGCGGTCCTTGAGCGGATGTCCGACGAACGTCGCGTGCACGCCGTGCTCGCGAAAAAACTTCTCCTCGAACGGCAGTATGACGGCGAGTTGATTCACGGGAGCGAGCTTGCGCACCCGGTCCTTTCCCCACGCCCACATCTGCGGCGCGATGTAGTAGAGCACGGGGATGCCCGCGGCAGCCGCCGCGGCGGCGGCACGCAGGTGATAGCCGGGATAATCCACGAGAATCACCAGGTCGTAGCGCTTTTCCCGGAACGCTTTCTTGACCCGGCCCAGCAGACGGTAGTGGGCGGGGATCTTGGCGATGGCCTCGACGAATCCGACGACGGAGAACGCCTCCATGCGGTCGAGAACCCGCACGCCGGCGCGCTCCATCAGCGGGCCCCCGAGCGCTTCCAGCTCGAGTCCGGGAAGGCGGCGGCGCAAGGCGGTGGCTACGGCAGCGGCGTGCGCATCCGCCGACGGTTCGCCCGCCGATATGTAGATCCGGGGCGTCGATTTCACGGCCGCGCGGAAGCGAGCGGCGAAGCGTCGATGGCGTCGGCGACGCGATAGGCAAGCGTCAGTGCCTGCAGGCCGGCCGCCCCGGTGACGACGACCTCTCCGTCACCGCGCACGGCGCGCAAGAAGCTTTCGAGCTCGAGCTTCAGCGGTTCGGCCTCGGGCGCGTCGAGCCGGACGTGCTCCACGATCTCCTCGATGCGCGTCGCGCCGAATCCCTGCCAGCCCGCCTTCAGGCGATAGAAGTGGCCGTTCCCCTGCGCCAGGTCGAGCGAGAAGTATCCCGTCGGCTGGAAGATGCGCAGCTTGCGCGTCCGCTCGCGCGACACGCGGCTGGCGGTGATGATCGCCACGGCGCCGTTGGCGAATTCCACGCGCGCGTTGGCGATGTCCACGTGCGGCGTCAGGATCGGAACGCCCGTCGCGCGGACCTCCCCCACCTCGGAGCGCACCAACTCCAGGATGAGGTCGAGATCGTGAATCATGAGATCGAGAATCACGGCCACATCGGTGCCGCGCGGCTGGAACGGCGCCAGGCGCTCGGTCTGCAGGAAGCGGGGCTCGTCGAGGTAGGGCGCCGCCGCGCGAACCGCGCGGTTGAATCGCTCCACGTGACCAACCTGGAGCAGCACCCCATGCGCGCGGGCCGTGTGCACCAGTTGCTCGGCGCCGGGCAGCGTGTCCGCCAGCGGCTTCTCGATGAGCGCGTGCAGGCCGCGCTCCAGCACCGGCAGCCCGACCTCCACGTGCGCCGGCGTCGGAACGACGACGGTGACCGCCTCCACGCGATCCAGCAACGCGGCGAGTGACGGGAACGCGGTGCTCTCGAGCTCCTTGGCGACTTGAGCGGCACGCGCCGGGTTATGGTCGTAGAAGCCCACGAGATCCGCGCCGTCGATTTTCTTGAGGAGCCGCACGTGGTGGTAACCGAGCGCACCCGCCCCAACGACACCCACGCGCACGGGCCGAGGGGAGGGGGGGGGCCGCGTCACACCATGACCCCGCGCTGGGAGGCCTCGATGAACCGCAGGAACGTCTCGACCTCGGGGACCTGCGGCAGCTCGACGCGCGCGCGGGCGATCCCCTGGCTCACCGTGAGATCGGAGTTGAACACGAGCCGGTAGGCGCGCTTCAGGGCCAGCTTCACTTCCGGAGTGAAGCCGGCGCGCTGCAGTCCCACCGAGTTGAGCCCGTAGAGATGGACGGGATTGCCGGCCGCCTTCGTGTAAGGAGGCACATCCTGGTTGACGCGGGAAGCGCCGCCGACGAACGAATACGTCCCGATGCGCACGAATTGGTGGATCGGCACCAGACCGCTGATGATGGCGCGATCGTCCACGGTAACGTGGCCCGCCATCTGCACGCCGTTGGCCATGATCACGTCGTTCCCCACCACGCAGTCATGGGCGATGTGCACGTACGTCATGAGGAAGCAGCGCTCGCCGACCGTCGTTTTCCCAGTCGCCGTGCTGCCGCGATTGATGGTGCAGTACTCCCGCACGATCGTGCCGTTCCCGATCTCCACCCACGTCTCTTCGCCCTTGTACTTGAGATCCTGTGGATCGTTGCCGATCACCGTGCCGTAGCCGATCTTGACGCCTTCGCCGACGCGGGTGTTGCGCTCGATGACCGCGTGCGCGGCGATCGAGCAGCGGTCGCCCACCGTGACCTTCGGGCCGATGATGGCATACGGCCCGACCGACACGTCGACGCCAACTTCGGCGGTCGGATCGATCAGCGCCGTCCGGTGGATCACTTATCGACCACCATCGCCATCATCTCGGCCTCGGCGACCACCTGACCGTCCACGAACCCGGCTCCCTTCATCCGGCAGGTCTTGCCGCGGAACTGCAGCATCTCGAGCTCGAAGCGGATCTGATCACCGGGCACCACGGGACGGCGGAACTTCACGTTATCCAGCGACATGAAGTACACGACCTTGTTCGCCGTGTCCTGGCCCTCGAAGTGGCTCATTAACAGCATGCCGCCCACCTGCGCCATCGCTTCGATGATTAACACGCCCGGCATGATCGGGTGACCCGGGAAATGCCCCTGGAAGAACGGCTCGTTGATCGTGACGTTCTTGATCCCCACGATCCGGTTGGTCCCTTCCACCTCGATGATGCGATCCACCAGGAGGAAGGGATAGCGGTGCGGGATGACGTCCAGGATCCTGCCGATGTCCATCGCGACGCCTCCGACGCGCTGACCGGTCCGGCGGAGCCAACGGGCCAGCGCGATGTTGCCCTGGTGGCTCGGCTTGCTCGCGACGACGTGGGCCTCGACCCGGCCCCCGACCAGCGCGAGATCGCCCAGGATGTCGCCCGCCTTGTGCCGTACGAACTCGTCCGGCCACCGCAGCTCGCCCCCGACCAGGCCGTCGTCGGAGAGTATCAGGGTGGAGTCCAGGTCGGCACCCTGGGCCAGTCCCCGGGCCCGCAGCGCCTCCGCCTCGCGCACGAACCCGAAGGTGCGGGCCGGCGCCAGGTCTCGCGCGAACGCGTCGGGGGTGATGTCGTAGCTGCCGGACTGCCGCCCGATGAGCGGGTGCGGCCACTCGATGGTGGTCGTGAGGCGGAGCGCGGGGGCCGGCGCGACGACATAGGTGGAATCGCCCTCGGTGAGCTGGAACGGCGCGGTGACCCTGTAGATCACCGGGTCGCCCGGCTGGTCCGTGATCCCCGCCTTGCATAGCGCCGTCAGGTACGGCTGGAACGAGCCGTCGCCGATGGGTGGCTCGGGGCCGTTCAGCTCCACGGTCAGGTCATCCAGTTGGAGCGCGGCGGCCACGGCGAGGAGGTGCTCCACCGTCTCGACCGTGCCGGGCGATTCGCCGAGCGCGGTGCGCCGATCGGTGGAGCGCACGTGCGAGAGCCGCGCGGGCACCTCGGGCGCGCCGGGGAGGTCAACCCGCCGGAAGACGATCCCCCGCCCCGGCTCGGCGGGCACGCACTTCGCGGTCACCCGCGCCCCGGTGTGGAGGCCGACGCCTTCGATGGTGGCTTCCCGCGCGAGCGTGCGCCTAGGCATCCCGTCGTCTCTCCGCCACCAGGGCCTCGAGCTCGCCGACGATCGGCGCCAGACGGTACAGCGCCGCCTGGGCCCTCAGCACCTGCCGGTTGGGCCGAGCCGGATTGCCGCTCAGCACCGAGTCCGCCGGCACGTTGCCGATCACAGCGCTCTTGGCCGCGACCTGCACCCGGTCGCCGATCGTGAGGTGATCGGTGACGCCGACGTGACCCGCGAGGATCACATCGTGGC
>JBOHSJ010000092.1:0-6296 GCA_050733035.1 Gemmatimonadales bacterium | reverse complement strand
CTCTTATCCGGCTCGGCGCCGTTGGTCGGGTTCTCCCGTTCGTCGTAGCGTCCCTTCAAGCCCCACACGTAGGCCCAGTGCGCCGACGAGGAGTTGTCGGTGCCGAACAGATCGAACGCCGTGGGGATCCACTTATAGAAAAAGCGCTGGATGACTTCGGGCGGCATCTTGCCGGCCTTCACGATGCGCAGCAGGCCGTTGTTGCCCGTGCCGAGGTGGTAGGACTCCTCTTTGAGCATCGGCCCCATCGAGCGCGAGAGCGGGTCGAAGGCGGAGACCGACAGCATCTTCAGCTGGAACTTGCCGTCGCGGTCGATGAACTGCGTGTAGGTGAAGAAGTCGAGCCAGTTGTCCACGATCTCGTTGAACGACCCGAGCAGCCGCTCGCCCTCGTCGGCGCGGCGCTCGAGCAGTTTCGCCGCCTCACGCTTGCCTTCGTCCCCGAAGTGCGTGCAGAGCAGATACGACATCTGCCACCCATGGCGCATCTCTTCGGTCATCACCCGCTGCAAGGAGAGCAGGTCATAATCCGACGGCGCGTGTTGCAGCAGGTTGCGCTGCTGTTCGACCGACGCGAACTCGGTGTCGCCCTGATAGACGATCAGGTTGAGCAGCGCGTCGCGGATGCGCTGATCGGGGATGTGCATCACGCTGGGCCATTTGCGCTGGCCCTTGTAGTGCCCGAACTCGATGTGGGGCACTTCCGGCTCGCCGAACTTCGCCTCGAACCCGTACTTGCGAAGATCGCCCTGGGGGAGGCCGATCGAATCCTGCCAGTAGCGGAAGTAATCGATCCAGTCGTCGAAATTGTGGAGTTTGCGGACCATCAGCGATTCCTTATCAGTTGGCGTGCTTCAGGGGTGGCAAACAGGGCTTGTTGATCGGTGATCTCGATTTCCAGCATCTGCTCGAGCGTGCTGTGCTCGGAGCGATACAGCGCCGCTTTCGCTTTGCGCACCGCGAGCGGCGCCATGCCGGCCCAGCGCTTTGCGAGGGCCTCGGTCTCGGGGGCGAGGGACTCGGGCGAAACAACTCGATCGAACAATCCGAGCTGCTGCGCTTCTGCGGCAGCGACCATGCGCGCGCTCCACACCAGCTCGAGCGCCTTCGAGATCCCGGTCAGGCGAGGCAGGAAGTAGCTGCCGCCCCAATCGGGCCCCAGTCCCAGCTTGTGAAATACCTGCCCGATCGACGCTTGATCCGAGGCCAGGCGGTAATCGCAGGCGAGCGCGAGGTTCGCTCCACCGCCGGCCGCCGCGCCGTTGACGGCCGCCAGCACCGGTTTGGGCGCATTGCGAATCGTGAGCGCGATATCCTTGCCCGCTTGGACGAGCTGTTCGCCTTGTGTCCCCAGCACGCCGAGATCCGCGCCCGCGCAGAACGCCTTGCCGGCACCCGTGATGACAATGACGCGCACGGCATCCGCGGCCGCAAGCAGGCGCAACGCCTCGAGAAGATCCGCGCACATGTCGGGATCGAACGCGTTGGCTTTTTCGGGCCGGTTGAGCGTCGCGGTCCCGATGTGATCGCTGATCTCGACGAGCACGCGGTCGTAGGCCGCCATCAGACGCGCTCCACGATCATCGCGATACCCTGGCCGACGCCGATGCACATGGTCACCAAACCGAACTGCGTGTGACGGCGTGCTAAAGCGTGGACGAGCGTGGTTAACAGCTTGGCGCCGGTGCAGCCGAGCGGGTGACCGAGCGAGATGCCGCCGCCGTAGATGTTCACCCTGGCGGGGTCGAGCTTCAGCTCGCGGATACAGGCGATCGCCTGGGCGGCGAAGGCTTCGTTCAGCTCGACGAGACCGATCTGATCGATCGTCAGGCCGGCGCGTGTGAGCGCTTTCTTCGTCGCAGGAACGGGCCCCAGTCCCATGCAGCTCGGATCCACACCAGCCACCGCAGTCGCAACGATGCGGGCGAGTGGCTTGGTCGCGTTGGCGGTCACGAGCAGAGCCGCCGAGCCGTCGTTGATGCCGCTCGAGCTGGCTGCGGTGACGGTACCATCTTTGCGAAACGCGGGCCTCAGCTTCGCAACACTCTCGAGGGTCGTGCCGGCGCGGGGATACTCGTCTTTCGCGAATGTCGAGCCGTCCGGCAGCGCAACCGGCACCAGCTCGTCCGTGAACACGCACTCCTTCAACGCGCGCTCGGCGCGCTGCTGGCTCTCCACGGCAAACGCATCCTGCTCGGCTCGACTGATCTTGTAGCGCTCCGCCACGACTTCCGCCGTCTCGCCGAGCGAGATGGTCCATTCCTTCGTCATGCGTGGATTCACGAAGCGCCAACCGACCGTCGTGTCCGCCGTCTCCGGCGCCTTACGGCTCCACGGCTCGCCCGACTTGAGCAGCACGTACGGCGCGCGAGTCATGCTCTCGATGCCGCCCGCGATGAACGTCTCGCCTTCGCCCGCCTTGATGGCCTGCGCGGCGCTCGCGGCCGCCTGCAGCCCGGAGCCGCAGAGCCGATTCACGGTCTGGCCGGGGACCTCGACCGGGAGACCGGCGAGCAGCAGCGCCATCCGCGCGACGTTGCGATTGTCTTCGCCCGCTTGATTAGCACACCCGAGAATCACGTCATCGATCGCCGCGGGATCGACTCCTGAGCGCTCGACCACCGCCTTGATAGGCACCGCAGCGAGATCATCAGGCCGCACGCCGGCAAGCGAACCCCCGTGCTTGCCCACGGGCGTCCGCAGGGCCACGCTGATGAACGCCTCGGTCAGAGGCCTACCCATACGGTTTTCGTCTCGAGATAGCCATCCAGCGCTTCTCGGCCGAGGTCCCGTCCAAAGCCGGAAGCCTTAAACCCGCCGAACGGCGCGCCCGAATCGTAGAGATTGTACGAGTTGATCCACACGGTGCCGGCGCGAATCGCCTTGGCGGCGCGATGCGCCTTCTGGATGTCCTTCGTCCAAATGCCCGCGGCGAGCCCATAGATCGTATCGTTGGCGAGCGTTACACCTTGCTCAAAGTCGTCGAAGGTGAGCACCGCGAGTACCGGACCGAAAATCTCTTCGCGCGCGATCGTCATCTCGGGCTGTACGCCGTCGAACACCGTCGCCTCGACGTAATAGCCTTTGCCGTTTGGTTTCGCCGCCTTGCCCCCGGCGACGAGCGTGGCTCCTTCATCGACGCCCTTCTTGATGTACGAGAGCACCGTCTCCTGCTGCTGCTTCGAGACGAGCGCACCCAGCCTCGTGTTCTTATCGAGCGGATCGCCGGGCGTCATCTTCCTCGCGCCGTCGGCGAGCCGCTCGATGACCTGCGCGTGCACCGACTTTTCGACGAGCAACCGCGAGCCGGCCGCGCAGACTTCGCCCTTACCGTAGAAGATCCCCGTCTGGGCGCCGCGCACAGCCGCCTTCAGGTCGGCATCGGCGAAGATGATGTTGGGACTCTTGCCGCCCAGCTCGAGCGTGATACGCTTGTTCGTCTCGGCCGCCATTTTCATGATCTGCCGGCCGACTTCGGTCGAGCCGGTGAACGAGATCTTGTCCACGTCGGGGTGGCGGACCAGCGCCGCACCTGCCGTGGACCCCCCGCCCGGGACGACGTTGAAGGCGCCGGGCGGCAATCCCGCCTCGAGCGCGATCTCGGCGAAGAGCAGGGCGGTGAGCGGCGTTTCGGAGGCCGGCTTCAGGACGACGGTGCAGCCTGCGGCGAGCGCCGGCGCGAATTTCCAGCTGGCGATGTTGAGCGGGAAATTCCACGGCACGATCGCGCCTACTACCCCGATCGGCTCGCGCAGCGTGTACGTGAAGAACGGACCTTCGACGGGCAGCGTGTCGCCGACGATCTTGTCCGCCCACCCCGCGTAATAGCGCAGCGTATTGATCGTCATGCCGATTTCGATCTTCGACTCGAACAGCGTCTTGCCGTTCTGGGCCGTCTCGAGGCGGGCGACTTCGTCGAGCCGAGCTTCCAGCAGGTCGGCCGCCTTAAAGAGAAGTTTCCCTCTCTTCCTCCCCGACAGCTCCCGCCACGCTTGCGACTCAAAGCACGCTTTGGCGGCCCGCACCGCGTTGTCCACGTCGGCCGCGTCCCCCGCCGCAACATCCGCCAGGTTCTCCTCGGTCGCCGGATTCTCTACTGCGAAGCGCTTCCCGGCCGCCGCCGGACGCCACTCGTTATTAATGAAGAGATCGGTCTTCACTTCCCCTTGAACTCCGCCACGCGCTTCTCGTTGTAGGCGGCAATACCTTCCTTCGCGTCCTCGCTCTGGAACAGCTGCTGCTGCAGCTCGCGCTCGATCGCGAGCGCGCTCTCGAACGGTACCTCAGCGCCGGACTGCACCGCGCGCTTGATCAGCCCCACCGCCTTGGAGGCCTTGTGCGGCGGGCAGAACTGCTTGGCATAGAGCACGACCTGCTCCCAGAACGCGTCGGCGGGGAAGATCTCGTTGACCAGGCCCAGCTCCTTCGCCCGATCGAACGAAAACGTTTCGCCTTTCACCATCAGCTCGATCGCCAGCGATTTCCCGACGACCCGCGCCAGGCGTTGGGTGCCCCCCGTGCCGGGAAGCACGCCGAGGTTGACCTCGGGGAGGCCGATCTTGCCCGCGTTCTCCTTGGCGAGGCGCAGATCGCACGCCATCGCGATCTCCAGCCCGCCGCCCACCGTATGCCCGTTGAGCGCGGCGATCGTGAGCTTTGGAGTTTGCTCGAGGCGGTTGAGCGTTTCGTTGGCGTGCAGGCAAAAGAAGTACTTGAAGCGCGGGGTGACCTTGTTGAGCATCGCGATGTTCGCGCCGGCCGAGAAGAACTTCTCTCCGTGGCCGCGGATGACGATCACGTGCACGTTGTCGTCGAAGCGCGCCTTGAGGATCGCTTCGTCGAGCTGGTGCATCATCTCGTAGGTGTAGGTGTTGGCCGGCGGATCGTCGAGCTCGATGATTGCGAGCCCGTCCTCGGTGCGATACTGCACGAGGGTCTTCACCTGCGGTTCCGTCATCGTTGCCATGGATTACTTAGCCTCCGGATGAGTCTCGACGAAGCCGCCGAGGAAAATGCTCGCCATGAGATCGGCCAGCCGGGCGGGGTCGATCTCGCCGGCCGGGTCGTACCAGTTGTAGATCCAGTTCATCATGCCAAACAGGATGTAGGTCGCCGCGCTGCGGTCCACCGCGGTTTGCTCGGGGGCGGCGTCTTTGAGAATCGACTCCAGCAGATCGACGTAGCGTCGCTTGATCGCGCTGACGCTGCGCGGTGGGGATTCGTGCGACAGCACTTTCATCTCCGCCATATGCCCGGCGAAGAACGCGACGTGATGCCGGATAAAGGCCTGCAGCCGTTCCTGCGGGTCGGTGGCTGCCGCGACCGCTTGGCGGACGCCCTCGAGCACCTGGGTGAAGCAGCGCTCCTGAATCATCGCCAGGAGGTCTTCCTTGCCGCGGACGTAGTAGTACATCCCGGCCAGCGACATGCCGCTGGCGGCCGACAGATCCCGCATGGTCGTGGGATGGTAGCCCTTGTCCGCGAACACCCGGGCGGCGCGGGCGAGGAGATGATCGAGGCGTTCGTCGTAGGGTCGCATGAGTTCGAACGATTGTTCGAAATCTGAAGCTATGCGCCTCCTTAATATTTTGCCAGTGTCCACGTCCCACTCCGGAGCCTAATGGCGCAACCGCACCCGGTTCCAGCACCCAGCGACCCCGCGCTGATCACGGCGTGGCAAGCGGGCGATGAACAGGCAGCGGCCGAGCTCGTGGAGCGCCATGCCCGGGCCCTGGCACGTTTTCTGGCCGGGGCGGGGGCTGCGGACGCGGATCTGGACGACCTCGTGCAGGAGACATTCATCCGCGCGTTCCGCAGCGTCGATCGCTTTCGCGGACAATGTCAGTTCCGCACCTGGTTGATGACGATCGGCGGCAACGTCTTGAAGGATCACGGCCGGCGCAGTGCGCGGCGCAAAGTGATGCCATTGGACGAAGGCGTCCGGGATGTCTCCGGCGACCCGCATGAACATGCGGAAGCCAAGGAAGCGGAAGCGCTGCTCTCGGCCGAGCTGAAGCTGCTGCCGCGACTGCAACGCGAGGTGTTTCTGCTGCGGGCGCAGCAGGGACTCGAATACGAGGAGATCGCTACTGCATTGGCGACGACGCCCGGCGCCGCGCGGGTCCATTACCACCACGCGGTGAGGCGGCTGAAGGAGACTCTGTATGAGTGACCGGCTGGAGAATTCGGCAAGGCAACTTGGTGCGCGCGCCGCGGAACGCCTCGATGTCGAGGCGACCGCCCGGAGGGTCGTGGAGCGGCTACGCGAGCAACCGCCGCGCCGATCGGTTTGGATC
>JBOHSJ010000091.1:0-7644 GCA_050733035.1 Gemmatimonadales bacterium | reverse complement strand
CCCGGAACAGCAATCACACGGCCCGCCAAGGCGTCCCGCGGATTACCAGGCGGGGGTTCGCGGCTGACGATGCGGGGCCCATAGCGATCGCCGATGCTCGCACCGTGGGCGAGCAGCGCGTACCGATCCGCCAGGTAGGCGTAGGCGTGCAACGAGACGGCAGTGACTTCCAGCTCCCCCGCGAGCGCGCGGCGGTTCAGGCTTTCGATGTCACCCAGCTCGTGGACGTAGCGCCGGCCCTGCGTGTCGATCTTGCCGGCCGCCATTGCCCAGAACATGAAGGCGTCGTCAGCGTCGGGGCTGTGGGCGACGCGAATGATGCCGGGATGCGCGATGGGCGATGCGGGATGCGTCGTCATGTCCCGGATTGGCGACGGGTGACGCGCGTCGCTTCGGCCTTGAAGTTGGTCAAAGCGTCCGAATGGTCCGCGTACTCCGGGCGACTCTTGGCCATCTCTGCGGGCTCGTTCCGCAAGAACTCGGTGTAGGCCCGCCGCTCCAGCTGCGTGTTCCCCTGCTGCTGATAGGCGTGCGCGCGCAGCACGTAAATGAAGAGATGCGTGGGATCTGAGCGTTGAATCGTATCCGCCTGGGCGAGCGCCGCGGCGACATCGCCGCCGGCAAGCTGGAGCAGGCCGATGTGGTAGCGCGCATCAGGGTCGAGGGCAGGTAGCTGCCCGTACGCGCCGAGCGCCATAGGAAGGAAGAACTGGACACTGTCTTGCTTGCCCGCTTCCGCGAGCATCATCACGCGATTGAACAGACGATTGGCGCGCTCCTGCGGCGACATCTGGCTGATGTCGGGAGCAGGGAGCGGGGAGCGGGGAGCAGTGCTTTCCGCTCCCTGCTCCCTGCTTCCTGCTCCGGCGCCGCGCATGGCGACCACCGTGATCAAGGCGCCCAGTGCGACGCCGGCGAGTGCCCACGGAAGGCCGGCTCGCCAGCCGCTCGGATGCACGCCGGCTAGGGCGGCCCCGCATTTGTGACAGAACTTGGCGGTGGGGGAGAGCGGCGCACCGCAGGCATGACAGGTCATAGCTGGGGAATGTAACCCGGGCTAGCGGCTGCCACGAAAGCCGGTAGAGTATCGCGCATGGCGGCGACCGAATACGGCAGGCACATGGGTGAGCTGAAGCGCGGCGAGCAGCGCTGGGACGTCTATCTCGAGGGGCAGCCAGACACCACCCTCGGCGCCGTGCGGGGCCGCATCCATTTCGTGAACGGCCAGCTGCACAAGGTCACCGGCTGGATCTTTCTCGAGTGGCAGGAGAAGGATATTCAGGAGCGGTTCGGGGAGTTTTCGGCGGTGGAGCTGCTCCACTTCGTGGAAGCGCTCTAGCGCATTTGCTGCACATTCGTGCGATCAGTTTACACATTTCCACCTCACAAATCGTCGGATAGCTGATTTTTTTTGCATTTCGTGCAGGGATTTCTTGACACCCCTCGGTAGCCCCTCTAGCTTCCCGTATGGCCCGCCGCTTGCACAGCGCTTCACCGACTCGGGAAGGAGACCCGCTCAATGACAGCAACGTTGGAACCAACCGCCGCCACCGGCGCGAAGCCGACTCCGGGCACGTCGCCCGCTGACGTCATTCGCCGCGCCAAGGAGGCGGGAGTGCAGATCGTGGACGTGCGGTTCACGGACCTGCCCGGCACCTGGCAGCATTTCTCGATTCCCTTGAAGGGGCTCGAGGAAGACACGTTTACCGAGGGCCTAGGGTTCGACGGCTCGTCGATCCGCGGCTTTCAGGCGATCAACGAGAGCGACATGCTGCTCTTGCCCGATCCCGCCAGCGCCTTCGTCGATCCGTGCCTGGAAGTGCCGACGCTTTCGCTGACCTGCGACATCGTCGATCCGATCACGCGCGAGCCCTACTCGCGTGATCCGCGCTATGTCGCGCGCAAAGCGGAAGCGTTCCTGAAGAAGAGCGGCGTCGCCACGACAGCGTATTTCGGGCCCGAGGCGGAGTTCTACATCTTCAACTCGGTGCGCTTCGACCAGAACGCGCACGAGGGCTACTACCACATCGATTCCGAAGAGGGGATCTGGAACAGCGGCTCGAACGGCACGGCCAACCTCGGCCACCGTCCGCGGCACAAGGAAGGGTACTTCCCCTGTCCGCCGACCGACCGGCTGCAGGACCTGCGCTCCAAGATCATGCTGGCGATGATTGCCGCGGGGATCGAGGTGGAAGTCCATCACCACGAAGTCGGCACCGCGGGCCAGACCGAAATCGACATGCGGTACAACACGCTCACCCGCATGGCCGATCAGGTCATGATGTACAAGTACATCGTCAAGAATGTCTGCTCCAAGAACGGCTACACCGCCACGTTCATGCCCAAGCCGATGTTCGGCGACAACGGCTCCGGGATGCACGTGCACATGAGCCTGTGGAACGGGACGAACAACCTGTTCTACGACAAGAACGGCTACGCGCTGATCTCCGATAGCGCGCGTTGGTACATCGGCGGGCTGATCAAGCACGCCGCCGCGCTGCTGGCGTTCGCCGCTCCGACGACGAACAGCTACCGGCGTCTCGTGCCGGGCTATGAAGCACCGATCAACCTGATCTATTCGCAGCGCAACCGCTCGGCGATCTGCCGAATCCCGATGTACTCGACGTCGCCGAAGGCGAAGCGGCTCGAGTTCCGGGCGCCCGATCCGTCGGCCAACCCGTATCTCACGTTCGCGGCGCTGTTGATGGCCGGTCTCGATGGCGTGAAGAACAAGATCGAGCCGCCGAAGCCGATGGATGTGGACCTGTACGAGCTGGAGCCGGAAGAGCGGAAGCACGTCAAGAACACGCCGGGAAGCCTGCTCGAGTCGCTGCAGGCGCTGGAGGCCGACCACGCGTTCCTGCTTGAGGGCGGCGTCTTCACGCAGGACCTGATCGATACCTGGCTCGCGATGAAGCGGGTCAAGGACGTCGACGCCGTTGCGTTGCGGCCGCATCCGTACGAGTTCTTCCTCTACTACGACGCGTAACCTGAACTGACGCACTCAAGGGACGGCAGCTACAACGCCGTCCCTTTTGCGTCTCTAGCCATGACGACAAAACGCGAAATCCTCGATCTTGCCAAAAAGCAGGACGTTTCCTCGCTGCGCCTCCAGTTCACCGACATCCTCGGCGTCAACAAGAACGTGGAAGTGCCCGAGAGCCAGTTCGAGAAAGCGCTCGAGGGCGACATCATGTTCGACGGATCGTCGATCGAAGGCTTCGTCCGGATCGAAGAATCCGACATGGTGCTCAAGCCGGACCTCGACACATTCCGCGTCCTGCCCAACGGCGACGCGGCGGGCAAGGTCGCCCGGGTGATCTGCGACATCTACAACCCCGACGGCTCGGCGTTCGCCGGCTGCACGCGCCAGGCGCTGAAGCGCCAGATCGCGAAGGCCAAGGCTCTGGGCTTTGAAATGATGGCCGGTGTCGAAGCCGAGTTTTTTATTTTCCAACTCGATGCTCAAGGTGAGCCCACCACGGAGACGCACGACCGCGGCGGCTACTTCGACCAGACGCCCGTGGACCGCGCGGAAGAAATCCGGCGGCTGATCGTGAAGGATCTCGTCGCGATGGGATTCGAGGTCGAGGCGGGGCATCACGAGGTCGCGCCGGGCCAGCACGAAATCGACTTTCGCTACGCGGAGGCGCTGGAAACCGCGGATAACCTGGCCACGTTCCGGTTCATCGTGCGCAACGTCGCGTACCGCCACGGCTTTCTCGCGACCTTCATGCCCAAGCCGATCTTCGGCCAGAACGGCTCGGGCATGCACACCCATCAGTCGTTGTTCCGGAAGGGCCACAACGCGTTCCATGATCCGACGGCCCAATGGGAGCTGTCGGACGTGGCGCTGTCGTACATCGCCGGGCTGTTGACGCACGCGCGCGGCTTTTGCGCCGTCACCAATCCGCTGGTGAACAGTTACAAACGGCTGGTGCCGGGGTATGAGGCGCCCGTCAATGTCGCGTGGTCAATGCGCAATCGTTCGCCGTTGATCCGCATTCCCGACCGGCGCGGCGCGGGTACCCGTTGCGAGCTGCGCATGCCGGATCCGTCGGCGAACCCGTATCTCGCGCTCGCCGTGCAGCTCGCCGCCGGGATCGACGGCGTCGCGAACAAGCTGACGCCGCCGGACCCGGTGAATAAGAACATTTTCGAGATGAGTTTTCGGGAGCGCCGCAGATACCGGATCGACGAGCTGCCCAGAGACCTGCACGAGGCACTCGACCTGCTCGAGCGGGATGACGTAGTGAGAGACGCGCTCGGCACGCACATTTATGAGCGGTTCGTCGAGGCCAAGCGCGGGGAGTGGCAGGAATACATCGGAAAGGTCAGTGAGTGGGAGCTCGAGCGGTACTTGAGTGTGTATTGATCGGGGGCTTGGGGCTCGGGCTTGGGGGTTGCGAAATCCTCCCGCGTCCGGGTGACACACAAGGCGTACAAACGGCGGGGCGGTGGGATCAGCAGGGCCGGGTCATCGTGGACACCGACCGGCGCTATACGCTCGTGCGCCTGAGTGTGGACACAAACGTGGCGGAACGCCACGACGTGTTGCTGGCGCGGTTCGATTTCGATCCGAGTGAGGGCGCCGGTGACGAGTATGCGCTGACGATCGCCCTGGACATCGGCGACGTGCGGAGACTCGCGGCCAATCGGACTTACGCACTGGGCGATTCGATCCCCGCCTACGCCACCGTGGCGTGCTTGTGCCGGCCGCTGCGGCCCGATTCGGTGCGCGGCACGTACGTCATGCAGACACGCGGCGTGCGCCAGCTCGCCGGCCGGATCGACGCGACGCTGTACTTCACGGCGTGGGACGACTCCACCAGCCACGCCGTCTATCGACTGCGGCAGCGAATCCACGGAGTGCGCCCCTAGTGCTCCTGGGCGTCCTGTTGTTGCTGCAAACCGGCAATCCGGCCGACCGGCCGTCCGAACGGCGCATCGATACCATCATCGTCGAGAACGGCAACGTGTTCGAGGGGAAGGATGCCGCTCCCGATTGGGTCGCCAACATCGCGAACGGGCTGCATATCCGAACGCGTCAGTGGGTGATTCGGCGGAGACTGCTCCTCAGCCGGGGTGACCGCTTCGATTCGGCCCGCATGGAAGAGAGCGAGCGCTCCCTGCGCACCCTCGGCGTGTTTCGTCAGGTGCTGGTGGACACGGTCACGCAGCCGGATGGCAAGTTCGCGCTTCGCGCGGTCACAGCGGACGGGTGGAGCACGCAACCGCAGGCGAGCTTCACGAGCGTGGGCGGCGACCAGACCTGGGCCGTCGGCATCATCGAGCGAAATTTTCTCGGCACCGCGACCGAGCTGGCGCTGGTGTACGGGCGCAACCCCGATCGCTCCCGCCTCGATTTCGAGTTTCTCAATCCTCACTTCTTCGGCCGGCGCACCCTGCTCGCCACGCGTTATAGCGACCTCTCCGACGGCCATCGCGGCGAGTGGGAATTCGGGTTGCCGTTTCACGAGACCGTGGCGCCACATTCGATCGAGACGTACGGCGAGATGGCACGCGAGCGGGTGCTGCGCTTTCGCGACGACACGCTGCAGGACAGCACGCGGCACCATCTGTTTCGCGTAGGGCTGCGGGGCGGCGTGGCCGTCAACGCGAACACCCGCCGGTACGCGCGTCTGGTCGGCAGCTGGGAGTGGCGCCGGGAGGATTTTGCGACGAGCGATACGGCGCGAATCCCGTACTCCGTCTTCACGACGGTGCGGGCCGGTGCCGACCTGGGCGTGGTGCGGTTCCGCGTGCTGGAGCACTTCAACTCGTTCGCCCGGCGCGAGGACGTCGATCTGTCCGCGACGCTGCGGATCGGGGTCGTGCTGCAGTCCGGCGTCGGCTACGAATTCAGTGGGCAGACGTCTGCGCTCTGGAACCGCGGCTTCGCGTTGTTGCGCGCCGACGCCAACGGATTGGACTCGACCCGCACCCGCGTGCGGCTGACCGTGGTGAGCCAGGACATTCGCCGCCACACGCTCATTGCCCACGCCGAGGGCGGGATCCTGACGCATCCCAAACCGGGGGCGGAGTTCGATCCCTGGGTGGAGCAGCGCGGCCCGCGCCTGTTCGGCGTGCACGACTTCACCGGGACGCGCACGACCTGGTTCGTGCTGGAGGATCGGATCCTGGTGGCCGACGAGATTCTCGGGTTGTTCGCGGTGGGGGTCGCGCCGTTTCTCGATTACGGCGGCGCGTGGTATGCGAATGAGCCGGCGCGGCAGGGCGGGGATGCGGGGATTTCGCTGCGGTTCGGGCCTACTCGGGCGGTGCGGGGCGAGGCGGCCGAGCTCGCGTTCGGTTACCGGTTCGGAGACGGCGTGCGCGGCAAACGCTGGGCCGTCACGTTACGCAAAGGCTTTTCCTTCTAGAGGCAACCATGGCGACGTACGACTGGATTGGCTGGTTGGCCACGGCGGTATTCCTGGTGTCGTACTTCACCAGACAACCGACCTCGTTGCGCCGCGTGCAGGGGGTGGCGGCAATCCTGTGGGCGACATACGGGGTGCTGATCCACTCGCTGCCCGTGATCGTGGCAAACGTGCTCGTTGCCGCCGCCGCGGTTGCGTCGTCGTTCAGGAAGACTTCGCCTTCCGCTTCTCCTCCATGAGCGCCATCGGGTTCTTGTCGGGATCGTGAAAGAACGCCATCCAGAGGTCGTAATCGGCCGCCTGATGCACGCGATGCGGCTCGCCCACGAATTCGACTCCGCGCTGTGCCAGCCTGCGATGCACTCCTTCGATGTCCGTCACGCGGAAGTAGAGCACCGAGCCCGGATGATCCTGCTCGGCATTCTCGGGCGGGGAGAGCATGAGGCGGACGGCACCGCATTGAAAGAATGCGAGCGACGGCGGCGCCTGAAACAGCAGCGGAAGACCGAGCACGTCGCGGTGGAATTTGACGGCGCGATCGAGATCGTGGACGACGTTGGTGACTTGCGCGAGCTCCGGTGCGGCGCTGGCCATTGCTCCTCCGGGAGAAATTAATTAGCTTTAGCTAAGTAATTATGGATGCCGTGTCCCGTCAAGCCCCTCGCGCCATCGCCGATCGCCTGCATTCGGCCGCCATCCATCTGCTGCGCCGCTTGCGGGTTGAGGACAAGGCGATCGGTCTGTCGGGGCCGCGCGCTTCTGCGTTGTCGGTCATCGTGTTTCGGGGACCGATCGCGATGGGGGCGCTCGCCGACGCCGAGCAGGTCCGCCCGCCGACGATCACCCGGCTGGTGGCCGGCCTGGAACGGGCGGAGCTGGTGCGCCGTTTTGCCGACCGCCGCGACGGCCGGGTGCAGCTGGTCGAGGCGACAGCGGCGGGGCGGCGCCTGCTCGAGAAAGGTCGCGCGCGCCGAGTCGAGCGACTCACGAGTGGTATCGCGGGGCTTACAGTCGAGGAACAGGAGCTACTCGGCCGTGCCGCGGCGTTGATGGAGCGTTTGCGGGGTTGAGAAAGGTGTTGCGGCTGACGAACTTATTCCGGCTGGCGCCGTAGCCAAGTGGTAAGGCAGAGGTCTGCAAAACCTCGATTCGTCGGTTCGATTCCGACCGGCGCCTCTCCAACAGGGATAACCGGCGTAGTTTCGCTCCTCCCGCGATTTCGCGATGCCAACCGTCGAGCAGGTTGTACGCAGCCAGCGCG
>JBOHSJ010000090.1:0-3654 GCA_050733035.1 Gemmatimonadales bacterium | reverse complement strand
ATCCCGACGGGGCTGGTCCGGCCGAGATGCTATCATTCGGCAAACCCGACTTCAACTTCAAGTCGCTGCGCGGCAATGCGGTGCTGCGGTGGGAGTACATGCCGGGCTCGACCCTGTACTTCGTCTGGACGCAAAGCCGGGAAGACTTCCAGGATGTGGGCGACTTCCGGTTCGGATCATCGATGGGACGGATGTTGCGCGCGCCGGCGGAGAACATCTTCATGATCAAAGCAACCTACTGGTGGAATCCGTAATCTAGAGACCTTCACTCGGGGGTCGGGGGGGCGCGGGCACGAAGTGATTCAGTGGCCCGTGCCCCTTGCTGTTTCCAAGACCGGGTGCCGCGGCGATGGCGCGATGCACGAAATCGAGCGCATCGCTCACCGCCTGCTCCAGCGATCGCCCCAGCGCCAATCCCGCCGTGATCGCGGCCGAGAGCGTACAGCCGGTCCCGTGCGTGGACCTGGTGTCGATGCGAGGATGCGTGAAGCGCCGCACGCGGCCGTCGTGCACCAGCACGTCCACGATCGTCTCGGTGTCGGTCAGGTGTCCGCCTTTGACGAGCGCGGCACGCGCACCCAGCGCGACGAGCGCGCGCCCCGCGCGCTCCATCTGGTCTGGTGTCCGCACGTCGTCCCCGACGAGGATCTCCGCCTCGTTGAGGTTCGGCGTCACGAGCAGCGCGAGCGGCGCCAGCCGGCGGGCGATGAGCCGCTCCGCGTCGCGGTCGAGCAGCCGGTCGCCTGACGTCGCAACCATCACGGGATCGAGGACGTAGTTCGCCAGCCGGTGGCGCGCGATGCGCTCGGCGACCGTCTCGACAATCTCCGCGGAGCCGAGCATGCCGCTTTTCACCGCGGCCGGCGGGAGATCGTCCGCGAGCACGTCGATTTGCCGGGCAACCAGCGCGACCGGAAGGGGTTCCCAGGCGAACACGCCGACGGTGTTCTGCGCCGTCACGGCGGTGATCGCGCTCGTTCCGTACACGCCGAACTGATGAAACGTCTTGAGATCGGCCTGAATGCCGGCCGCGCCCCCGGAGTCCGATCCCGCGATCGTGAGCGCGATTCTCATGAGATTCGGTGCGGTGCCTTGGCGAAAGCAATCGGGCACGCAATCTTAGGGGCACCTGTGACCGGCACGAGGACAAGCATTCGCAGTAATCTGCAGTCGACCGTACGCGATCTCCAACGGCGCAAGGCGCGCGGACGTCGCGGGCTGGCCGTCATTGAAGGCGTGCGTCTGGTGGAGGAAGCGCTGGCCGCGGGTCTCGAGTTCAAGGGTGCCCTGGTTGCACCCGAGCTCGCGCGCACGACGCGCGGCCAGGCGCTGACCGCCGAGCTCGCCAGCCACGCCGTCACGGTCGAGGAAGTCGGATCGCGGATATTCAGCGACCTCGCGGGCACGGACACGCCCCAGGGCATTCTCGCGATCGTGCAGCCGCGCACGTGGGCGTTGACCGACGTCGCGGGCGGCCCGCTGCTCGTCGTCGATGGTGTGCAGGATCCGGGCAACGTGGGCACGTTGATCCGCACCGCGCATGCGCTCGGGGCCGCGGCGAGTCTGCTGCTGCGCGGCAGCGCCGATCCGATGAACCCCAAGGCGCTGCGGGCGGCGATGGGGGCGACGTTCCGCCATCCCGTGGTGCAGGTCGACGACGGTCCGTTCATCGCATGGGCCCGCGAGCACGAGGTCACGTTGTGGGCCGCGGCCGCCGACGGTGTGCCGCTGGCGCGCGCGCTCGACGCCCGGACGTCACGCAGGGAGCTCATTGCGGTGATCGTAGGGAACGAAGGCGCGGGGATTCGCCCGCAGCTCAACGCCATCGCGGCGCAGCGCGTCGCGATTCCGCTGGCACGCGGCGCCGAGTCGTTGAACGTGGCGGTCGCGGCCGGCATCCTCCTGTACGAGGTCCTGCGTGGGCGTTGATCCGGTCATCCTCATCGGTGCGGTGCTCGTCGGCCTCTGCGTCGGCAGCTTCCTCAACGTCTGCATCCTGCGGCTGCCGCGCGATCAATCGTTGCTGCGACCGCGTTCCACCTGTCCGAACTGCAAGCAGCCGATTGCCTGGCGCGACAACATCCCGCTGTTTTCGTGGCTGTATCTGCGCGGCAAGTGCCGCTGGTGCCACAAACCGATCTCCAAGCAGTATCCGCTCCTCGAGGCGCTGGTGGGCGTCCTGTTCGGCGTCTCGCTCCTCGCGTACGGCATGACGCTGCACGCCGTGAGCGCCGCGCTGTTCGGCACGCTGCTGCTCGGCATCGCGATCACCGACGCGCGGCACTACATCATCCCCGACGAATTCACCTGGGGCGGCCTCGTGATTGGGTTGCTGCTCGCGCTCGGCGGCGGCGTGCCGGGATTTCTCCAGGCGCTGCTGGGCGCCGTCGTGGGGTTCGTGCTCCTCTGGCTCGTGGGCACGGCTGGAGCATGGGTCTTCAAGGAAGAAGCGATGGGTGGCGGCGACATCAAGATGATGGCGATGGTCGGCAGCTTCGTCGGGTGGCGGGGCGTGCTGCTCACCGTGTTCGCCGGCGCCGCGCTGGGTTCGCTGATTTTTCTGCCGCTCTCGCTCAAGAAGAAGCGACTCGTCCCATTCGGGGTATTCCTCGCTGTGGGCGCGGTGGTCGCGTTCGTGTTCGGCGACGCGATCATTGCCTGGTACGGGCATTTTCTCAAAGGCGACTGACCGAGATGGGCAATCCGTTCGAAGGACTGTTCGATTCCGGTGACGTGCTCGAGCGCGTCGGAGTGGACCTCACGGCGCAGGCGCGCCGCGGTGATCTCGAGCCGGTGCGCTGCCGCGACGCGGAGATCTCGCGCGTGGTGGACATCCTGCTGCGTCAGGGAAAGAACAACGCCGCCCTCGTAGGGAAGGCCGGCGTCGGCAAGACCGCGGTCGTCGAGGGGCTGGCGCAGCGAATCGCGATCGGGGAGGTGCCGCCCGCGCTCAAGGACGCGCGCATTCTCGGATTGGACCACGTCTCGATGCTGGCGGGCACCTCGTTCCGCGGCCAATACGAGGAGCGCGTCCGCCGCCTGGTGCAGGCGCTGCAAGCCGACCGCAATCTCATCCTGTTCGTGGACGAGCTGCACAACCTCATCGGGCAGGGCACCGCGATGGGCGCGGCGATGGACGCCGCCAACATGCTGAAGCCCGCCCTGGTCCGCGGCGACATCCGGGTGATCGGCGCGACCACCGGTGAAGAGTACTCCAAATGGATCAAATCCGATCCCGCGCTCGAGCGGCGCTTTCAACCGGTCACGATCGAAGAGCTGGACGCGATTCAGACGTGGGAAGTGCTCGTCGCCCGGCGGCCGCGGCTCGAGCGCCATCACGCGGTGGCGATCTCGGACGACGCGCTCAAGGCGGCCATCGTGCTCACCGATCGCTTCGTTCCCGAGCGCGCCCGCCCCGACAAGGCCATTGATGTGCTGGACGAGGCGTGCGCGCACGCGCAGGCGATCGCGCACGTGTCGCCCGAGCTGGACCGCCTGATTCGCGATCGCAAGAAGGTCGAGGCGGCGATCCGGCGGGGGACGTCCGACGAGGAAACGTCGGCGCCCCAGGAGCCGATGCCCGATCTGGCGACGGTCTTACAAAGATTCGGTGAAGAAATCGAGGACCTGCTCGGGGGCGGCGAAGGGCGGCGC
>JBOHSJ010000089.1:0-20575 GCA_050733035.1 Gemmatimonadales bacterium | reverse complement strand
GGCCACGGCGGCTGCCGCCGCACGCGCCGCCCGCTCCCGGTCGCCCTCGCCGTGGCGGCGCGCCGCGACGGCGACCAACCCGATCTCCACCATCTCGCCGAGGCTGAGCGCCACCCAGACGTAGAATCCCGCGGTGGAGACGGCGGCCAGCGCGGCCGGGCCGATCAAGCGTCCGACCCAGATGGTGTCGATCAAGTTGAACGAGAAGTGGCACGCCATCATCGCGACCGCGGGTACCGCGAGCCGCAATACCACGAGCCGCAGCGGGCCGACCGTCAACGCGCCCGGTGCGGGAGTTGACGTTATGTCGGGCGGATCAGCGGGCGTAGCGTGCTACCACGACGAGTGCGTCATCATTCCCTTTGACATGGCGGGCGATGACGAAGTCGGCAATCTCCTGCGGAGTGTTGGCGAGCACCAGCGAGTCGGCGAAACCATCCCGGATGCCGTCGGAGAAGAACACCACGGTGTCGCCCAGGGCGAGCGGGACGGAGCGCGTGGTGGGGTGTGTCTGCTCGGCGCCGATGAACCCCGCATTCGGCACGAGCGAGATCCGCGCGGGCCGGTTGCCCGCATCGACCCGCAGCACGATGCCGCCGATGTTGCCGATGCCGAGCCACGTCATCGCGGCGGCCTGCGGATCGAGGTAGGCGAGACCCAGCACTACGCCGCGCAACCCGACCATCGCCGTGTGGCAGCGCCGCACGAGATCGGCGAGCGGCTCGCGCGAGTAGCGGTCGAGCGCGGCGACCGCGGCGTGCGCGGCGGAGGCCGCGTCCTGGCCGTGCCCCAGACCATCGACCACGGCAATCAGGGTTCCTTTGCCGACGCGCTTAATGAGGGAGAGATCACCCGACTCGGTCTGCCCCGGAAGCGGCAGCGTCGCAAAGGCGGTGTCGATTTTCAAATCGCGCGGCGCCACTTCTTCATCGTGATCGTCGTGCCGCGGCCCACCACCGAATCGACTTCGAACTCGTCCATCAGGCGCTTCGCACCGGGCAGTCCCGCGCCCACGCCGTGCGACGTCGAATAGCCATACTGCATCGCGCGCTCGATGTCGGGAATGCCGGGACCCTGGTCGGTCGCGACGACGGCGACGCCCTGGCGGTCGCCGTTCTGCACGAGACTCAGCGTGATCTCGCCCTTCTTGGCGTACATCAGGATGTTGCGGGCGATCTCCGAGATGGCAGCAGCAATGACCGTCTGCTCGCCGCTGGAGAATCCTGCGACGGCGGCTAACGCGCGGCCTTGCTGTCTCGCTTCAACGACATCAACGTCCGCAGCGATCGGTAGCCGAAGCTCCTCACCCACGGTCGCGCGGTCTCTTGGGTTGCTTGTCGAAGCCGCGCTCTTCGGTGCGGCGATTCAGGAAGGCGAGCCCTTCCTCGAGATCGAGCACCGTGGCGACGCCCTTCAGCGTCAAGCCGAGCTGCACCATCGCGAAGGCGACGTCGGGCTGGATGCCCACGATCACCGTCTCCGCGCCGCGGAGCCGCGCCATGTGCGCGATGTCGCGCAGCGTGCGGACCGCAAACGAGTCCATCACGTCGAGCGCGGTGACATCCACGATGACGCCACGGCAGCGCGAGCGCCCGACCTGGGCGATCAGCGCTTCACGAAGATGCGAAAGATCGGCGTCGGTAAGGGCAGACTGAATGGAAGCAATGAGAAACTGCCCCTGCCGCAGAATTGGGACTTCCACTGCTCCTCCGGAGGGGTGGGGTGTTTACCGGTTCGTTTCCGGCGGCAGCTCGCGCATCTGCGTTGAGGGCGGCGCGCGATCCGCCAGCAGCCGCTCGGCTTCTTCGATGCCTCCCTGCAGGTCGCCGACCGTGGCCATTTCGCTCAGGTCCACCCCAATCGTCACGAGCGTCTGCGCGATTTCGGGCGACAGACCCGTCACGATCACCGTGGCGCCCAGCAAGCGGGATGCTTCGACCGTCTGCACCAAGTGGTTCGCTACCCCTGAGTCCATTGCCGCCACACCGGTTACGTCGATCACGACGACTTTGGCACGGTTGGCCCGGATCGCCCGCAACAGCTGTTCGGTCAGCTGGCGCGCGCGCTGCGGATCGATGACGCCGATGATCGGCAGAATCAGGAGCCGCTCGCGCACCTGCAACACCGGCGTGGACAGCTCCCGGATCGCCTCCTGTTGCTGCCGGATGATGCGCTCGCGTTCTTCCACGAATCCGACAGCCACCGTGTTGGCGATGCGGTTCGCCGCGGGTTCGTAACTGTCTAGAATCCGGTTCAGCTTCTCGACGTTGTCCTGGTATTTGTTGAACAGCGAGCGGGCGAGCACGTCACGCAGCAGCAGCACGATTCCGACGACTTCGTCTGTTTCGACGCCTCGCGGAATGATGCGCTCCGACAGTCGCCGCGAGTACGCTTGCAGGGCTTCGAAGGTTCCGGTCTCGAGCGCTTCCACGTAGTTGTCGTAGACCGCGGTGGCTTCGGCGAAGATCTCTTCTTCCGTCATCGCCGTCAGCAGCTCCGCGCGTGTGATGCGTCGCGCCCATTCCTCGCGCAGCTGCGTGCGGTTCTGGCGCAGGTGCGCGACCAGCTCGCGCAGCAACCCGGCCGACGATTCGGTGAGCCCGGCGCCGGGACCTTCGGGGGGACGCGTCATGACGCTCGTGCCTTTCTTGGTGTTCATGGCTCCAAACCTAGTAGGGGCGGGTTAGGGAGCAAGGCCGGATGCCCTGCTCTTGCGGCGTTCCTTGGTCTCATAGAGCGCGACGTCGGCTGCGTTCAGCAAAGCCTCGACAGTTTCGCCGTGGCCGGGGTAGACTGCTACCCCGACACTGATCGACAAGTTCGGCTTTTCAGCGTCGGTGGCCAGCCGGTCCACGACGCCCCGCGCCACATGCCAGGCAGCCGCCTCCCCCGTCTCCGGGAGCACGAGCGCGAACTCGTCGCCGCCAAACCGCGCCGCCGTATCGGTCGCCCGGCAGGAGCCCAGCAGCGCTTCGGCCACCCGGCGGATCGCGAGGCTGCCGGCGAGGTGGCCGTGGCGGTCGTTGATCTGCTTCAGGCCGTCGAGATCGAGCAGCACCACCGCGAGGGGCTGCGCGGTGCGGCGCGAGCGCCTGATCTCGGCTTCGAGCGCCTGAATCAGCTGGCGATGGTTGGCGAGTCCGGTCAACGGATCCGTGACGGCCAGCTCGCGCCACGTGCCCTGGATGTCGCGCTGCGCCGCGACGACGGCCGCCAACACGAGACTGGTCACCGCGGTGATGCCGGTCCACACCTGCAGCAGCACCAGGGATTCGTTCGGCGAGTACACCGAAAACGGACCGACGCGGCTCAGCGTCTGGGTGATCGCGATGGCGGAGACGACCAGCATCGCGGTCGCCGCCTCGCGCGGGCCGAACCGGAACGCCACCCAGATCATGACCGGCCAGAGCAGCACCGTGAGCGGGTAGTGCCGCGAGGGAAACACGCCCCCGAACAGCGCGTACGTCACTCCCGCGGTGATGAGCAGCAGCGCGAGCGCTTCGATCAGCTGCGCGCGTGTCCGGCTCGGCCCCGGCTTCACGCCGATCCAGATGATCAGCGCGGGCGCGACCACGATGTCGCCCACCGCGTCTCCCAGCCACCACGTGAGCCAGACGCGGGGGGCGTCCGATGCGGACACGAGACCCCCCAACGCCAGTGAGACGACGCCGATCGTCGCGGCGACCGCCGTGCTCAGCAGCGCGGCGAGCAGCGTGAACCGCAGGATGTCCCGCACGCGATCGAAGACGCGTCCGCCCCGCGCGAAGCGGTTGACCAGATAGGCGGCGAGCAATCCTTCCGACGTGTTGCCGACCGCGATGCCGACGGACGGCAGCACGGCACCCGTGGTCATGAAATTCGCGAGAAATGCCGCGCCGAGAATCGCGGGCCACACGCGGTAGCCCAACAACACGAAGGCGGCGAGCGCGATGCCGGCCGGTGGCCAAATGGTCGTGACCGAACTGTTGATGAAGGCAAACCGCAGGCCGAGCCTGGCGGCGAAGTAATAGACGGCGGCAAGCCCGAACAACAACGCCACACGGCGTAATGATTGGCTCATCCGGCCTAAGCTAAAGGAGGGATTTGGCATGACTTGCCTCATCCCCACGATGAATGCCGCTGGTTCTTGGCGCGGAATACATTACGTCCAAGAACGGGGGTGCAGTGTGCCTTGGACCATTCGCCGCGTCGAGCGTCGGGTTGCTCCCCAGCGGAGGCGCGGCATCGATAATAGAGCCGTTGAGCGCGAAGGCTCGGCGAACCGCCGTCGCGCGGAGCGGCGCCTCGCGACGCCGCCCATACCGGCGTCCCGGATTCGCGTGCTCGTCGTGGAAGACAACCGGTTGATGCGCGACGGTCTCGCGCGGCTGCTCAGCGTGTATTCCGACGTCGACATCGTCGCCAGCGCCGACAACGCCGACACGGCCGCGCAGCAGCTGCGCGACGTGAAGCCGCAGGTCGTGCTGCTCGACGCCGCGCTGGCGAACGGCGACAGCTTCACGTTCCTCGCCGACCTCAAGGCGACCGCGCCCGACGCGAAAGCGGTCGTGATGGATTTCGTTCCCGCGCAACAAGACGTCCACCAGTTCATCGACGGCGGGGCCAACGGCTTCATCATGAAAGACGCCACCGCCGACGACATCGTCACGGCCATCCGCTCCGTCGCCAGCGGCACCGACGTGCCGCCTCCTCCCGCCGCCCCCCGCAGTGCATCGCCCGACGGCGCAAACGCCGGCAACGCCGGCACCACGACGGGTGGTATCGTTCGCCTGACCAAGCGCGAGCAGGAGATCAAGGAGCTGATCGCGGCGGGACTCGGCAACAAAGAGATCGCGCAGCGGCTCAACATCGCGACCAACACCGTAAAGAGCCACGTGCACAACATGCTCGGCAAGCTCGCCGCGCTGACGCCGCCCGATCGCCGGCGGGGCAACCGCAGCCGTCGCGGCACCAGTCGCCGCTCCTATCGCTTCACGCGCTGAGGTACGAGCGGGCACTTCCCGCAAGAACCGTTGAAACACCGGATTCCCCGGATAGCGCGCGGCCAGCCCTTCGACATAGCCGCGCGCTTCTCGTTCCAGTACCGCGCGGCCGGCGGGATCGCGCGCGGCTTCACGCATCAGCGCTGCCGCCAGCACCCACGTGCTCTCCACGCGCGCGAGATCGCCGTCATGTGCCGCCCGGCGCAGGTACCGGATCCCCCGCTCCGCGTTGCCGCTCCCCAGGCCGATGATGCGCGCGAAAAACCGCGCCAGCGCGCCCGCGCGCGCGAGGCCGTAGTCGTATACCCCGAGCCCGAGATAGCAATCCGCGCAGGATGAGTCCGCGGCGAGCAGGCGGCGGTAGATGTCGCGCATCGCCTTCGCGTCCTTCGCGGCGCTGAAGGAGTGGCCGTTCTCTTCGCGTTGCCGCGCCCGGTAGCCCAGCGCGGTGGCGCGCCAGAAGCCCGCCGGCGCGCGTGCCAGCGCGACATTGAGGAGCGAGTCGATGCGCCGCAGCTCGAACGCGGCCGAGTCGCGCGCGGAGGCCCACCAGATATAAGCGCCCGCCTGAAACACGACGGGCGCCGGATCGACCGTATCGTGCGCGGCCATCGCCGCGAAATACGCCGCGGCCCGCTCGAACTCGCCCCCGTAGAGCGTGTCCAACCCGGCGCGCAGCGCCGCCCTCGCGTCGTCCGGCGCCGGAACCGCCCCTGCCGGGACGGGAAGCGTCAACGGGGCGCTCTGGAGCACCAGAAGGATCGCGGTCAGCGACGGCACGTTAGCGGTGGGCGTCGGTGATCGGCAGCGCCGGTGTCAGCGCCGCAGTGCGGGCGATGACGGTCCGGGCCAGGTCCCGCAACGCGATGCCGGCCGCCGAATCAGGCTGGCCTACGACGATCGGCTCGCCCCGATCGGCGAGCTCCGCCATGCCGGCCTGCAAGGGGATCTGGCCCAGCAGCGGGACGCCCAGCTCGGCGGCGAGGCGTCCCCCGCCGCCGGCCAGGAACACTTCGGAGCGCGTGTGGCAATGCGGGCACACGAAGTAGCTCATGTTTTCGACGATCCCGACGATGCCCACGCCGACGCGCTCGAACATCTTCGCGCCGCGCAGCGAATCGCCGACCGCCATCTCCTGCGGCGTCGTCACGATCAGCGCGCCGTGCAGCCGCACGATCTGCGTGAGCGACAGCTGCGCGTCACCCGTCCCGGGCGGCAGGTCCACGAGGAAATAGTCCAGCTCGCCCCACGCGACGTCGCGCAGGAACTGCTGGATGATTTTCATGATGATGGGGCCGCGCCAAATCGCCGGCGCGTCGCGCTCCACGATGAACCCGAGCGACATCAGCTTCACACCGTGCGCCTCGAGCGGCTGAATCTTGCCGCCCTGGACCTCGGGCTTCTCGTTGCGGCCGAACATGCGCGGGATGTTGGGGCCGTAGATGTCGGCATCCATCAGACCGACGCGATGTCCCTCGCGGGCCAGCGCCGCGGCGAGATTCGCGGACACGGTCGACTTCCCCACGCCGCCCTTCCCGCTGGAAATCGCCAGCACCTTGCCCAACGCCGGCATCTCATCCGGCGTGGGCGGTGAGACACTCGGCGGCGCGTTCGGCCTCGCGCCGGGGGGGGAGGCGGCAGGCCCGGACGCTCGCGGGCCGCCATTGGCCGCTTCGACGACATTCACTTTCACACCGGTCACGCCCGGTACGCTCTCGACGGCCTTGCGTGCCTGCCGCGCGAGCGGGGCGGGATCGGCGTTCGTGAGGACGAAGGTAAAAGAGACCGTGCCCTGATCGTCTACGACGAGGTCGCGAACATGACGCGGCTGCGTGATCGCGTCGAGCGCCTGCTCGACGAGCACCTTGAGATTGGGACGGCTCACGCGGGCTGGCCGTTCGCCAGGAAAATGCGCGCGGCCCCCAGCACTTGCTCTTCCACCTCTGCCATCGTTCCGTCGATCGAGGCACCCGCGGCGCGATGGTGGCCACCGCCGCCGAACTGATGCGCCAGCGCGGCCACGTCTACCTCGCCCATCGAGCGGAACGACACTTTGACGCGGCCGTTGGCGATATGCCGGAACAGGAGCGCCATGCGGACCCCGGCGATGGAGCGCGGGAATTCAACGATGCCGTCCAGATCGTCCGCCGTGACTTCGTGCCGGCGCAGCGCGTCGGGCGGCACACTCACCCACGCGAGTCCGACTTCGGGTTCGACGACGAGCGTCTGCAGCACTTCGGCGAGCAGCCGCACTCGACCCTCGGGGGCGCTCGCGTACACCGACGCGTAGATCGCTTCGGGATCGACGCCCCTCTCGAGCAACGCGGCGGCGACGCGCAGCGCGCGCGCCGTCGTGTTGGAGAACCGGAACCCGCCGGTGTCGGTCAGCAGGCCGACGTAGAGCGCTTGCGCGCTCTCGGGAGTCAGCGGCCAGCCCGCGACGGTCGCCAGGTCGAAGACCAGCTCCGCGGTTGCCGTCGCCTCCGGCGCGATGAGGCACGGGCCCGAGGGCAGCTTCACGGGCCCGACGTGATGGTCGATGCACACGAAGGACGGCTGCCGTTTGCTGATCACCGTCGCGAGGTTGCCCAGCCGGCTCAGGTCGCCGATGTCGAGGGACGCAACGATGTCGGCGCGCTCGATCTCGCGGGCGGCGCGGTTGCTCGCGTCGGCGCCGTCGGGAACGAGAAAACTGAAACGGTCGGGAATGCCGGTCGGATTGGCGATGGTGACGGAGACACCCTCGGCACGCAGCAGATGCCACAACCCGACCTCGCTGCCGACGCCGTCGCCATCAGCGTTCACGTGCGTGGTGAGAACGACATGGCGGGCGCTTGTCAGCGCCGCCGCCACGTCACGAGCCGCCTTGGCCCGATCGGGCGGAACGGGAACGCCGTTCGGATTCATCCTGGGGAAGATAATCGCGGTACGCTGTGCACCGGCCGCAACCAGACCTTCGATCTAGTCCTTTTGGTCTGTGATTGAATTCCCACACCCTCAAGGGTGGCTTCAGCCTGTGAACCTACCGGGGCGGCTGACCTCGCATCCCACCACCCATGCCGCCTGCCGGTCCAGACCCAGACCCGCCGCCAAGCTCGCGCTGCAGACGGCTGTGCTTGCGGCTGTACCCGAAGTAGATGGCGAAGCCGATCAGCAGCCAGACGATGAGCCGGATCCAGGTGTCACCTGGAAGCGTGGCCATCAACCCCAGGCAGCAAATCACACCCATGATGGGAACGAACGGCACCCACGGCGTGCGGAACGGGCGATCCAGGTCGGGGCGCTTCTTGCGCAGGATGAGGACACCCGCGCAGACCAGCACGAACGCGAGCAGCGTGCCGATGTTCACAAGCTGACCGAGCAGTTGGAGCGGCAGCAGACCCGTCGCGAAGCTCACGGCGATGCCTGTGAAAATCGTGGACAGGTAGGGCGTGCGGTATTTGGGATGCACCGCGCCCGCCCATTTGCCGAGCAGCCCGTCGCGCGACATCGAATAGAACACGCGCGATTGGCCGAGGAGCATCACGAGGATGACCGACGCGAGCCCCAGGACGGCTCCGACGTCAATCGAGATGCGCACCCAGTGCGGCGCGCCGACCTTCTCCATCGCGTAGGCGACGGGCGCGGGCAGATTCAATTCCTTGTAGGGCACCATCCCGACCAGAATGGCCGACACGACGATGTAGAGAATCGTACAGATCGCCAGCGATCCCAGGATGCCGATCGGCATGTCCTTCTGCGGATTCCGCGCTTCCTGCGCGGCCGTGGAGACGGCGTCGAAACCGATGTACGCGAAGAAGACAAGGCCGGCGCCGCGCAGCACACCCGACCACCCGTACGTGCCCCATTCCCCGGCGTTGTCCGGGATGAACGGCTTGTAGTTCGCCGGCGTGATGTGCCCCAGCCCCACCGCGACGATCAGCAGAATGATTGTGACCTTGAGGAGCACGATGAGATTGTTGACGCTCGCCGATTCCTTGATTCCGATGACGAGAATCGTGGACATCAGCACCACGATGAACACGGCCGGCAGGTTGACCCACGCGCCGGTGAAATTGAGCCCCGCGCTCGCGCATCCCGCGACCGACTGCTGCACCTGGACGGCGGTGCACCATTGCGTGGGCGAGGCGGCGAGATGCGGGGGAATCGTGATGCCGAGCTGACTGAGCAACGACACGAGGTGGCCGGACCAGCCCACACCGACGGTCGCGGCGCCCGCGGCATACTCGAGCACCAGGTCCCAACCGATGATCCAGGCGATGAGCTCACCCATCGTCGCGTACGAATACGTGTACGCGCTGCCCGCGACGGGGACGGCGGACGCCATCTCGGCGTAGCAGAGCCCCGCAAAGGCGCACGCGATGCCGACGAGTGCCATCGAGATCGGGACCGCCGGTCCCGCGTGCAACGCCGCGGCTTGGCCCGTGAGTACGAAGATGCCGGCCCCGATGATAGCGCCGATGCCCAGCGTGATCAGATTGAGCGGGCCGAGCGCCCGTTTTAGCTGGTGCTCGCCGGCCTCGTCGGCCTCGGCGCGCAGGGTCGTGATGGATTTCGTAGCCCACAAATTCATGCGGGACTCCGTTCAGGGGGTGACGCAGCGACGGCGCAGACCGCCCCAAGGTTCCCCGGGGTTGACGATCTGTCAATAGAGCCGGCTGTTAAGGCTGGGCAATCAGGAGGCGACCCGCACGCGCAGTATCCAGGACGCCGGAATCGGCACGGTCGCACAGTCTCCGACAATCGTCGGCGAGGCGCGACAGCGCGCGGCCCGGCAGCGCAGGTTCTCGGTCTCGTTGAACTGGGTCCGGCCCGCGCGACAGTCGAGGAGCAGGACGTTCATGCGGTCTTCGTCGGGATGGAGCCCAGCCCGGCTCTACAAGCTGTAGTTCGGCGCTTCTCTGGTAATGACGACGTCATGCGGATGAGACTCGCGTAGCCCCGCCGTTGTGATACGGATGAACTCGGTCTCGGTACGGAGCGCAGCGATGTCACATGCCCCGCAATACCCCATTCCGCTCCGCAGCCCGCCGACCATCTGAAAGACTACGTCGGCGACGGGACCGCGGTACGGAACGCGCCCTTCGATCCCCTCGGGGACGAGCTTCTGGAGCGAGACCTCGCCCTCCTGGAAGTAGCGGTCCGCCGATCCTTCTTCCATCGCGGACAGGCTGCCCATGCCCCGAATCACCTTGAACCGCCGGCCCTCGAGCAGGAACGACTCGCCCGGGCTTTCCTCGGTGCCCGCCAGCATCGAGCCCATCATGACGCTTTCGGCGCCGGCCGCCAGCGCTTTCACGGCGTCGCCCGAGTACTTGATGCCGCCGTCGGCGATGACGGGAATGTCGCCGGCGCCGCGCACGGCATCCACGATGGCTGTGATTTGCGGGACGCCGATGCCCGTGACGACGCGCGTCGTGCAGATCGAGCCCGGCCCGACGCCCACTTTCACGGCGTCCACGCCCCGCTCGACCAGCGCGCGCGCGCCGGACTCGGTCGCGATGTTGCCGGCGACCAGCTGGGAGTCCGGAAACACTTCCCGCAAGCAAGCCACGGTCTCGAGCACGCCCTGACTGTGCCCGTGCGCCGAGTCCACGACGATGACGTCGCACCCGGCGTCCACCAGCGCCTGGGCACGCGCGCGCGCATCCGCCGCCCCCCCCACAGCCGCTGCGACGCGCAACCGGCCATGCTGATCCTTGTTGGCACGGGGGTACTGGCGCCGCTTGAAGATGTCTCTGATGGTGATCAGCCCGCGCAGCAAACCTTGCTTGTCCACGACGGGCAGCTTCTCGATGCGGTGCTTGGCGAGGATCCGCTCGGCCTCGTCGAGGTTGGTCCCCATGGGCGCGGTGACCAGCTTCTCTTTGGTCATGACGTCGCGAACCGGCCGGTCCAGCTCGCGCTCGAACTGCAGATCGCGATTCGTGATGATGCCGACGAGCTTGCCCGCGCCATCCACGATCGGCACGCCGGAAATCTTGAAGCGCAGCATCAGCTGCTGCGCTTCGCGCAGCGGGCGATCGGGGCCGAGCGTGATCGGATTCATGATCATGCCCGACTCGCTGCGCTTCACGCGGTCCACTTCGGCTGCCTGGCGATCGATCGACATGTTCTTGTGGATCACGCCGATGCCACCCAGCCGCGCCATGGCGATGGCCATCTCCGCCTCGGTGACGGTGTCCATGGCGGCGGAGATGATCGGGATGGCGAGCGGAATGGCGCGAGTGAAGCGGCTGGCGACGGCAACGTTGCGGGGATGCACCGTCGAGTGACGGGGCACGAGCAGAACGTCGTCAAAGGTGAGGGCGACGTCGGGCCGGAAGGTTCCCATGGCGAAAGTTAGTGGGGCGCTTTCTTTTCCTCAACCGGTTTTTTCTTCGCCTCCTCGACCGCCGCCTTTCCCGCGGCCGCCAGGCCCTCGAAGAAGCGTCCGGCTTTCCCGACGGCGTCCATCGTTCCTTTGATGATCGTGATCGGGACTCGGCCCGCGCGCATCGTGTCTTCCAGCGTCTCCGCGACCTTCTGGAACGCCGGCGCGCCCGCGGCGCGTTGCGAGTACTTCGACTCGAGAAACTCGATGTAGTCGAGCACCTGGTACGCCTGTTCGTCCGGCATCGCGTCGAGCTTCCGCCGGACGCGCTCGGCGAGTACGTCGTTCACGGGGTTGCGCCTCCCTCCAACGAAACCAGCTCCACCACAGGATTGCCGAGATAGCGGCTGCGGCCGTTCCGCACGCGCGCGGTGATCTGCATCGTCACGAGCGGTGTCAGCGCGCGAAATGCCGGCAGTTTGATCTCGGGCACAATAACGTAGACGAAGCCACGCTCCGGCAACGGCCCGCGCGCCAACACGTAGGATGAGCCGGTGGGAATATCGGGCCGCAAGTCGTCAGCCTTCTGAATCGCGATGAACTCGAGCCGCCAGCGGAGCAGCTGCCCGGCGTAGCGCTGCGGCTCGGCGCGCAGCTCGGCGGCGGTCACGCCTACCAGGACGCCGGCGGGCGCGGCCTGCAGGTCGCCGCCTTTGACCCAACCCTCCAACTGCACGCGCGTCCACTCGCCGTTGCGACTCAGGACGCGCAGCGGCGTTTCGGTCGCGACGGTGCCGGCCTCCGGCCCGTCGGGCGCACGGTACAGCGTCGTCATGTGCGTGGGCTGGGCGCGGCTGCTGTCCACGCGCGTGGTGTCAGCGCCGGGGCGTGGCCCCGGCGTGCGCCCACCCTGGGAAAGGTCGGCGTCGGATGAATCACTGGTTCGCGTTGCGACCACGTCGGCGACTGGCGTGAGCGCGCTGCGCTGCACCCAGCCGATCCGTGTCACGTGCACCCACCGGCCGGTGCTGTCGCGTGACGCGCGCTTGAGTCCGAATCCTTGCGCGAGCTCTGCGACCAAGGGCCCCGCCGGCGCGGCGCGGAGGTTTTCGGTGGGCGAGCGCGTCACGAGCAAGTCGAAGTCGGGCCGATCGCTCGGGCCGACGGACGTGGAGAAGATCCAGCCCTCGAGCAAGACCTGCATCCAATCGTTGCGCGTTGCGCCGCCGGCGAGTACGGCGCCGTTGGCGAGCCGCGCGATGCGCCGGCCCGCGACGTCCTGATAGAACCAGGCATTGTCGACGCTGACGCGATAACGCGTGCTGCCCTGAGCGCCCGCGGGCGGCGGCGGCGCGAGGCTCAGAACAACTAGTAGAGCAGGAACGATCTGGCTAACTTGCATCCCCTTCAATATGACAATGAGCCGCAGCACGCGCACCCCAGTCGTACTCGTCGTGCTCGACGGGTGGGGCTTCCGGGCGGGCCGCGACGGCAACGCCATCGAGCTGGGCCGCACGCCGGTATGGCACCGGCTGTGGGAGCGCGCGCCGCGCACGCTGCTCGCAGCGTCGGGACTCGCCGTCGGTCTTCCCGAAGGGCAAATCGGCAACAGTGAAGTCGGTCATCTCAATCTCGGCGCCGGGCGTGTGGTGCCGCAGGACATCGTCCGCATCTCACAGTCTATCGACTCTGGAGAGTTCTTCCGAATTCCTGCGCTGGTGCAGCTGGTTGATGAGACAAGACGCCAAGACGCCACGCTGCACGTGATGGGCCTGATCGGAACCGGCGGTGTGCACGCCCTCGACAGGCAGCTGCTCGCCGCCGTCGAGCTGGGGCGCCGCGCGGGCGTGAAGGTCGCGATCCATGCGTGGCTCGACGGGCGCGACACGCCGCCACAATCGGCGCTGGGGTTCATGGAGGAGCTGCTGCGCAACGTCGACCGGCCGGATGGGCGCACGGTGGTGTCGACGGTGATCGGGCGGTACTACGCGATGGATCGCGACAAGCGCTGGGAGCGGACCAAGCTGGCGTACGATGCGATGGTGCGGGGCATCGGCGCACCGGCTCCCGATCCAATCACGGCGATCAAGCAAGCGTACGCGGCGGGCGAAACCGACGAGTTCGTCAAACCGCGCGTGATCCAGGGCGCCCCGCTCATCAAGGACGGCGACGGCATCTTCTGCTTCAACTACCGCGCCGACCGCGTGCGCCAGATCGTCAGAGCGCTGGCGCTGCCCGGCTTCGACGGGTTCGACGTCACCGGCCGGCCGCGCGTACAGCTCGTCACGATGACGCAGTACGACGAGACGCTGCCGTTCCCGGCGGCATTCGGACCGATGGTTTTGTCTCAGATCGTCGCGGAGGTCCTCGCGGACCGCGGCAAGACGATGTTTCGCACCGCGGAAACGGAGAAGTACGCGCACGTCACGTACTTCTTCAACGGCGGGTACGAGCCCCCCTACAAAGGCGAGGAACGGCTGCTGGTGCCGTCGCAAAAAGTCGCCACGTACGACCTGATGCCCGAGATGAGCGCACCGGGCGTGACCGACGTGCTGTGCAAGGCGATCGAGCAGCGGCATCACGATTTCATTCTGTGCAACTACGCCAATGGGGACATGGTAGGGCACTCGGGAGTACTACCAGCAGCGATCAAGGCGGTCGAAACGGTGGATATCTGCCTGGCGCGGGTGCTGGCCTCCGCGGAGAAAGCGGGCGCCACCATCCTGGTTACGGCTGATCACGGTAACTGCGAGCTGATGATCGACCCCGCGACGGGCGGACCGCACACGGCCCACACCACGAACCCGGTGCCCCTCGTCCTTGTGGGAAACGGGTCCGGCGCGAAGACGTTGCGTTCCGGTGGCTCGCTTCGCGACGTCGGACCAACGATCTTGCAGTTGCTGGGAATTGAGCCTCCGAACGTGATGACGGGACGCGACTTGAGGGATACTACGATGGAACGATGGAAGGATGGAACGAGAGAATGAGGATCAGGATACTCACGACGGCACGGATGGCTGTTTTTCTTTCCATCATTCCAACATTCCAACTTTCCGCCCAAATCGGCCACGATCCCGGCTCATCGCCGTATCGAGACATTCCGCTGCGCCCGGGGCCGGTGGTGTTCGTCGGCTACCTGACGTCGGACCGCGGGCGGGCGGACGCGGGGGTGAGCAACGCCCTGACCTTCGGCGCGCGCTACGAGATCCCGGCGGGCCGAGCCATTCTGTTCCAGCTCAACACCGCCTACCTGAGCGGCGACCGCTTCATCATCAATCCGAATGCCGACTCGACATCGCCCGAACGCCGCACCGGCCCATTCAAGTCGGACATCGGACTCGTGGAGATCGGATTGCAGCTGCGGCTCACCGGCGGGAAGTCGTGGCACGGCCTCGCCCCCTACGCCGGCACCGCGCTCGGACTGATGTTCGACGTCAACTCACCAGGTGACACGACCGGCAGCGGGTACAAATTCGGCACGAAGCTCACGATCGCCGGCGCGACCGGTGTGCGCTGGTTTCCATCGCGCCACCTGATGATCAACGCCGAGGCGCGGGCGCATCTCTGGCGTCTCAAGTATCCGCTGTCATTTCACGCCGACCTGGCGTCCGACGGCTCTCGCGTGTTGCCGCTGGACGTACCCCTCAACGACTGGACACTGCATCCCTGGTTTAGTCTCGGCATTGGATGGACTTTCTAGCCGAAGGCTTCCGGCGAGCGTGGGAACTACTCGCAGCGGGTGATTCCGAGGTCTATGGAATCGCCGTACTCACACTCAAAGTCGCGGTCGTCTCGACCATCATCGCGTGCGCGGCCGGGCTGCCGCTCGGCTACTTCCTGGCCACGCGACGTTTCTGGGGACGCCGCGCCGCGCTGACCGTCGTCAACACCGCGCTGGCCTTCCCCACCGTCGTCGTCGGCTTGTTGCTGTACGGCCTGCTGTCGCGCCGCGGGCCGCTCGGCGGCCTGGAATGGCTGTATACCTGGCAAGCGATCGTCGTCGGCGACGTGTTGCTCGCGCTGCCGATCGCCGCGGCGCTCTCGGCGGCCTCGATTCAGGGCGTAGACCCGCGCGTGCGCCGCACCGCCGAAACGCTGGGTGCGGGACGGTGGCGAACCGCGTGGACCGTCGCGCGCGAAGCGCGGTTCGCGCTCGCCGCGGTGATCACCGCGGCGTTCGGCCAAGTCGTCGCCGAAATCGGGGCGGCGATGATCGTGGGCGGCAACATCCGCGGCTCCACCCGCACGCTGACCACCGCGGTCGCACTGTTCACGTCGCAGGGCGACTTCGGCATGGCCCTCGCCCTGGGGTTCGTGCTGCTGACGATGGCTCTCGTCATCAACATCGCGTTACAAGTCCTGCAAGGGCGCGGCGGTGGTTGAGCTGCGGGGCGTCAAGCACCGCTACGAGGGACGACTGGTCCTCGACCTCGAGCGGTTCACCGTGCCGCGCACCGGCGTGTTGGCGGTGGTGGGTCACAATGGCTCTGGAAAAAGCACGCTGCTGCGGCTGCTGGCGTTGCTCGAGTCTCCGACCGAAGGTCAGGTCCGATTCGACGGCCTTGCCGTCCCGCGCCGCGCGCCCGCGTCCCTGCGCCGGCGCGTAACGCTCGTCGAGCAGCGGCCGATTCTGTTCCGCGGCACGGTGCGGGAGAACCTGGAATACGGCCTGCGGCTGAGGGACGTCAGCCGCACGGCGGCAAACGGCATCATCGGTCAGGTCGTGGAGGAGCTGGGGCTCCAGGCGCTGCTCGATCGCCGCCGCCATGAGCTGTCGGACGGCGAGGTGCAGCGCGTGGCCGTCGCCCGGGCGCTCGCGCTGCGACCCGATGTGCTGCTGCTGGACGAGCCGGCCAGCTCCGCCGATCGCGCGGCGGCGGGCGCGCTGTATCGCGCTCTGCTGGCGGAGCGGGCGGCACGGCCCCTCGCGGTTTGCATTGCGTCGCACCAACTGGAGGACGCCTATCGCTGGGCGGACGACATCCGCGCGATCGCCGAAGGCCGTCTCTCACCGGTGACGCCGGAGAATCTGTTTCGCGTCGATCTTCCGGTGGGCGACGGCGTGAAGCGCGTACGCGTGGGCAGCGTGGACATCTTCGTCATGACGGATCGCACCGGACCGGCGGTCCTCGCCGTTCCACCCACCGACATTCTTGTCAGCCGCGAGCCCCTGCCCTCGTCGGCGCGCAACGTGCTCTCCGGTCGTGTCAGCGGGATGGCCATCGAGTATCGGGGCGCCGGTGTGCACGTGCGAGCCGACGTCGGGGGCGTGGAGCTGGTGGCGGCGGTGACGGCCGAAGCGGCTCGCGACCTCGCGCTCGCCCCGGGCGGGCCCGTCGTCTTTACTTTCAAGGCCACCGCCGTCCAGGTATTCTAAGCGATGCCGAGGGTCTATCTCACTCGCGTCGTGGAGTTTACCGCGACACACCGGTTCCCCGACGCTCCCGAGTTCGCGGGCGCGAGCGCCGATCACAGCCATCGCTATCGCTGCATGGTTACCGTCAAAGGCGTGTTCGATCCGACGCGCGGCGGCGTGATGAGTCTCCAGGCACTCGACGCGCTGCTGCGGCGCGAAGTCGTAGAGCGCTTCGATGGGCGGCATATTAACAAAGACATCGCGACGTTCGCGGCCGGAACGTGGCTCGCGACGGGAGAAGCGCTGGCCGTGTACCTCTGGGAGCGAATCATCCCGGGCTTGCCGCCCGGCGTCGCACTGGATTGCGTGCGCGTGGAAGAGGGAGCTCACCTTTATTCAGAATACCGCGGGGAAACGTAGCGGGCGGATGCGGGCCGATTCGGCCGTCGTCGAAGAATGGCCGGTTTGGCTCGAGGTGAACGGTGAGCCCGCCGTCACCTGGATGTGCACGCCCGAGCAGCTCGAAGAGCTCGCCGTGGGCTGGCTGCACGGCGAGGGCTACATCGGGTCGCTCGACGATCTCGTCCAGCTACGGCCCTGCGCACCCGACCTCGGCTTCTGGGCGGACGTCAGGCCGGAGCGGCTCGCGCAGGTGAAAGGGGAAAACCGCAAGCGCGTGCTGGCATCCGGTTGCGGTGCCGTCGCCACGATGCTCGCCGATCCCCCGCCGATCGGGTCCGTCCCGCTGCGCGGCGATCCACCCCAGCCCGAGACATTCCGCACACTCTTCAAACAGTTGTTCGCCAGCGGCGTGCGGTACAATGAGACGGGCGGCATTCACGCCGCGGCGCTCACGGACGGGGCCCAGCTGCTGTTTCACGCGGAAGACATCGGCCGGCACAACGCGGTGGACAAAGTCATCGGCGCGGCGGTGCTGGCGCGGACGCCGATCACCGGTCGCGGCCTGCTCGTCACGGGACGAATCTCCGCCGAGTTGGCGTTCAAAGCGGCGCGGGCAGGGCTGGCCTGGGTCGCCACGCCGAGCGTGCCGTCCACGCTCGCCGTGACGATCGCCGAGCGATCAGGGATGGTGCTGGTTGGCCGGGCGGTCAGCGGCACGCCGCACGTGCACAAACCGCACGCGGAGGGATGACGCTTTCCGACGACGCACTGCGTGCCCTGCTCCGGCGCGTTCACACGATCGCCGTCGTAGGGCTCTCGCCGAAACCGGTTCGGCCGAGTCACTCGGTCGCGCGCTACCTGCAACGGTCGGGCTACAGCATTGTGCCGGTGAATCCCGGCCACGACGAAATCCTCGGCGAGAAGAGCTACCCGACGCTCACCGCCGCCGCGCGCGCGCACACGCTCGATCTGGTGGATGTGTTTCGGCGCAGCGAGCACGCGGGAGCGGTAGTGGACGAAGCGATCGCGCTGCGCCCACCACCGCAGCTGATCTGGTTACAGCAGGGCGTGGTGGACGCAGCCGCGCAAGCGCGCGCCGCGGCTGCCGGCATCGCGTTCGTGATGGACCGCTGCATCGCCGTCGAACACAGTCACCTCGAGGTCTAATGCGACTTGCCACGTGTGCCGCGTTGCTGCTGGCCGGCGTCTCCACCGCCGCCGCCCAGTCGCCATCCAGCTCGCAACTTGTTCTCACGATCCTCGGCGGAGCCGTCGGCGGGCATCGGCTGTGGGATGTTTCCAAGCAACCCCTCGCGTCGCTTGTCCGTGTGGACAGCGGACAGTTCGACACCCTCCGCCTGTCGCGCGAAATCACCTCCAGCATCGTCGTTGGAGCCTCGGCCACGTACTTCGTCTCGTCCAAGGTCGGCATACACGCCGAGATCTCCTATCTCGGGCTCCCCAATGATGACGGCTGCACCTTGCTGCATCGGACTCCGAATGATTCCCTGGTGCCGGCGGTTTGCAACGATATTCAGTCCCACTCGGGGTCGGGCGGCGCGATCAGCTTATTTCTCGGCGCGACGGTGCGGGCCGCCGCGCAACGGGGCCTGAGTCCCTATCTGCGTGCCAGCATCGGACTCGTAGGGATGCCGCACAGCAAGGTCGCAGTGGTCGGGAGTTATCTCACCAGTCTTGGGCCGGTACCGGTTGGCGCGATCGACGACCCGAATCCGCGGAACGCCGCTCCGTTATTGGGACTGGCGGCCGGTGTCACGACGCCGGTCAGCAAGGCAGGCGCATATCAATTCCGCCTGGAGTTGCGCGATGTCATCACATCGATCGAGCGCGTCACCGGGCCCGCCGACGCGGGGACGCGCATCGCGCCGACGGCTTCACGGTTCTATCATCATTTCGCGCTGACGATCGGGCTCGACGTCGTCCTGGAGAAAAAGCGCGGTCGGCGCTACTAGAATGCGAGGGGCGGTGCTCGCCGGCGGCGCCGCCCGCCGTTACGGCGGAACGCCCAAGGGTCTCCTGACGGTCGGGGGACGTCGCATTCTCGACCGCGTCGTGGACGCGGTGCAGGCGGTCACCGGCGCGCCACCCCTGTTGATCGCCAATGCGCCCGATGCGGCGGCGTGGCGCCCTGATCTCCAGACCACCCCGGATGTCCGTCCTGGTTTCGGAACACTGGGCGGGATCTACACCGCTTTGGCCGCCGGTGCCGGACCGGTACTGTGCGTCGCGTGGGACATGCCGTTCGTGACCGAGGCGTTACTGCGAGCCCTGGTGGAACGCATGAGGGACGGACAGCTCGACGCCGTCCTGCCGGAAAGCTCAGGCAAACGCGGGCTCGAGCCGCTGTGCGCGGTGTACGGGCCGGCGTGCGCGGCGGCGATCGCGCGACGCCTGGAAAACGGCGATCTCAAGGCCATCTCCTTCCACGCGGACGTTCGGGTCGGTATCGTCCCGCTCGCCCAGGTCCGGGGCTTCGGCGATCCTGACGAGCTGTTCTTCAACGTGAACACGCCGGACGATCTCGCGCGCGCGGAGGCGCTGTGTCGGCGACACGGATGATCTCCATCATCGGGCTCAAGAACGCGGGCAAGACCACGTTTCTGGTTGCGCTCGCGGCGGAGCTGGTGCGCCGCAAGTTCCGGGTGATGACGATCAAGCACGGCTCTCATCAGGCCGACATGGATCAGAAGGGCAAGGACACCTGGCGCCATTGGCATGAGGGGAAAGCGGAACGCGTGTTGATGGAGGCGCCAGGACAACGCGTGCTGTTCGAGCATACCGAGCGGGAATCCGATCCGATCACACTCGCGCGAGCCTATCTCCGTGATGCCGACATCGTGCTGGTCGAAGGCTTCAAACGCGCGCCGTTGCCCAAGATCGAGGTCTACCGCACCGTCGCGGGGCCCAAGCCGATCTTCGATCCGGCTGTCCACGATCCCACCGACTGGGTCGCGATGGTGACGGACGACAGCAATCTCCACGCGCCGTTTCCCGTGTTCCGCTTCACCGACACCGCCTGGCTCGTGACGATCGCGAATCTCGCCTGGGATCGCGCGAAGATCCTGCCGCCGTGATCACGCCGGCTGAGGCTGCCCGCCTCATCATCGCGCAATTCCAGCCGCTCGCGCCCGAACGCCGCCCGCTGCGCGAGGCGCTCGATGCCGTGCTCGCGGAGGATGTCGCCAGCCCGATCGATCTGCCGCCGTGGGACAACTCCGCGATGGACGGCTACGCCGTACGCAGCGCGGACCTGAAGGAAACGGGAACGGACCTCGACGTGATCGAGACGCTTCCGGCGGGCCAGTTCCCGGTCAAAGCCGTCGGTCCGGGGCAGGCAACGCGCATTTTCACCGGTGCACCGGTGCCGCAGGGCGCCGACACGGTGATTCGGCAGGAGGATACCGAGCAGGACAGCAACGGTGGGCGCGTCTCCGTTCGCAACACCCGCGACGCGAAGAAAAACATCCGGAGCCGCGGCGAAGATATAAGGAAAGGCGCGGT
>JBOHSJ010000088.1:0-5906 GCA_050733035.1 Gemmatimonadales bacterium | reverse complement strand
CTCGAGCCGCGGCAGCCGCTCGGCCGAGATCGCCGAGGCCGATGTGCGGGCGGCGGCGCCGCGGGCGACTTCGGCGGCGACGTCGGGACGCGCGGCGACGGCCTGGGTTACCGCCGCGTTGCGGTCGGTCGGGACGTCCGCGGCGCCCATCTGCGCGGTGAGTGTATCGGTGAGCTGGACCGGCGTGGCGGGATCGAGGCCCAACCCGCGCGCGAGATCGATTTTGGCGCGGTCGAACTGATTCTGCGCGACGACCAGGCGGCCGGCCGCCTCCGCGAGCTGCGTCCTGGAGCGGGTGACGTCGATGGACGCGCTCACGCCCGCCTGCTGCTGCGCGATCGCCAGCGAGAGCAGCTCCGCGGCGAGGGAGGAATCGGCCTGACGCGCCGCGAGGACGGCTTGGGCTCGGCTCGCGCGCGCGTACGCGAGTGCGACGTTCTGGGCGCTGGCTTCGACGACGGCCGACCGCTCCGCTCCCGCCGCGCTCGCCTGACTCTTCGCCGCGTTGACGCGGCCGAGGTTCGAGAAGTCGAACAGCGTCTGCGTGAGCCGCACGCGGCCGTCATAGGCGTTGAACGGGCCGATGATCGTGGGCACGCCCGGGAACGAGATCCCTTGCGCCTTGGAGTTGAAGTTGCGGTTCGCCCACGATCCCGACACCGAGAGATTGGGCAGGAGTCCGGCGCGCGCCTGGCGCACGCGGGCACCGGCCGCATCGGCACGGAATCCCGCAATCGCGACGGAAGGAGGGGCGTCCTTGCCTTGCCCTGTCGCCTGACGCACGGCGTCGGCAAACGAGAGCCGCACCGGCGCCGGCGTTTGAGCCTGGAGCGAGGCGGCGCTAATCAGCGCGAGAATCAGTGTGATCTGTGGCGATGCCATGGAGATAGAGATCGATGTGGGTGTCGAGGTATGTGGCGACGTCGAAGCCTTCGGGCATGCACGCGGCGAACGCTTTGCGCGCGACGACCGCGTGCATCAGCGGCGCCATCGCGAGCTTCGTCGCCACGGGAACGTTCACGGGGCGGAATTCGCCGGCTTGGATCCCCCGCTCGAGCACGCCGCCCATGAGGCGGTGGCCGCGGGTGACGACTTCCTCGTAGTAGAACCTGGCGAGCTGCGGAAAATTCCGCGCTTCGGCGATCATGAGCCGCGGGATCCCGGCGAGCGGCGTGTCACCGACGAGGCGGAAATATTCGCGCACCAGTTGTTCGAACAGGTCGCGTGCGGTGCCCTGGAAGGATTGGGCGAGCGCCTCCCCCTTTTCGATCACGGGGACGATGGTCTCGCGCACCAGGGCCTTGAACAGCGCTTCCTTGTTGTGGAAGTAGAGATAGATCGTGCCTTTGGTGACGCCGGCCTTGCGGGCGATGTCTTCGAGCTTGGTGGCGGCGAAGCCGCGGTCGCCGAAGACCTCGAGCGCCGCCGTCATGATCTCGTCGGGGCGGGCTTCCTTGCGGCGCCGCCAGCGGGGTTTGGCGCGTTTGCGAGTAGCAGTGTGCGGCATGGATCTCCAAAGTTAATTACTGAACGGTCAGTAACTAACTTGGGTTTCCCGCCGGCGTCAACCCCTGCGGCGGTAGTACAGGATCAGATCGGTGCTCGGCGGCTTGGACCCAAGCTGGCGCAGCAACGTCACGATCTGGCCGCGGTGGTAGGACGAATGGCTGATGAAGTGGCGAAACATCTGCCGGTAGGTGTGAATGTATTCCCCACCGCTGGATGGCTTTACGAGCCGCGTCTCTTCCAGCCTCTGCTCACCAAACCCAGCCAGGAAGGCGCCCCGCTCTGCCTCGACCGCCTCCCAGCGGCTGCGCACCTCGGCCAGTGATTTCAGGTCGGCACCCTGTGGGACGGCGGGGTTCGGCTTCCCGAGCCAGCGGTGCAGCCACAACTGCTCCGCCCAGACGATGTGCGCCAGGGTGCCGTGGACGCCGCCGTAGCTGCTTTTCAGGTCGCGGAAGTACTGCTCGTCGGGGAGCTGGGCGACCGCGTCGAAGATGACGCGGTTCGCCCAGGCGTTGTAATCGAACAGCTCTATGAACTCGGGGCCGGGGCCTAGGGGCTCGGGATTAGCGGGCAGCTGCGATCTCTCCGACGTCCATCACAGAGTCCTTTACGTCCCGACCATCGATCACCTGCTTATCGCCGATCACCGAGCCCTCGACCTTCGCCCTCTTGACCATCACACCCCTGCCGAGGATGCTGTTGGCGATGGTGCTGCCCTCGATCGTACTGCCCGCTTCGATCGTGACGTTAGGCCCGATGGTCGAATCCTTGAGTGTCACGCCGTCCTCGATGCGCACCGGCTCCCGGATCCTGACTCCAGACTCCGCCTTCGCGGGCTTCTGCCCGCGCCCGGTCCTTAAGAGATGCTCGTTCGTCTCGAGCAGCGTGTCCACCTTCCCGCAGTCGTACCACCCGCCCACCTCACTCACGAACAGCTTCTTCCCCTTGTCCACCATGTACTGGAACGCGTCGGTGAGATAAAACTCCCCACCCTTCCCCGGGGGGCTCTTGAGCACGTGCTCGATGCCGTCGAACAGCGTGCGCCAATCCTTGACGTACTGCAGCCCGATGTTCGCGCGCTTCGAGATCGGCGTGCTCGGCTTCTCCACGATCTTCGTCATGTGGCCCTGCTTGTCCGTCACCACGACGCCGAAGCGCTGGTAATCCTCGACCTCTTTGGTCCAGATGATGCCGTCCGCCTGCGTCGTCTTCACGATGGACAGATCGGCATCGAACAGGGTGTCCACGAAAATGACGATGACCGGCCCGTCCACGTAGGGGCGCGCCAGGTTCACCGCGCCGGCGGTGCCGTCGAGCACCTTTTGCTCGATGAATCGCGCCGGGATGTCGTAGTGCTCGCGCACATACTGTTCGACTTTTTCCTTCAGATGCCCGGTGATGATGATCAGCTCATCGAGCTGCCCCGCGCGCCGTAGCGCGTCCATGACGTAATCCATCACGGGGCGGCCGGCGACGTTGACCAGCGGCTTGGGCACGCGTTTGGTCAGCGGCAGGAGCCGGGTGCCCTTCCCAGCCATGGGCATGATGACTTTCATGGAACCCGTCCGTAGCGATCCTTGAGCCGCACGACGTCGTCGAGCTCGGGCGTGGACGCCTCGAGCAAGTCGGTCACCGCGACGGCTTCGAACTGGTGGATCGTTTTGGGTGGAATATGAAATGCCTCGCCCTGCTTCACGCGCCGCTCGATCAGGGTCTCGCCCTGCTGAATGCGCAGGATGATCTCGCCACTGAGGACGTAGATCGATTCGTCCTTCGTGTTGTGATACTGCAGCGACAGCACGTGGCCGGGCTCGATGTGCAGGATCTTGCCGACATACCGCTCGGCCTTCGCCCAGATCACCTCGTGGCCCCATGGCTTCTCGACTCGGTAGGGGATTTCGCTCACGCCAGTCTCAGTTTGAGGGACGACGGCAGGGTCACGCATGCCGTCACACATACTCCGCAGCCGACGCAGCCTTCGGGCTTGAGCACGGGATGACCGCGATCGTCGAGCGCCAGCGCCCGCTCACCCACGGGACAGGCGCGCGCGCACACGCCGCATTCGGCGCCCTGAAAAGTGATGCACCGCTCGGGATCCAGCTCGAGCACGCCCATGTGCACCGACGCCCATCCGTCGGGAGGCACCACGAGCGCGCCGGTCTCGCAGGCCGCGGCGCACGGCATGTCCTCGCACACGATACATGCTTGCATCGCGGGCTCGATATACGGCGTCCCCGCCGCGAGACCGCCCCCGTTGGCCGGCATTTTGACGATCGCATGCACGGGGCAGACGTCGATACAGTCACCGCAGCGCGTGCACGCCGCTACGAACGCCACTTCGGTCGCGGCGCCCGGCGGCCGGAACCACCGCTTCGGTGCCACGCGCTGCTCGGCGTGCTCGGCGATCTCGTGCAGCAGTCGCCCGATGGTGCTCTGAAAGAACTCGCGCCGCTCGTTCAAAAGCTCGGCTCCAGACTCACCTGCCACCGGAACGCGAAGCGATCCGTCGTTCCATCGGCGGCGTGGTCCCACCGATTCACCACAAACGGTACCTCGAAGCGCATTGTCCAGGCGAGGTCGTTGATCCGAGGCCGCAGCACGATACCCACCCCGCCGTCGTACAAGGTGCTATACGACTGCCCGCTCGGGATCGGCGGGACCGCCTGCGGATCGACGATCCCGGCGTCCACAAACACGTGGGCCGCCGCGCCGAGGGGAAGGCCGAGAGTCTTGGTCGCTTCCATGTTGAGCGCGACCGCCCAACGGCCGCCGAGGTCGGGACGGAAGCCGCGCAGGTTGGCGTCACCCGGTGCATGGTAGTGGAAATCGGGCCGCACGAACGGCGCGCCGCGGCTGCGCAGCAGCGGGTTCGCGAACGTTTCGTACGGATCGGCGCCTCGGGCCATGATGCGCCGCTGCAGTGGCGGGTCATGTTCGGCCAGGTAGGTGCCGCCAAACAAACGGACCCCCAAGAAATGAGTTCGCAGACTCACTTCGCCGGTCGCACGAGCGAAGCCTTCCACGTCGTAGCGATTGGTGGCCTGAATGCCGGGCCCGGGGTTGCGGTACACGAGCCCGCCGCGCACGCCGAAGCGTGCGTGCCAGACGCGCGAGCCGCCCCCCCCGTTTCGGCTCGCGATGGACGCCCACGGTCCCGCTTCGATCGTCCCGCTGTTGTCCCACAGACGACGGTCGACGTAGCCGAGGTCGTGCACGGCCATCCAGATCGCGTCGAACCCGACGTGCCGATCCGGCCCGAATCCCAGGTGCTGAATCAGCGACTTGTCTGCACGCAGGGCGATGCCGGTTCGGCCTTCGACGCGCCAGAATGCGGCGCTCGTTTCGGTGCGTGGCATGGGCCGATTGACCGGATTGGCGAATCGAAAGAAAAAGCCGTCGCGGTGCTTCGCGTCGGGTCCGAAGGCATAGGAGTAAACTGTGAGATCCTGATGGAAGCGGCCGAGGTAGTTCGACCGCATGCGGAGCGCCCCAGTCCATCCGCCATGGTCATTGTACCACGCGATCGGGAGCAGGCTCATGACTATGCCGTCCCGTCGAGCCGGGTTTTTCGTCGGGTTGTCAAAGCGCACTACACTGCGCGCCCGGCTGCCGAACAGCCCACGGCGCTCGTGGTTGTTCAGCGCGTTCCAGTCATGCGCGCGCTGGCGCGGATCGAGCGCGAGTCGCCCCGGTTTGTGATCGGTGACGAACTCCACCCGCTCCCGCAGCGGCTCGCCGGTCGAGCGCGCATAGATGCCGTTCTTGTCTCCGATTTCGACCGGCATCCAGCCGTCGCCTAAACGATCGATGATGGCGGCGGTCTGCCATCTGCCGTCAGCCAACCGGCGGCGCTCGACCTTGGTGAGCTTGTAATCGATCAGCGGCGTGCCGTGCAGCCATTGGCCGAACAGCCAGCCCAGGTCCATATGCGACACTGCTTCGGCGACGCCGCGGAACGCCGCTTCATCCACATGTTTCAGCCGCCAGCGCGCGTAGTAGGTGCGCAGGATCTGGCGCATGACGTCGTCGCCGACGACGTAGCGCAGCTGCTCGAAGAACAGCTGGCCCTTCGTGTAGATCATCGTGTTGTACGTCTGGAAGTCGCGGTAGCGCTCGCTCACCATCGACACCGGCTCGCTCCACCGGTCGATGTCCCAGAAGAGGATCTCACCCTCCGCTTCGGGATACGCCGGGCCCTGGCCGTTGGCCTCGAAGAACCACCCCGTCTGGAAGCTCGTGAAGCCCTCGTCGAGCCAGCCTTCCTTCCACTCGTTGTTGGCGAGGATGCCCATCGTGTAGTTGTGGCCCAGCTCGTGGACGATGAGGCCGAGGCCGGCGCTGCCATCCATGATCACCATGGGGAATTCGGTGCCGCCGCCTTCGATGCGGTGCAGGTT
>JBOHSJ010000087.1:0-3857 GCA_050733035.1 Gemmatimonadales bacterium | reverse complement strand
CTATGGACCATGTGCGGCATCTTCGGCGCGATAGCGCGCGGCGCCGCGCCGCTGCGCCATCCGGAATCGCTCACCAGGATGGCGGCGGCGTTGCGCCATCGCGGTCCCGACGGTGAATGCATCGTCGGGCATGAGCGCGCGCGCATCGGTGCGCGCCGGCTGGCGATCATGGACCTCACCACCGGCGATCAGCCGTTCCAGAGTCCCGACGGCAAGATCTGGATGGTGTGCAACGGCGAGATCTACAATGCGAGCGACCTGCGGCGCGAGGCCGGGGCATGGCGCTATCCGTTTCGCTCCAAAGGCGACATCGAGACGATCGTGCCGTTCTACGAGCGGTTCGGCCCAGACGCCGTCGCTCGTCTCGAGGGAATGTTTGGGCTCGCGGTCTGGGACGACGCGCGCCGGCGGCTAGTGCTGGCGCGTGATCGCGCGGGCGAGAAGCCGCTGTTCTGGGCGGATGTGGAGGGCGAGCTGCGGTTCGCCTCCGAGATTCAGGCGTTGCTCGAGTTCCCCGACCAGCCGAGGCGGGTCAATCGCAAGGCGCTGGCCCTGTACCGGGCGCTCGGCTATGTCCCCGCTCCGTACACGATGTTCGACGCGATCCACAAGCTGCCGCCGGCGTCGCTGCTCATTGCCGAGCGTGGTCGCATCGAGGTCCGTGCGTATTGGAGCGCGGCGGCCGCGGCCGCCCAGCCGTCCCGGCTGTCGCTGGACACCACGGCCGAGCTGCGCGACACGCTGCTGCGCGCGGTCAAGCGGGAGTTGATGTCCGACGTGCCGCTCGGGGTCTTCACGAGCGGTGGCCTCGATTCATCCCTGCTCGTCGCCGCGGCGGCGCGCGCCATGCCGGGCGAGCGCATTCACACCTACGCGGTGCGGTTCACCGAGCCCGGGTACGACGAGAGCGCGTACGCCGAGGCGGTGACGCACGACATCGCCACCGTCCATCACGTCGTCACGGCCGACGACGAATCGCTCGGCCGCGCCCTCGACGTCGTGTCGCACTCGCTCGCCGAGCCGCTCGGAGATCCGGCCGTGCTTCCCACGTGGCTGCTCGCCGACGCCGCGCGCGCGAACGTGAAGGTCATTCTCTCCGGCGAAGGCGCCGATGAGCTGTTCGGCGGCTATCCGACGTACCTCGGCCACCAGTTCGCCGAGCGCTGGCAGCGCGTGCCGCGACCGCTCCGCTCGGCCGTGCGCTGGGCGGTGGATCGCTGGCCGTCCTCCACGGGCAAAATGACGCTCGAGTACATGCTCAAGCAGTTTTTCTCCGCGAGCGAACGGCCGTGGCTGGAGCGCCACCTCACCTGGCTTGGCGCGGTGGCGATCGACGACGGCGTCATCGCTGAGCTGGCGAGCAAGCTGGACCGCTTCCCTCACGACGATCCCCTGAATCGCGTGCTGTGGTTCGATTTCCTGACTTATCTCCCCGACGACCTGCTGGTCAAAGTCGATCGCGCCACGATGCTGGCCTCGGTCGAAGCTCGCGCGCCGTTCCTCGATCGTGAAGTGATGGAGCTGGTGCTGCCGGCTCCGTCGCGCTTCAAGGTGCGGGGCCTCACGACCAAGGCGATATTGAAGAAAGCGGCGCGAGGACTCGTGCCCGATGCTGTGATCGACCGGCAGAAGCGCGGTCTTTCGGTGCCGGTCGCCCGTTGGCTGAATACCGGACTTGCGCCGCTCGCCGATCGCGTGCTCGATACGCCGCTGCTGGCCGAGCACCGCGCGCGCCGGCACAATCACGCTCGCCGGCTCTGGCCGCAGCTCATGCTCGCCCTCTGGGCCGAACGCTGGGGTATGGAGATCCAATGAAGCGGGACGACGCGCTGGCTTTGATGCAGGAGCACACGCAGTCGCCATCGCTGCGCCAGCACATGCTCGCGGTCGAGGCGGCGATGCGGGCGTACGCCGCGAAGCTCGGCGAGGATCCGGAGCCGTGGGGAGTGGTCGGTCTGCTCCACGACTTCGACTACGAGAAGTTCCCCAACCAGGAGCACTCGGCGACCGAGGGGCATCCCGCCTGGGGTGTCAACCTGCTGCGTTCAAAGGGAGTCGCCGAGCCGCTGCTGCGGGCGGTGCTGGGACACGCGACGTACTCGGGCGTCCCGCGCGACACGCCAATGGCGAAGACGCTCTTCGCCGTGGACGAGCTGTGCGGGTTTCTCGTGGCGTGCGCGCTGGTCCGGCCGTCCAAGAGCTTTGCCGACCTCGAGGTCTCGTCGGTGAAGAAGAAGCTCAAGGACAAGGCCTTCGCACGCGGCGTAAACCGCGACGAAGTGCGCCAGGGCGCCGAAGAGCTCGGCGTGCCGCTCGACGAGCACATCCAGTTCTGCATCCAGGCGCTTCGCCCGGTCGAACCGTCGCTGGGCCTCGGGGGCGGTGGCGGGTGACGGACCATCCGTTTTCGCGCGCCCTGGACAGGGCCACGGGCGCGCGGCCGATCCCCGGCAACATCGTCCGCCACATCGCCGTGAGCAGCGATGCGCTCAACACGATGCTCGAGATGATCGGGAGCGCGCAGCGCACGATCCATTTCGAGAACTACATCATCCACGACGATCAAACCGGCTGCCGCTTCGCCACGGCGTGGGCTGAGCGGGCTCGCGCCGGCGTGCGCGTGCGCGTGCTCTACGATGCCTTTGGGTGCCGCAGTACGAGCAGCGGCTACTGGCGCGAGCTGAAAAGCTACGGCGTGGATGTGCGTCCGTTCCGGCCGATCTGGACCAGTGGCCCGATCGAGGCGTTTATCCGCGACCACCGCAAGCTGCTCGTCGTGGATGGCGAAAAAGCCATGACGGGCGGGCTCTGCATCGGCGACGAGTGGGCGGGCGACCCACCCGATGGGAAAGAGTGCTGGCGCGACACGATGGTCGTGGTGTGCGGACCGGCCGTCGCGGCGCTCGATGGGGCGTTCGGCCGGATGTGGGCGCGCGCCGGCCAGCCGCTGCCCGAGGACGAAACCAGCCCACCGCCCGACGAGTGCGGGCCTTCCGCCGTCCGCGTCGTCGAAGGACTCCCGGGGCAGTCGCGCATCTATCGCATGGTGCAGCTGCTGGCCGCGGCCGTCACCGAACGGCTGTGGATCACCGACGCGTACCTCGTCGCCCCGCCGCCGCTCTACGCCAGCTTCGTGGACGCCGCTCGCAGCGGCGTGGACGTGCGGCTGCTGCTGCCCGGTACGACGGACGTGCCCATCGTCCGCATCTTCACGCGCGCGGGATACCGCGAGCTGCTCCACGCCGGCGCGCGCATCTTCGAGTATCGGGGACCGATGCTGCACGCCAAAACGCTGGTCGCGGATCACGCGTGGGCGCGCGTAGGGTCGAGCAACCTCAACGTCTCGAGCCTGCTCGGCAACTACGAGCTCGATCTCGTCGCCGAGCAGGACGGCCTGACCGCGACGCTCGCGACGCAGTTCCTGCACGACATGGCGCAGAGCCGCGAAATCGTGCTGATGGCTCGGCGCCGCTTGCCGCTACCGCCGCGGCTCGTGGACGCGGCCGCCGTCAGCCCGTCGCGTGCGGTCGTGGCGACGCCACCTTCGGGGACGCCCGCACCGACATTCAAGCGGTCGCTGCGCGAGCGTCAGGCGGCCGCGGCCGTCGCGCTGATGCAGGCCGCGGGAGGCGCGCGCCGCATGCTGGCGGGCGCCGCGGCGGCGACGTTTCTCGTCATTGGAGTAGCGCTCATCCTTTTTCCGCTCGTCGCCAGCGCGGTGCTGGCGGTCGGCGCGCTCGCGACGTCGGTCTGGCTGGCCGGCTACGCCGTGGCGTTGCGCCGGCGCCGCCGTGAGAGCGATGCCCGCTGACTTGCCCTCCCCGCCCCCGCCCCCGCCCCCCCGGCCCCCCTTGGCC
>JBOHSJ010000086.1:0-7768 GCA_050733035.1 Gemmatimonadales bacterium | reverse complement strand
TACCACCTCCACGGCCGTGATCCCGCAGTCACACGTGATGATGAGCCCCGCGCGGACGCGCTGGGCCTCCAGCAGCCCGGCCGCACCAAAGTCATATCCGTCACGCAGGCGGTGCGGGACGAAGGCGTGCACGTTCCCACCGACGCTCCGCAGCACCCGTGTGAGCAGCGCGACGGCACACTGGCCGTCCACGTCGTAGTCGCCGTGCACCAGGATGGGCCGCTTCTCGCGCACGGCCCGCGTCACCAGCTCGAGCGCGACGGGCATGTCGGCGAAGCAGTGTGGGTCGGTCAGCCGCTCGAGGTCAGGGCGGAGAAACGCCTTGGCGAGATCGGGGGCCGCGAGCCCGCGCTGCACAAGAATGGCCGCGAGCGCCTCGGGGATCCGCAGCTCGGACGCCAGTGACTGTGTCGCCGAGGGGTCGGCGGCGGCGGTGATGACCCAGCGGGGGGGAATCATTCTTTGGCGTACAATAACACGCCGCAGGCTTCGCAACCTTCGATGGAGGTACCGCGCTGGATCAGCGCTTTGCGTTGGGTCGGGACCGCCGTGAAGCAGTTGCCGCACGAGCTGCCGTGCAGCCGAAAGACCGCGAGCGGCGCCTTGCCGCGGCGGATGCGGTCGTAGCGCGCGAGCAGTCCGGCATTCACCGCCTTGCTGGCGCGGTCGCGCTCCAACACCGCGCGCTCGCGCTCGGCGGCGATCTCCTGGCGCTTTCCGGCGATCGCTTCGCGCTGCGCCGCTTGTGCCTCGCGCACGTGGTCGAGCGCGTTCTCGGCCTCCGCGGTCTTGCGCTCGGCTTCACCCACGGCGTCCCCGGACCGCATGAACTCCGCCTCCTCCTTCGCGAGCACCGTCCGCGCGAGGTCCAGCTCGGCCATCAGCGTGGACGCCTCCTTCGCGCCGCGCACCCATTCGAGCCGTTGGCGCCGCTGCTCCTGCATCGTGCGGTAGCTCTGGATCTTCCCTTCCAGCCCGTCACGCCGCTCGAGCGCGGCCTGGATGCCGGCGCGCGCCTGTTCGACGACGCGCTCCGCGGCCGTGATCTGCTCGTCCAGAGCCCGCAGCTCCGGCTCCAAGCCCTTCAGCCGGACGTCGCAGCTGGCGAGCGCGACGTCCTTGTCCTGCAGCGCCAACAACGCTTCAAGATCCGGGTGCACCCTTCCTCCTTGCAGACTGAATGATTCCATAGGTGGGTCGCTTGGCATTACGCTCGGCGGCGAGGCGGACTTTTTCATGCGCGAGGGTCGCTTTCTCAGCATCGCTCGCAAACGGCAGCGCGCGATTGATACGCTCGATTTCCCGATCCAGGCGCCGGGCTTCAAGCTGGTTGACGGCACGCTCGAACAGCGCATCCGGTTGCTCGGTGCCGAGCCCTTCCGCTTGCAACGCTTCGTACGCCCGCGCGGCAGTCTCGTCGAGCCGATCGGGGGCGTCATCGGCTAATGCTTCGAACAGCATCCGATAGACGGGGAACTCGATTTCCTCACTGTCGACGGCTTCGGCGACGCGCGCCTTCCACGGCTCGCCGGACATCATGAGTTGCAGAAGAGACTTCTCGGCGTTGGACGGCAGGGCGGTAACGGGTGGTAGGGGGCGGTAAGGGGCGGTAGATTGCTCCCTGGGATCCACTTCGCGCTGCAACACGTCCTTCCTGATTCCCGCCGCTTCAGCAACGCGTGAGATATACAGGTCGCGAGTGATGGGATCAGCAGCGGCCCTGATCGTCGGCAACAACCGGTCGAGCGCTCTCCTTCTTCCGGGCAAGCTGCCGAAGAAGCCTTTGCGCTCGAGGATCTGAATCTTGCGCTCCAGCACATCGACCGAGTCCTTGAGCGCCTGCTCGAGCGCCGGCGCGCCTTTGTTCTGCACCAGCGTGTCGGGATCCTCGCCCTCGGGAAGCGTGGCGACGCTGACGCGCAGCTTGTGGCGCAGCAGCACGTCGCCGGCGCGGAACGTCGCGCGCAAGCCCGGATCGTCCGAGTCGTAGAGCAGGATCACGTGGGGGGCGTGCCGCTGCAGCAGCGCCGCCTGCTCATCGGTCAGGCCAGTGCCCAACGGCGCGACCACTTCTTCGAATCCCGCGAGCGACAAGCGCAGCACGTCGAATTGCCCCTCGACCAGGATCGCCCGCTCGGCTTTGCGGGTCGCGTGCTTGGCGACATGCAGGTTGTAGAGCAGCTGCCCTTTGTGAAAAATCGGCGTCTCGGGCGAGTTCAAGTACTTGGGCTCACCTTCACCTAACACCCTTCCACTAAACCCTACGACCCTCGAACGCAGGTCATGAATTGGAAACAACAGCCGGCCCCTGAACCGCGGAGCCTTCGAGCCATCTTCCCGTTTAACGATCAGCCCAGCCTCCAGCAACACTTCTTCGCGCAGCCCCAATCCTTTCATTGCGTCCAGGAACGCGGGGCCGCGCGGGGCGAAGCCCAGACCGGCGAGCTGCGCCTGTTCGAGCGTGACGTGACGGGCCTCGAGGTACTTCTGAGCGTCGGAGCTGTCGCGCAGCTGGCGCGCGAACCAATCGGCGGCCGTGGCGACGGCGGCATAGAGCGGCTCGCGCGGATCGGGACCGGTGGGACCGCCGCGCTCCGGGATGGTGATGCCGACGCGCCGCGCGACTTCACGCACCGCTGTCGGGTAATCCATGCCGAGTTTTTTCATGAAGAAGGTGTAGACGTCGCCCGCTTCATGGCAGACGAAGCAGTAAAACATGCCCTTCTTGGGGATCACGGCGAAGTTTCGATGCGTGCCGCCGTGGAAGGGACACGGGCCGCGATAGTCGGCGCCGGTGCGCTTCAGCTCGACATGCTCGCCGATGATCCCCACGAGATCGGCCGCTTCGCGGACTTGCTCGATGATTTCGTCGGGAATCATTCGGACGGCCTGACGGCTGGACGGCCGGCCGGCCCGTCGACGCGTTCGAGAAGTTCGGGAGCAATCACCAACCTGACAGAGCCCACTTCCACAACGACGCGTCCGTCTGATCGGATTTCGGCAACAACGCCAACTTTGCCCTGCCCCGTTCTGACTCGCTCACCGATTCTGAGATCCGTGGCTCCGGCCGTCGGGCCGTCCGGCCGCCCGGCCGTCTTCTCGATCGCCTCTTCAACGATCCGGCGAGCCTCTTTGGCCGTCGCTTCGGTAACCGCGGCGCGAGCCTGCGCGAGGGCTGCCTCCACCGTCTTGCGAGCCTCGAGCAAGTATGCCCGCGCCCGATCGCGGGCGTCCTTCTCGAGCGTCTTTTCGCGAGCGCGTATTTCGGTCTCGAGACTCTCGAGGTCGGTCAGCTGCGCCGCCCGATTCTCCAGCTCGGCGGCGCGCGCATCGATGTCGCGCCCTCGCGCCTCCACGGAGGCGAGCAACCGGTCCAGCGTACGCTCGGCGTCGGGCACGCCGCGCTCCGCCTCCGCCAGCACGTCTTCGGACACGCCCAGGCGCCGCGCGATTGCCAACCCGTACGAGCGCCCCGGTACTCCCTTGAGGAGCCGATACGTCGGCGTGAGGGTCTCGGCATCGAACTGGAGCGACGCATTCACGATGCCGACGGTCTCGGCAGCGAGCTGCTTCAACGCTCCAAGGTGCGTCGTCGCGAGCGTGATCGCGCGCCGGCGCGTCAACGTCTTGAGCGTCGCCGCGGCCAGCGCCCCGCCCTCGGCGGGGTCGGTGCCGCTGCCGATTTCGTCGAGCAGCACGAGCGATCCCGCGCCGGCGCGATCGAGGATCTCGCGCAGCGCCGCAACATGCGCCGAAAACGTCGAGAGACTCGCGGCAATCGACTGGCGGTCGCCGATGTCGGCAAAGACTTCCGTGAAAACCGGCAGCGAGGAATGCGGCCCGATGGGCGGAATAATTCCGCTTTGGACCATTAAAGCGAGCAATCCGAGGGCCTTGATCAGCACCGTCTTGCCGCCGGTGTTGGGGCCGGAGATGAGCACGGTGAATTCGTCGCGAACGAGCTCCAAGTCGAACGGGACCACCGGCCTGGACATATCGACAATTATCGATATGTCGGGGAGCAGGAGGGGATGCCGGCCGCCGCGGATCGTGAGATGTCCGCCGATTTCCGGTACAAACCCGTTCACTTCGACCGCGTATCGCGCCCGCGCGCACAAATCATCGAACGCGATGCACATCTCCCACGCGGCGGCGATCGTGGCGCGATGCGGGCGCAGCAGATCGGTCAGGTCGCGGAGCACGCGCAGCACTTCGCGCAGCTCGGCCGACTCGGCGGCGCGCAGCTCGTTGCCCAGCTCGATGATCTCCGGCGGCTCGACGAACACCGTCGCGCGCGTGGCCGACTCGTCGTGCACGATGCCGCCGACGCGCGAGCGCGCCGTGCTGCGAATCGGAATGACGTAGCGGCCGCCGCGCACCGTCACCGCGGCGTCGGGCGCGCGCTCGGTCTGATCGAGCGCGCCGAGGATCGCGCCGAGCTTGTCCATGACATGCTTGCGCGCTTCGCGTACGCGCTGGCGCGCGCGGGCGAGATCCTTCGACGCGCCGTCAAGCACCGAGCCGTCCGGCGCGATCGACCGCACGAGCGTGGTCTCGAGCTCTTTCGGTGGCGGATCGACACGCAGCGACGCCGTGCGTCGTGCTTCGTGCGTCGTCTCGAGACGTTTGAGATCCGCGGCGGTTACTCGCATCGCGGCCAAGGCCACAGTCAGGTCCGCGAGCGGCAGTGCTTCGAGCGCACTGCCGGGCACGTCGAGCAGCGCGAGCGACTCCGTGATGTCCGGAACGGGCTCGGCGCGGATCGAGCCATCCGTGATCAGCAGCGCGGCCAGCTCGGCCACCTGCGCGAGCGCGGCGCGAATCGAGGCGGCATCGGTGTCGGGAAGACGGGCGGCGACGCGTGCGGCACCCAGAGGCCCAGCGGCATGTTGCGCCACGCGCGCCAGGGCCTGGGGAAATTCCAGTGTCTCTAAGACTTGGTCGATCCTGCCAACTCCTCACGCACGATCTGGTTGATGACTTTGCCGTCGGCTCGTCCCTTGAAGCGCGGCATGACCGCCCCCATCACCTTCCCCATGTCCGTCGCGCCGGCAGCAATGGCTTCGCGGACGGCGGCGCGAATCTCCTCGGGAGGAATGGCGGCGGGGAGGAACGCTTCGAGCGCCTTGATCTCCGCGCTCTCGGTAGCCGCCTGCGCGGGGCGGCCACCTTTTTCGTACGCTTCGACCGACTCGCGGCGCTTCTTGATCCCACGCCGCAGCACCTCCGCCGTTTCATCGTCGGTCGGAGGGTGGTTGAGCTCGATTTCTTTGTTTTTGACGTCGGACAGGATTGTGGAGAGGAGGAGGGTGCGCGCCTGATCGCGTTGTTTTCTCGCTTCATTCATCGCGGCGCGCAGCCGGTCTGCCAAGCTCGGAGCTGCCATTTACGCGTAGCGCGGCCTGCGATTCTTGCGGCGCGCCGCATTCATCTTGCGCTTCTTCCGCTCACTGGGTTTTTCGTAGTGACGGTGCTTGCGCAGGTCGGCGAGAATCCCTGCTTTCTCGCATTTCTTCTTGAACCGCTTGAGCGCACGCTCAAAACTCTCGTCATCGTGAATGATGACTTCCGGCATAAGGCTCGCTTTTCCTAAGTGGTTAGAGACACACGAACTTAGCTTCGGTTTCCTGCCGGGGCAAGGCTAGCCCGGGGGCCACTGCATGGCGCGACCACCCAACACATGCAGATGCAGGTGAAACACAGTTTGGCCGCCGTCTGGATTGGTGTTCACGACGACCCGGTAGCCCTTCGTGGCGACCCCGGCGTCCTGCGCGACCTCGCGCGCAAAGATCAGCAGCTTGCCGAGCGTCGCGGCATCCTTGGCGTCGTTGAGCGACCCGACGTGCGTCGTCGGAATGACGAGGAGATGCGTGGGCGCCTGGGGATTCAGGTCCTTGAACGCCAGCATGCCGTCGGTGCGCTTCACCACGTTGGCCGGAATCTCCCCGGCGACGATCTTGCAAAAAATGCAGCCGCCGCTCATTGCCTCCGCCTGGACCGCGGGAGTTCCTCTTCCTCGAGCCCTAACGCACGGCGGATCGTATCCCAGAACTTGCTGCCCCCTTCCTCCTGGGGCGGCTCGTCCTCGATCTCGCTCAGCTTCTCGAGCACCTTGCGCTGCTCGGCGGTGAGCTTGGTCGGCGTCCAGACGTGGATCCGCACGTGCAAGTCGCCGTGCCCCCCCTCGCCCAGGCGCGGCAATCCCTTCGCGCGCAGCCGGTATGCCATCCCGGTCTGCGTCCCCGCCTCGATCCGCAGCACCGCCTCACCGAACGGCGTCGGCACATTCACCTCAGCGCCGAGCGCGGCCTGCGTGAACGTGATGCCGAGGTCGTAGACCAGGTCGTCGCCGTGCCGCTCGAAGCGCGGGTCTTCCTTGATGTCGAGGACGGCGATCAAGTCGCCGCGCGGGCCGTTGCGCGGGCCGGGGACGCCCTGGCCGCGCAGCGTCAGATAGTGATGATCGGCGACGCCGGCGGGCACGTCGATCTGGATCGTCTTTTCGCTTTTGACGCGCCCGTCGCCGGCGCAGCGCTGGCAGGGGCTGTGAACGACGGTGCCTTCACCGGCGCAGGTGGGACACGGCGAGACCGTGAGGAATTGTCCGAACAACGACTGCGCCTGGCGACGCACTTCCCCGCTGCCACCGCACGTCCCGCATGGCGTCGGCTGCGTGCCCGCGCGGGAGCCGGTCCCGGCGCACTCAGGGCAGGAATCGAGACTCTTGATGCGCACGGTCTTGGTGGTGCCGCTGGCGACTTCGGCCAGCGTGAGCTTCAGTCCGACCTTGATGTCGTGACCGCGGCGCCGGTCGCGCCGTTGTCCGCCACCGAAGAGGTTTTCAAACCCTCCACCACCTCCCAGACCGAAGTCCCGCATGAACACCATCAGCGCTTCGGACAGATCGAAGTGCATCGAGCTGAAGCCACCACCCTGCCCGCCGCCGCGCACGCCGGCCATGCCGTAGCGGTCGTAGGCGGCGCGTTTGTCGGAATCGCGCAGCACCTCATACGCTTCGGTGACGAGCTTGAATTTCTCCTCGGCCGCTTTGTCGCCGTTGTTACGGTCGGGGTGGCACTCCATCGCGAGCTTGCGGTAGGCTTTCTTGACGTCCGCTTCGGTGCAGTCGCGCGCGACGCCGAGGACGGCGTAGAAATCCTGCTTCATGCTATTCGAGCAGCTCCCCCACCAGCCGGGATGTGTGATTGACGAGCGCGGCGATCTTGTCGTAGGGCATCCGGGTCGGCCCCATTACGCCGATGACGCCGGTGAGGGGGCCGAAACGGTACGTCGAGGTCACGAGCGTGAACGTCGAGAGCCGCGCGTCGGCGTGCTCTTGCCCGATCGTGATCGTGAGCCCCTCACCGCCGCGCGCGGTGAGCGCGTCGCGCAGCACATCGCGCCGCTCCGTCACCTCGAGCAGTCCTTGCAGCTGCGCGCGGGTCGAGAACTCCGGTTGGCCCGCGAGCGGCTGGGTGCTGCCGAGCACGACGGGCGCCGGCGACGTCGGCACATCGAACAGGTCTTCCGCTTCCTGGACGAAGATGTTGAGCAGCTCGGACGAGCCCGGTTCCGACGGGGTCGCATCGCGCAGCCGGTCGGCGAGGCTCGCCCGAATCTCCTTGAGCGTGAGTCCGGCGAGGCGCTCGTTGAGGACGACCGTGACTTTCTGCACGGCCTCGGATGCCAGCTCCGCCGGTACCTCGACGAAGATCGTGCGGACCGCGCCGCTGCGCAGCGCGAGAACGAGCAGCAGCCGCTCCGTTGA
>JBOHSJ010000085.1:0-16208 GCA_050733035.1 Gemmatimonadales bacterium | reverse complement strand
GTCGATGAAAATGTCCGCGGCCGAGCCCCAGGTGTGCCGGCTAAAGGCGACGTTGCCGATCGCGCGATTGTACGCGGGTGTGCGATAGCCGCTCATGACGTGGAACGTTGCCGCGCGATAGCCCGACTGGTTGGCCAGCGCGAGCAGCTCCTCCAGCCGCTGCAGCAGCTCTTCGTTCAACACGATGTACTTCGGGTAACCGCCCGACTGCTTGCAGACGAACTGCTTCAGCTGGAAGTGGGGCGATATGAACGCGTTCTCGTTCGCGCGTGTCACTTCGATGAACCCGTGTGGCGGCCGGTAGATGTCGAGGCCACGCAGGGGTCGGGTCGGATAGCGGCCGATGCGATAGCCATTCAAGTACTCGCCCTGCAGCCGGTCGTACGGCACGAGGACGAAAGCCTGAATCGTCAGCGAGTCGCGGCGGTCGTCGGAAACGACGTCCATCGGATAGAGCCCAGGTTCACTCGGCGCGGTCCAGCTCCAGCGGCGATCCATCGCCTCGAGCGCAACGGTCTCACTGGGAAGGATCGTGAACGTGCTGATCCGGTCCCGAAAAACCAGGTTGCGCTCGGCGCGCGACGCTGCCACGACCCCCAGCAGGCCGAGAAAAGCGAAGTTGGCAAACTTCATCCCTCACACCGTAGGGGGTTACACCCCGGCGGCGCAAGAGCTTAATCCCTTTTTGCCAGAGCCTTGCCGAGGACTGGATCGACGCCGTTGATATCGCGGCGGAACTGGATCGTCCCATCTTCATCGGTCCACGCGGTCCAGTACAGGAGATGAATCGGCATGGGCCGCGGCAGATAGATCGTGCGCTCCGTTCCCTCGTCCAATGCCTCCTCGATGGCCTCGCGATCCCAGCGGCTTCCCTTCTGCATCAAATAGACGGCCAGATCGAGCGGCTTCTCGATGCGGATGCACCCATGGCTGAAGTCGCGTTGCGTTTCCGCGAACAGCGCGCGCGACGGCGTGTCGTGCAGATAGACGTCGTACGGATTCGGGAACATGAACTTGATGTTGCCCAGGGCGTTGAGGCGACCTGGGTCCTGACGGAACCGATAGGGGAAGCTGTCGGCCGTCACCTTGGACCAATCGATGGTGCTGGGATCCACTTCCTGTGGGTTGGGCCCTGATGTCAGCAAGCGCATCCCGAACCGCTCGAGATACGACGGATCACTCTGAATCTTGGGAATCAGCTCGTCGACCGCGATCGAGCGCGGGACATGCCAGTTCGGACTGAGCACGATGTAGCGCACCGTGTCGCTGAACACGGGCGTGCGGCGATAGGCTTTCCCCACGACGACGCGCATGGCCAGCACAACCTCGTCGTCTTCGATCACTTGGAGCTCGAAGGCAGCGATGTTGACGAGAATCCGGCGGCGCCCCAGGTCCTGTGGCAACCACCGCCAGCGCTCGAGGTTGATCCGTAACTGCTCGGCGCGCGCCTCGGCGCTGACATTGAGCTCGGCCTTCGTCTCCGAATCCAACTGGCCCGTCTGGTCGAGCCCGTGGCGCCACTGGAAGCGCTTGAGGCCCACGTCGATCGGGTCGTCGTCGTGCAGATCGCCCTCGAGCAGCAGCCGCTCGCGCAGGTCCTTCGGCCACCCTCCCTGGGCGGCGATGGCGCGCGCGCGCCCGAGCGCCTCACGGAGTCGGCGGTACCCTTCTTGAGTCGGGACCAGCCGCTGCAGCTCGCGGGCGATCTTGCGCGACTCGAGCGCTTTGTCGAGGAGCGTGGTGAGATCGGCGCCCCGGCGATTGGCTTCCCACCGGGGGTGGAGTGTTTCGGGATCTACGCGGCCGCCGAGCAGATGCGAGCCGTACAAGAGGAAAGCATCGGTCAACAGCAGATCGAGGTCGGCGACGTGCGCGAAATCGATCGCGCGGCCGTCGCCTGCATCGGTGCGGACGCGGTCGAGCAGCTCGCGAATCTGACTGAGGTGGTATTCCTCGGGATCCAATCCCTCGAGATCGGCGCGGCTCAGCGCGCCGATGAGGTCATCGGCCAGGCGATTGGGGCCGTGTTCGCCGCTCCATGCCGCCCGGAACGAGCGGCGCGCGTAGAAGCCGAGCAGCGCGGCCCGCTCGTGCAGGCGCACGGCGCCGGCTTCTTCGCGCACACGGATCTGCTCGGCGAGACGTTCTTCCGGGGGACGCGGTGGCGGCGGCTCGGCGCGCTGCGCGCCGAGGGCCGCGATGAACAACAGCGCTCCTACACCCACCATCATACCAGGGCGCTAGTGGACCGAACGACCCGGAGAAAATTCTCCAGAATGCGCTTGCCGTGTTCCGTCCCGATGGACTCGGGGTGGAACTGCACGCCGTAGGTCGGATGATCACGGTGCTTCATGGCCATGATCTCCGATGCATCTCCCGTGCCTTGGCGGTCAGCGCTCATCGCCGTGACGACCAGCGAGGGTGGAAGCGAGGCGGGATCTACCACCAAAGAGTGGTATCGCATCGCCGTGAAGGGACTCGGGACGCCATCGAACAGCTCGTCGTCGCTGTGCACGATCGGACAAGTCTTGCCGTGCATCAACCGCGGGGCGCGGACGATCTTGCCGCCGAACGCCTCACCGATCGCCTGATGGCCGAGACAAACGCCGAGCATCGGTACCGTACCGGCGAGCGCACGGACCAGCGGCACCAGGATACCGGCCTGCGCCGGCGTCTTGGGGCCCGGCGACAGCACGACGGCCGTGGGCTTGAGCGCCTCGACGTCGGCGACGCTCAGCGCGTCGTTGCGATAGACGACTGGCTCCTCGCCCAGCTCACCGAGATACTGGACGAGGTTGTACGTGAACGAGTCGTAGTTGTCGAGCACGAACAGCATACGCGGGAATCTATTGGAAAACCTTGAAATGGCCCAGGAGCCACCACAGCAGCAGAAAGATGATGATGGTGGAAATACAACCTCCGCCGAGCTTCTTCGCGCCCCAACCCGCGGCGAGCCCGCGGAGCAGCTTGCTCATCGCGTCACGCGGCGCTTCTCGACGACGACGGCGCGACTTTCCATGCCGAGCGTGTACGCGGCGCGGAACGTCCCTTCGACGCCCACCTTGGCGCCACGCGCCGGTGCCCCGCCCCCTTCGGTGACGACGGGAAGTGTTCCGGTGCCGTCCTTCAATTCGTACGCGCCATAGCCCAGCGCGCCGATCGAATTCTCCACTTCACCCGCGATGCGAACGGTCTGGCCGTCGTACTTCCCGGGGTCCGAAAGCAGCGTCTCTATCGATGTCGTCTTCTCGTTGCATGCCGTGAAGGCGAGCGCAACGCTGCAAAACAACAATGGCCTTGCCAGTCTGCGGATGTTCACGGCTTCTCCTGGTTGTCATGTAGTACCTGCCTGGCGGCGGCGCAGGCCGCATCGAGCAACGCGTTCGCGGTCGTGCCGTCTTTCCCGGCGACCGCGATGCCGCCGTACATGCGCGGTCCCGTGAGACGTTCCTTCCCGTGTTGCAGCTCGAGCCCGCTCACGACGGCCCGGATCTCCTCGACCCGCTCGATCGTCGCCGCGGGCGTCGATTCGAGCACCAGCACGAACTCCGTGTCGGCGTAGCGGCACGCCATGTCGCTCTTGCGCAGGTGCTCGCGCATCACGCGGCCCACCTCGCGCAGCATGGCATCGTGCGGGCCGTGGTCCAGCGCGAGCACCGTGACGGTCAGGGGAGCCTTCGCTCGCTCAGCGCGGTGCAGCTCGCGCGGCAACGTCTCTTCCAGATACCAGCGGTTGACCAATCCGGTCGCGGCGTCGTGCGTCTCCTGGTCCGTGCTGCGGCGCGGTGACCGCGTACCGATTGCGAGCTCTTCCTGCGCGCGCTCGCCGTCCTGGAGCTGGCGGTTCACGCGCTCGGTAATGTCGTGCACGGTGCACTGCACGAACTGCTTGTTATCCGCGAGGAACAGCGTGCTCACCAGCTCGACGTGACGGATCTGGCCGTCCTTCGTCTCGAGCGGGAGATCGTCGTAGCGGACGTGCGGCTGGCGCACCAGGTCGCGAAAGTGACTCTTGGTGGTGGCCGCGTTCTTGAACGCGGGGATGCTCCACAGCGGCTGATCGAGGATTTCCGCCGGCTCGTAGTCCAGCAGCTGACACATGTACGGATTCACGTCTACGACGACGCCCGTCTCGGCATCGAGGACCAGGATCCCGTAGGGCGCCGTCTCGAACAGGCGGCGATGGCGAATCTCCGACGATTTGAGCGCCCGCTCGCGCCGCTGCCGCTCGGCCGCGGGCCCATCGAGGTGGACGGCCGTGCGGCCCTGCAGCCGCCCCGCGTTCTCCGTCACGAGATGGGACTTTGGAGCATCACGCATCGTAGCCGTTCCTTTTCGTGAAGCCTACGGCCCATCGTCTCCAGACTGCATCGGCCCTAGTGGTGAAATGCCGGGCTAATCCCGATGGGTGATGGCCTTAGACCCTGCCCGTGACGTCCGAGCCGCAGAACGCGCACTTCGTCGCGCGGAGCGGAATCTTGGAGAGGCAGTACGGGCAGTCCTTGGTCGTGGCCGGCGCTTCAGCCTTCTTCGGGCCGAGCCGCGTGATCGAGCGGACCATCATGTAGACGACGAAGCCGACGATCAGGAACGTGACGATGGTCGAGAGGAACAGACCGTAGTTGAGCGTGACGGCGCCGGCGGCCTTGGCGTCGGCCAGCGTCGCGTAGGGGGCGGCGGCCTTGGCACCCTCTTTCAGGACCACGAACAGGTTCTGAAAGTCGACATTGCCCAGCAGCAACCCGATGGGCGGCATGATGATGTCTTCCACCAGCGAATTGACGATCTTGGTGAAGGCCGCACCGATGATGACCGCGACCGCCAGGTCGATCACGTTGCCGCGCATGATGAAGTCGCGGAAACCCTTGAGCATGATTGGGGCCTTGGGGTTAGGGATTAGGGGTTAGGGCTAAACCGCCGCATGGTCAGCGGCATCCTATGAAAAGACGTTCATGCATACACCAAAGCCCGAAGGAGGAACCTCATGCTGAAGCCCGTGGCGGCACTAACTACGGGGTTAGTCGCGATGGGCGGATGGGCCGTCGTGACAGTGAAGGATCTCCCCGAGTACTTCGTCGCTGGACAGCAATACACGATCGAGTTTCAAGTCCGCCAGCACGGCCGTCACTTGCTTGGTGACCTCGAGCCGGAGCTGATCGTGAGCACCTCCGCCCCGCGCCTCGGGGGCCTGTTCGGGGGCGCCAACGAGCAGCGCATCCGGGCCGCCGCGCGCGGCGCGCAAGGGGGGGGCACCTACGCGGCGACGTTCACCGCGCCCAGCACGAGTCAGGTCTATCTGCGGATCAAGAGCGGCTTCGGCGGGAGTGACCTGCGGCTCTACCCTGCCCCCGTCGTCGCGGCGAGTACGACGCCCCCGGCACTGGCGCAGGCCGATCGGGGCCGCGTGCTGTTCGTCGCCAAGGGGTGCAATGCCTGCCACACGAACGTCGACCTCACCGATCGGCCGGACAATCAGCAGATCAAAGCGGGACCGGAGCTCGGCGGGCGGCGGCTGGCGCGCGAGCTCGTGATTCAGAAGGTCAAGAACCCGTCGTCCGAGAACATGCCGAATCTGGGATTGAGTGACGCGGAAGCGGCGGCGATCGCGGCGTTCCTGGCTGGTGAGCGGACGGCGTCGAGCGGGGGCAGCCGCTAGGTCTGACAATTCTCGATGCGGCCCGACTCCAGGCCGCGCCGGAACCACGCTTCCCGCTGCGCCGATGAGCCGTGGGTGAACGATTCGGGGCGGACGGTCCCGGTGGACATGCGTTGGAGCCGATCGTCGCCCACGGCGGCGGCGGCTCCCAGTCCCTCTTCGGCGTCCCCGCTCTCAAGGATACCTTCCCGCGACATGTAGTTGCCCCATACGCCCGCGTAGCAATCGGCTTGCAGCTCGCGGCGCACCGATCCTTCGTTCGAGGTGCCGAAGCGATCGCCGAGCAGATTTTGGACGTGGTGGCCCACCTCATGCGCGAGGACGTACGCCTGGGCGAAATCGCCCGGCGCGCCGAAGCGGCTGCGCAGCTCGTCGTAAAACCCGAGGTCGATGTACACCTTGCTGTCGCCGGGACAGTAGAACGGCCCGGTCGCTGCTTGGGCGAATCCGCACGCCGACTGCACCGCATCGCGGAACAGCACGAGCTTCGCGTCCTCATAGCGGGCGCCGCGCTGCGCGAAGATCTGTGACCAGACGCTCTGGGTGGTATCGAAGACGAACGAGACAAAATCGACGAGACGCTCTTCTTCGGGTGTGGAGGCGACCTCGCCGGCGGGCGCCGCTTCCCCCCCGGACACGATGCTGAAGAAGTCTTTCTTGAAGATGAGGCTCAGGACCAGCAGGATGACGATCCCGCCGATGCCGAGGCGCCCGATGCCCACACCGCCGATGGCGCGTTGCCCGCGGCGGTCTTCGAGATTGTCACTGCGGTTACCAATGCTCCAGCGCATGCCGAGACTACCCCGGGGGCACGTGTGTGATTCACGCGCGAGGGTGGTAACTCCTATGTACGGTGCGGAGGTAATCCCGATCGACATGGGTGTAGAGCTGCGTGGTCGAGAGATCGACATGGCCGAGCATCTCCTGCACCGCGCGCAGATCCGCCCCGCCCTCGAGCAGATGAGTGGCAAAGGTGTGTCGCAGCGTGTGCGGCGTCACCCGTTTCTGCAGGCCCGCGCGCCGCGCATTGGCCTTGATGATGCCCCACGCTCCGACGCGCGAGAGCGGCGTCCCGCGAGCGTTGAGAAACAGCACGCCACGACCCTTGCCCCGATCGAGCTGGGGACGGATCTCCCGCGCGTACGACGCGATGCGGCCGAGGGCGGTCTTCCCGAATGGGATGATGCGCTCCTTCGCCCCTTTGCCGAGCACCCGCACCGTCCGGTCGTTGAATGAGATGTCCTGCAGCTTCAGCGCGACGAGCTCGGACACGCGCACACCCGTCGCGTAGGCGAACTCGAGCAACGCGACGTCGCGCATCGCCAGCGGCTCATTCGTATTCGGTGCGTCCAGCAGTTTCCTCATTTCGATCACGCTGAGGACCGCCGGCAGCGTGCGCCACCGCTTGGGCGATTCGATCCGCTCGCTGGGGTCGCGCGCGGCGATGCCCTCCCCCACGAGAAACTTGAAGTAGGTGCGGATGGCCGAGATCTGCCGGCGGATGGTGGTCGGCGCTAACCCCAAGTCCTTGAGAAAATAGATGAAGTCCCGCAGCTGAGCCGCCGAGAGCTGTTCAGGCGACTTCGCCGCGCGACTGGTGGAGTACTCGGCGAGCCGAGTCATGTCACGCAGGTAGCTCTCGACGGTGTGACGGCTGTTGCCCGCCTCGAGCGCGAGGTAATCTCGGAAGCGCTCGAGATGAAATGCGCGCGCTATACCGTCGGAGGAGGCGGCGGCGGCGGAGCTTGGCGACGACGGCGGCGGACGATCCACACCACAATTATTACGACCAGAACCCCCGCCACAATGGCGAGCACGGAATTGACTCGCCGGACGGCCTGGATGACGACGTCGAGATCGGTACCCAACCGGCCGACGAGGTAGATGAGGATCCCGTAATACAGGGCGGAGGCCAGCGCCATCGGAATCAAGGCGCGCCAGGCGGGCACGCGCGCGATCCCCGCGAACGGCATCACGACGCCGCGCCACACCGGCAGCAGGCGGGAGATGAAAATGCCGTAGGTGCCGTGGCGGCGATACTGTTCTTCGATGTGCGCGACGGTGTTGGGTGTGAAGATGTGTCGGCCCAGAAACCCGCGAAACAGCGACCGGCCGTGGCGCCGCGCCAGCGCGTATACCGCGGCGCCCGATCCCACATTCGCGGTCCAGGTCAGGGCGAACACGAGCCAGGGGTTCATGACGCCCCGCCCTGAGAGAAACGCTCCCAGGGCAACCGCGACATCGGCGGGGACCGGCGGGAAGATGTTCTCGACGGCGGCCAAGGCGGTGATCAGCCCGTAAAGTGGGCCCGGCGGGAGCTGCTCGAGAAACGCGAGGAGGTCCGTCAGGTGACTCGGCTCGGCTCTACGAGTGTGGCCACCGCTATCACCGCGATCCCTTCACCGCGACCAATCCACCCCATTCCCTCATTGGTCTTGGCCTTCACGGACACGTGCGCCGACCCACTCAGCAGGGCCTCGGCGAGCTTTTCTTCCATCGCGTCGAGATGCGGAGCCAGCTTCGGCTTCTCCAGGATCACGGTGACGTCGGCGTGCACGAACTGGAATCCCGCTTCTACCACCTTGAGGAACGCTTTGTTCAGCAGGTCGATCGAGTCGGCGTCCTTCCACTGGGGATCGTCGTCGGGAAACATGCGCCCGATGTCGCCCAGCCCGGCGGCGCCGAGGATCGCGTCGATGACGGCGTGGGCGACGGCATCGGCGTCGGAGTGGCCCTTCAGACCTTTGGCGTTGGGGATTTCGATGCCACCGAGGATCAGCTTTCGCCCAGCGGCGAACGGATGCGAGTCGTACCCGATGCCGACGCGCACCTCAACCCTTGAGGATGCGGATCGCCAGGTGGGCCGCGTTCTTCGCGTTGTCGATACCGACGGTCGCGACGGGAACGCCCGGCGGCACCTGGACCGTGGCGAGCAGTGCGTCCAGGCCGTTCAGCGGCCCGACGGCGAACGGTACGCCGATCACCGGCAGGTCGGTCAGCGAGGCGGCGAAGCCCGGCAGCGCCGCCGAGAGTCCCGCGCCCGCGATCACGACCTTGAAGCCCTGTTTCCGCGCGTTCTTGACGAGGTCGCCGGTCTGCTCCGGCTGGCGATGCGCCGATGAGGCATGGAACTCGTACGAGAAGCCGGCCTTCGAGAGAATCTCAAACGCCGGCTCAATCCGCGGCTTGTCGGATTCGGATCCGACAATGATCAGGACGTCGGCCACTACGCCGCGTCCTCGAGAATCGTGTAGTCCTGCCGGCGTTTCTTGGGCGTGTAGCCCGCATCCGCGATCAGCCGTTGCATCTCGGCGAGCGTGGTGCGATTGGTCGTGTTGGCCGCCGAGACGACGTTTTCCTCCATCATCAGCGAGCCGAAGTCGTTCGCGCCGAAGCGCAGCGCGACCTGGCCGACCTTCATGCCCATCGTGACCCACGACGCCTGGATGTTGGGGACGGCTTCGAGCACGATGCGCGCGATCGCCTGGGTCTTGAGATAGGTGACCGCGTCGGTCTTGGGCAGATGCGCGAGCTCGGAGTTCTCAGGCTGCAGCGGCCAGCAGATGAACGCCGTGAACCCGCGCGTGCGGCGCTGCACTTCGCGCACCCGGAAGAGATGCTCCATCCGGTCGGCGAGCGTTTCGCCCAGTCCGTACATCATCGTCACCGAGGTCCGCAGGCCGAGTCCGTGCGCGACCTCCATGACCTCGAGCCAGCGGTCGGCGCCGGCCTTCTTACGGGCTACCTGATCCCGTACGCTCTGCACCAGGATTTCACCCCCGCCTCCCGGGATCGAATCGAGACCGGCGGCCATCAGCTCCTTGATCACTTCCTCGATCGTCATCCCGAACCGTCCCGCGAAGAAGTCCACCTCTGACGGCGAGAAGCCGTGAATGTGGATCGGGTGGTGCCGCTTGATGTAGCGCAGCAGATCGAGATACCACTCGAACGGGATATACGGATTGTGTCCGCCCTGCATCAGGATCTGCACGCCACCGATGGATTTCAGCTCGTCGATCTTGCGGCCGATCTCTTCGAACGAGAGGAGGTACCCTTCCGGATGCTTCGGGCGGCGGTAGAACGCGCAGAATTTGCAGTCGGCGACGCAGACGTTCGTGTAGTTGATGTTCCGGTCGATGATGTACGTAACGACGTTCTCCGGATGCAGCTTCCAGCGCACATCGTCCGCCAGCCGCCCCAGCTCCAGCAGCGGCAGGCGCTCGTACAGCTCGAGGTAGGATCGGAACTCGGCGCTGGTGCGATCGACCATCAGGCCACCACCCGTAACTCTACGTCCAGGCCGGGCACGATTCCGTTATGCGCGACCTCCACCAGGAACTGTGCGAGAGCGGCTCGGTGGCTCGTGCTCAGCCCGTAGTCCAGTCCTCTCAGGTACTCCCGGCAGGTGACGGTCGGGATCCCGGTTTGACTGGAGACGTCCGCCGCAATCTCGTCGAGGTGCGCCAGTCCCCAGGTTCGAGCAGCGAGAAGGGCTGAGTGTCCCCGCTGCACCGCAGCGGTATCAGCCTCTCGACGCGCGGCCCATAGGGCAAAGACAAACGGAAGCCCTGTTTTGTCCTTCCACTCCTCGCCCAGGTCATAACGGTGTCGATACGTCCCACGCGCGGCGAGTAGAAGCGCGGCGTCCCCGATGACCAATACGCCTTCATGCGGCAGCCCGTCGAGAGTATCAAGGTCCTGCGCTTCTGCACGAGCCTCCGCGAACTTTGGCTTGATTTTCCAATAGGTTCGGCAGAGCAGCTCGAGCAACGCGACGGAGGTGCGCGACGACGCACTCAACAACACCGTGCGACCGTCCAACTCGGTCAGGGGGCGCTTCGAGAACAACGCAACGCTCCGTACGGGACCATCGCACGAGATCGCGAGCTCCGGCAGGAGCACGAGGTTCTTGGCGTGGCGCGCGTATTCGATCGCACTGATCACACTCAGGTCCAGCTCCCCGGCGACCAGCAGATCGTTCAGCTCGCTGGGGGTGCCGGTGACGAGCTCCCCGCCCGGCGGGAGCGTCACGATCCCGCGATCGATGGCGCCGTAGACCGGCGCGCAGTTGATATAGCCGATGCGGCCGATTCTCATTCGGCCCCATCCACCGCCGTCGCGACCTCGCGTTGGCGCTTGGCGATCTGGAACAGGTTGCCCTGCGGCGCGGGACCCTGGGGCCGCACGAGTGCGGCCTCGAGCTTCGGCTCGTAACCCTCGAACGTGCGGACGGTGTGATACAGCGAATCGCGCTCGACCGGCTCCTTCCCCGCCCCCCGAATGAGCGTCACGATCTCGTCGTACGAGAGCCACATCGGCGTCGGCGCGCCGGCCTCGTGATAGACGCGCTCGAATACGACGGTTCCCTCGAGGTCGTCGCAGCCGAAGGTGAGCGCGACCTGGGAGATGAAGGGCGTGACCATCGGCCAGTGCGTCTTCACGTGCGGGATGTTGTCGAGCAGCAACCGGCCGACCGCGATGTTCTTCAGGTCGTCGAAGCCGGTCGTCGCCGTCCCGGTTCGGCCGAGCGTCTCGCCCAGCTCGTTGTGGTCGGGGTGATAGGCGAGCGGGATATACGTGAGAAACCCGCCGGTGTCGTCCTGCAGGGCGCGCAGCGCCAGCAGGTGATCGACGCGATCCTCGAGCGTCTCCACATGTCCGTACAGCATCGTGCAGTTGGAAGGGATGCCCAGCCCGTGGGCTTCGCGATGCACGGCGAGCCATTCCTCACCGGTCAACTTGCGGTCAGCGATCGTGGCGCGCGCGGCGGGTGAAAACACCTCGGCGCCGCCTCCGGGCAACGTACTGACCCCTGCGTCCTTCATCGCGCGCAGGACGTCACGCGTGCTCATTCCCTCGATCCGTGCCAGGTGCGCCACCTCGACCGCGGTCAGCGCTTTGATCATCACCTGCGGATGGCGCTGCTTCAGGCCGCGAAACATGTCCGTGTAGTACGAGAGCTTCAGCTTGGGATGCAGCCCACCGACGATGTGGAACTCCCGCGTCGGGTTGTCGCGCGCCGCGTCCGCCTCCGCGAACACTTCCTCGAGGCTGCGGGTGTAATGGCCGTCTTCCTTGGGCATCCGGGCGAACGAGCAGAACACGCAGGTGTTGCGCAGGATGCAGACGTTGGTCGGGTTGATGTGCTGGTTCGCCGCGAAGTGGACCCGATTGCCGTTCTTGCGCTGGTTGGCGAGATCGGCGAGCCGGCCGATCGTCAGCAGATCGGGAGAAGCAAACAGCGCGAGGCCGTCCTCGCGCGTCAGCCGCTCGCCACGCTCGACCTTTTGCGCTATGGGCGGGAGTGCGGGATCGCGCGGTTTCATGGCAGGAGCGCGAACGTCCAAATCGGTGTTGGATCGCCCGGTGTCACGATGTACGCGCGATCGTGGGCGTCGTCGACGCTCACCACGCCCGAGAAGCAGGGACCGGCTTGCATATCGGGACAGGCGTCAGGGGTTGGCAGAATCCCCAGCAGCTCGAGCGTGCTGGCGCGGTACACGACCATGGCGAGGGACGATGGCGTCGCGGCGCCGACCAGGAGCTGTACTGGGAGTGGATTGCGATCAACAAAATAGCGAGAGCGAATCGTGATGGTGTCGCCGCTCCACTGCGTCCCCGGGCTGACCGAGAATCCGGGGAGCCGCGGCTCGGAGGGATCCCCACAGGCTGCCGTGAAGACGGAGGCGACGATGCATGCGCGCAGAATCGCGCGCGCGCTCACGATGCCGCCCGGCGCACCGCCAGTGTCACATTGTGTCCACCGAATCCAAACGAGTTGGAGAGCGCCATGTCAAACTGCCGCTGCACGGATTTGTTCGGCGCCGAGTCCAGGTCGCAGGCGGGATCGGCATTGAACTGGTTGATCGTGGGCGGGATGACGCCGTTTTGCAGTGCGAGCGCGCAGATCGCGAACTCGAACGCCCCGGCGGCGCCCAGCAGGTGCCCGGTCATCGATTTGGTCGAGCCGAAGATCAGCTTGCGCGCGTGGTCGCCGAACACCGCCTTCACGGCGTTCGTCTCGGCCGCGTCGCCATGGGGCGTCGAGGTGCCGTGCGCGTTGATGTAGCCGACTTCCTCGGGCCGGATGTTGGCCGATTGCATCGCCAGGCGCATCGCTTCCTGCGCGCCGGAGCCGTCGGGCGCGGGCGCGGTGATGTGGTGCGCGTCGGCCGTGGCGCCGTAGCCCACCAGCTCAGCGACGATCTTCGCGCCTCGCGCCTTGGCCCGCTCCCACTCCTCGAGGATCACCACCGCGGCGCCGTCGCCCATCACAAACCCGTCGCGATCCTTGTCGAACGGCCGGCTCGCGGTCTTGGGATCGTCGTTGCGCTCCGACAACGCCTTCATGTTGGCGAAGCTCGCGAGCGCGAGCGGGGTGATCGCCGCCTCCGATCCTCCCGCGACCATCACGTCGGCCTTGTTCTCGCGAATGAGATCGAACGCGTCCCCCAGCGCATGACCGGACGAAGCGCAGGCCGAGACGGTGCAGTAGTTCGGTCCCTGGAAGCCGTAGCGCATCGACACGATCGCGGACGCCACATTCGCCATGAACATCGGGACGAAGAACGGCGACACGCGGCCCGGCCCCTTCTCGATGAAGGTCCGCATGTTCTCTTCGAACGTCGCGATCCCGCCGGTCCCGGTGCCGATGATCACGCCGATGCGTTTGGGGTCGAGCGGGCTCTTCTCGAGGCAGGAGTCGCGAACGGCTTGCACCGCCGCGCCCATCGCGAACTGGGAAAACAGATCGTAGCGGCGCGCTTCCTTCTTATCGATGTACTGCAGGGGGTCGTACCCCTTCACCTCGCACGCGAAATGCACCGGCAGCTGGGTGGAGTCGAAGCGCGTGATGGGACCCGCCCCCGACTGTCCCTCGACGAGGGCGGCCCAGGTGCTCGCGACGTCGTTCCCGACAGGCGTCACGAGCCCCATCCCCGTAACTGCCACCCGCCGGTGGGCCACCCCTATTTGCCTTTGCCCATCTTGTCGTGGAGGTAGCTCATCGCCGCCCCGACGGTACGGAGCTTCTCCGCCTCTTCGTCCGGGATATCGATGTCGAATTCCTTCTCGAAGGCCATGACGAGCTCGACCGTGTCGAGACTGTCGGCGCCCAGGTCTTCCATGAAGCTCGCGTCGTTGGTGAGCTTGTCGCGCTCCACCCCCAGCTCTTCGACAATGATGTCTTTGACCTTCTCCTCGAGCTGCTTCATGTCCATTGCCATGGGTAACCCTCAGCGAAGGTAGGCCTGCTCACATCACCATCCCGCCATCGACGACCAGCACCTGTCCCGTAATGTAGCTGGCTAAGTCGGAGGCGAGAAAGAGGACGGCGGCTGCGATGTCGGAGCCATTTCCCAGCCGCCCCAGCGGAATGTTGTCCAGGAAGTACTGCTTGGCGTCCGGGGTGATGCCCCGCGTCAGCTCCGTCTCGATGTAACCCGGCGCGATGGCGTTCACCAGCACGTTGCGCGAGGCGAGCTCCTTCGCCACCGATTTGGTGAAGCCGATGATGCCGGCTTTGGACGCGGAGTAGTTCGACTGCCCCTTGTTGCCGTTCAGCCCCACCACGCTCGTAATGTTGATGACCCGCCCCCAGCGCCGCTTGATCATTCCCCGCGCCGCGTACTTGGTCATCAGAAACGTACCCTTCAGGTTCGTATCCACGACAGAGTCCCAGTCCGCTTCGCTCAGCAGAAACAGCAGGTTGTCCTTGGTGAAGCCGGCATTGTTGACGAGGACGTCGATCTGCCCGAAGTCCTTCTCGACCGCCTTGGCAAAGGCTTCCGCCTGGCCGCTCACGCCGACGTCGCAGGCGTAGCCGCGCGTCCCCTCGCCGAAGGCGCGCGCCGCCTGCTCGGCCGCCGCGCCGTCGCGCGAACACAGCGCCACCTTGGCGCCCGCGTCGATGAAGGCGCGACAAATATCGTGCCCAATCCCCCGTGTCCCGCCCGTCACGAGCGCGACTTTTCCCGTGAGATCCAATTGCATCCGATCCCCAGTCACGCCGCTTCCATGAAGTTGGTCACCTCATCCGCCGTTCCCAGGCTGACCACGTTCGCTTGGGGTACGATTCGCTTCAAGAGGCCCGCGAGCACCGCGCCAGGGCCGATTTCGACGAAACGTGCATCCGCACCACCCACGCGGGCCGCGTGCTCCATGCATTCTACCCAACGTACCGGCGCGGTGAGTTGATCGGCGAGCAGCCGGCGGGCGCGGCCTGCGTCTTTCACGGTTTCAGCGGTGGCGTTGGCGACGACGGGAAACGCAGGATCGCGAAATGCGGCGCGCTCGAGCGCGAGCTGCAGATGGTTCTTCGCGGGACCCATCAACGGCGAGTGAAACGCGCCGCTCACGTTGAGCGCAATCACGCGTTTCGCGCCCCGCTTCTTGCACGCGTCGCCGGCGCGGGTCACGGCGTCGGGATCGCCCGAAATCACGGTCTGATCGGGTGCGTTGATGTTCGCGGCCACGGCGACACTCGCTTGCTGCGACGCTTCCTCGCAGGCCGCTTCCACTTCCCTCGTGGCGAGCCCGAGGACCGCGGCCATTGTGCCCGGCCGCTCGTCCCCCGCTTGCTGCATCAGCTCCCCGCGGCGGCGCACGAGCTTCGCCGCCTCCGCTGCGTCGAGGGCGTTCGCGGTGACATACGCCGAGTATTCGCCGAGCGAATGCCCCGCGGCTGCCGCTACCGCGCCGGCGACTTTGGCGCCGACGACGGCGAAGACGGCGGCGGTGTGCGCGAGAATGGCAGGCTGCGCGTTCTGGGTCGCGGTGAGCTCGTCTTCCGGGCCTTCGAACATGATCCCGGACAGCGGAACCCCGAGGGCGGCGTCGATCGTCGAGAACGTATCGCGGGCTTCCGGAAAGCGCTCCGCCAGATCCTTGCCCATGCCGACTCTTTGCGCGCCCTGACCGGGGCACAGCCAGATGGTGCTTACCACCGTACAACCATGCTACCCCAGGTGAAGCCGGCGCCGAACGCGCAGAACATCACTTTCATGCCCGGCTGCAGCCGGCCGCACTTCACCGCTTCGTCGAGGGCGATGGCGATGGATGCGGCGGATGTGTTGCCGAAGCGGTCGACGTTCACGTAGACCTTGTCCATCGGCATGCCGGCGTGTTTCGCGGTGGCTTCGATGATGCGGATGTTGGCCTGATGCGGAATGAGGAGATCGATGTCGCCGGCCGTCAGGCCCGCGCGCTCGAGCGCATGATCACACGCATCGGCCATGGAGAGGACGGCGGCCTTGAAGACCTCGCGGCCGGCCATCTTGATGTAATAGCTGTGATCCTTGAGCAGCTCCTCACTCGGCGGATGCGTCGCGCCGCCGCCCGGCCGGTACAACAACTCGGCCAGCGTGCCGTCCGATTTCAGGTAGGTCGAGAGGATGCCGCGACCGTTCGTGCTACCGCGCACGATGGTGGCGCCGGCGCCGTCGCCGAACAACACCGCCGTCGTGCGATCGCTCCAGTCCATGATGCTGGTGAGTTTCTCCGCAGCTATCACCAGCACGTGCTGCGCCTGCTCCGCTGCGATGATGCCTTCCGC
>JBOHSJ010000084.1:0-19376 GCA_050733035.1 Gemmatimonadales bacterium | reverse complement strand
GGCTGAGGCCGAACATCCGGCCGAGACCCGCCAGCGTCGCGGGCGTGACCTGAAACGACGCGTTGACGCTCGTGAGGAACGGATCGAACGTCGCCGAATCGCTTCCGACGCGTCCCCCCTTCCACAGGTCGTGAACGATCCCCAGCTGGAATCCAGGGAGCAGATCCGACAAGAACGTGTTGCTGAGCGTTGACGTCTGCCAGCCGACGCTGTTCGGCTGCTTGGCCTGCTCGAAGTTGTAACTGATCGCGCTGGTGTTGATGCTCAGCAGCTTGATCTTGCGGGGCTCTCGTTCGGCCGCCGTGTCGCCTGCTGCCGGCTTCAGCTTCGCTTCGAAATTCTGTGACAGGCCCAGGCTGATGGTCTGCTGTGGATCGCTGCGAGTGTTCGGATTGCGTCCAGTCGGATCGAGCGCGCGCGCGTACGCACCCGGCACCTCGGCGCCCGGCGCGTACTGATAGCTCAGCAGCGGCGAAATGGAATGGCGGATGCGCGCCAGCGGACCAAAACCCGGGAAGAAGCCGAAGAATGTGGGCGTGGCGCTCATGGTGAACGCCAGCCGTTTCCCCTGCTGCACGAACTCGCCGCCCGAAAACTGATTGCGCAGCATGAAGGGGCCGGCGCTGGTGGTGTTCACGATCGATACGCCGGGCTGGAGTTTCCACGTGCCCGTAAACAGGGGCGGCAGGTTGATCCCGGTGCTCCAATCGACTCTCGTTTCGTACGTCTGGCTGAACAACACGCGCCGCACGCCGCCCGCGCTGTCCGGCAGCAGAAACTCCTCGCGGGCGTTGGACGACACATCAGAGATCGTGATGTTGTTGGACCAATTCCAGCGCCCGACGCGAATCGGGGTCTGGAACGAGATGTTCGTGGCGCGGTCGCCCGAAAACTGGTGCAGCGTATCGGCGGTCGTATCACCGGGGGGCGGGGGCACGAGCACGGTCTGCGGATTATGAAACGACTGCGCGTTGCTGAAGCTGAATGCGGGCGACCAGGTGAGCCATGGCGCGAGGGTCACGGTCGTCGGCGTCAAGTTGATGACGGGGAATGATTGATCGATGTGGTCCGTCGACAAGTCCTGTCGCCGGGTCCCTCCGATGTTGAACGTGCCCCACGAGAACCGCTTGTTGAAGGACGCGTTCGAGCCCATCGTCGCCGTCACCAGATAGGGGTCGAGCGAATTCCGCTGGATGACCCGGCCGCTGGTCGCGTAGTTGACACTGGCATTGAAATCGGTCGTCGCATTGAAGCGCTGCGAATGATTCCAGCCGAGCTGGGTGTTGTTCGCGGACTGATCCAGCTGCGCCATGCGGCTGTACGTCAACCGGCCCTGCATGAAACGGTCGATCCAGCGATACTGCGCCTGGCCGTGCACCTGGACGTAGCGCCCGGAGAACCAGTCGCCGGTGAAGAGCACATCCAGGTAATCATTGACGACGAAGTAGTAGCCGAGGTCGGTGATGTGGCGCGAGTAGTTGCGCGTCGGGCGCACCAGATCGTTCAGACCGAACCGCGGAAAGATGAGTCCGCTGCGCCGCCCACCTCTGATGTCCTGGAAGATGAACGGCAGCCACATGATGGGGACGTCGCGCACGTACAGCACCGCCGGCCGCGCCACCATCGTGCGCTTGTTGATCCATTTGACCTGGCCGGCGGAGAAGTGATAGTCGGGCACGGGCTGCGGATCCGATGTGAATTCGGCTTTATGGACGTAGACGCGCCTGTTCCCCGAATCGGCCGCGATATCGCCGCGCACGTACCACTTGGCGCCGCCCTGCTGGAAATCGGTGAGCGCGTCGCGGACGGTGCCGCGGCGTACGCAGGTGTCGTAGCGCATCCCTTCCCCGACAAGCACCGTCCCCTGGTCGAACAGATGCGGCTCACCCGCGGCATCGAGCCGGCAGCTGGCTTCGTGATAGCGAATCGAGTCAGCCTCGAGCTGCGTGCCCTCGCGCTCCACGAACGCTTCCCGGCGGAGGAAGATCGTCTGGCTGTCCCCTTCGACCACCAGCGTTTCCGCGACATATCGGGTGACGCGAAACCCTTCGAGCTTGAGGAGCGAGTCGATGACGCGATCGGCGGCAGGGAACGAGCGTGTCGGCGCGGTCGGCAGACCCATTTTCCGCGCGGTCGCCGTATCGACGCTCTGCCCGCGGCTGGTATCGGGGTAGGCCGGTGTCCGCACGGCGCGGCTGGTGTCGCGGACGACCGGTCGCGCGGGCGGCGGGGGCGGAGCCGGAGGGGGATTCTGCGCGTGGAGCGATCCGGCGCCTCCCCCCAGCAGGAGCGCCACGACCGTCGCCGCCGCGATGCGCCGCGCGCGCCGCCGGCTGGCCACCCAGGCGCACCAGATGCTGACCTCGTACAGCAGCAGCAAGGGCCCGAGCATCAACAGCATCGAGACGGCATCCGGCGGGGTCAGCAGCGCGGCCAGGAACGCCGCGATCACGATCGCAAAACGCCGCTGGCGCTTGAGAAACTGCGGCGTCACGATGCCGAGCGATGCCAGAATCGTCACGACCAGCGGCAGCTCGGCGACGAGACCACAGCCGATCACGAACGGGATCGCCATCCCGAAATAGCGGTCGATCGTGATCATCGCGGTCAGATCGGTGCGCTGGAAGTTCAGCAGCACCCTCAGCGCGGCGGGGAGCAGCCATTCGTAACAGGCAATCGCGCCACCCAGGAACAGCACGACGCCGACGGCGAGCGCCGGCACGATCAGGCGCTTCTCGCGCTCGTACAGCGCGGGGGCGAGAAATGCCCAGATCTGATAGATGACGACCGGCGACGCCAGCAGGCAGCCGAGCGCGAACGCCACCTTCAACGTGAGCATGAACGGCTCGGCCGGACTCGTGAAGGTGAGCCGCCCGCCCGGGAGGTACGGAGCGATCGGGCGCTTGAGCACTTCGATGATGTCGATGCGATCGAGCAGCCACCAGCCGACGGCGGTGCCCACGAGAACCGCCAGCAGGCTCCAGAGGATGCGCCAACGCAGCTCCTCGAGATGGTCGAGAAACGGCATCTCACCGCGCGGAGTCATGGTTGGGGTACGGCTAGAGGGCGCCGGCTAGGGGCGGAGGCGTTGCTGATTTTGCCGCGCGAGATCGGCCTCGGGGGAGCGGGGATAGCCCGCGATCACCCGGGAGTAGAAGGTGCGCGCCGACGTGCGGTCCCCTCGCTGCTCGGCGAGCAGGCCCAGCTTATACAGCGCCGACGGCGCGCGCGGCGAATTGGGATAGGATCGCACGAGTTGATCGTACACCGCCGCGGAGGAATCGGGTGCCGCCTGCTCGAAGCTTTCGCCGATATAGTACAGCGCGTCGGCCCCCCGCTCATGGGTGGGATACACCCGCAAGAAATCGCGGAACCCCAGTCGAGCCGTCGCGAGACTGCCGCGCCGGTATTGCTGCAGTGAGACCTCGTACATCTGATCGGGACCCGGTCCGGCGGGGTTGCCCGACGGGCCGACGGGAACGCCCGGGTTGCTCGGATCCTGTTGCTGCTGGCGCGATTCGATCCGCGACCGCAGCTCGGTGATCCGCTGCTGGCTCAGGCCGCTCAACTCCTGCACCGCCTGGAGCTGTTGCTGCACCGACAGCAGCTCGGTTCGCAGGTCGCCGCGCATCTGCACGAGATAGGACTGCTGCGTGCTCAGCGCCTGCTGCAGCAGGCGGATGGCGGCCAGGGTACTGTCCCGTTCCGCCGCCCGCGCCGCGTCACTCTTGGCGAGGTCGGCCTTCAACGCCTGGACCTGGAGCTCGACCTTCCGGACGTCCCCTTTGAGGGCACAGCCGGCGGTGAGCCCCAGTGCCAGGACGAGCGCGCTACGGACGGCGGAGGTTGTCACCACCGCTCGTCACTTCGAACTCGGCGCGCCGGTTCTGCGACCACGCGCTCTCGTCGTGGCCGTCCACCTGCGGCCGCTCTTCGCCCCACGATTGCGTCTCGATGCGGCTCGCATCGATCCCGTGGCTCACGAGATACTGCTTCGTGGACTGGGCGCGGCGGTTGCCGAGGGCGAGGTTGTACTCGTCGGAACCGCGCTCGTCGCAGTGACCGCCGATGCGGATCCGCAGATCGGGGTTCGCTTGCAGAATTGCGACCTTCTGATCGAGCGCCCCCATGTCGTCGGGACGGATGTTCGACCGGTCGAGGTCGAAGTGGATCATCGCGGCCAGCGTGTTGCGGACTTCCTCGGACCCGCGTGCGGCAGCGGCGGCGGAATCAGCCCTGCGCTGCGCCTCGATGCGTTCCGCTTCCTCGCGGGCCAGGCGATCGCGCTCGGCCTGCGCCGCGGCTTCCGCCTCCGCGCGCTCCCGCTCGGCTGCCGCAAGCGAATCCTGGTTGGGTGTCGGATTCTGCGGGGCCGGATTGCCGCCGCATGAGCTGGCCACTGTGGCGAGGCTCAGGCCGAGCACGACGAGCCACGTTACCGATTTCATCCTATCTCTCCGATCAGGGGGTTGTTGAAGGAGCCTCCGAAAGCCGTGGAGACCAAGCCGGCAAACGCGCGCCGCTCTGCTGGAGCAGCGGCCGAATTCGACCGGTGTCGAGATCGATGATCCACAACTGGCGGTAGCCCGACCGGTCGGACACAAAAGCAAGATGACGGCTGTCGGGGGCCCAACTGGGATCCTCGTTGCGTCCCACCGAGGTGAGCTGTCGAACCGTGCGCGTACGCACGTCCAACACGAACACCTGCAGTGTGCCCGCCACATCCCGGTGAAACGCCACCGACTGCCCGTCGGGCGACCACTCCGGAGCGTTGGACGAACCGGTCACCCCGTAATCAAAGGGCGCGAACAACTGCTGGTCCGTTCCGTCTGCCGCCATGACATAGATCTGCGGCAGGCCCGGGCGCGTCGATACGAAAGCTATACGCTGCCCGTCAGGGCTGAAGGTCGGCGACAAGTTGTCTGAAAAGCGGCCTACGGTCAAGCGCTGTAAACAACAGTTCCTCTTGATGTTAATCGAGTACAGATCGGTGCCTTCCTCCGTTGCGCGGCTGAAGACCATCGTCTGCTGGTCAGGCGAAAAGGCGGGCGTGAAATCGAGCGCCGTGCCGGTCGTCGAGACCGGGATGCGTTTTCCCGTGGCCATCTCCTGCAGAAAGAGCCACCCCTTTCCCGACTGGAATTCCATGTACGCGAATTGCCGGCCGTCCGCGCTCCAGGCGGGCGACATCGCCTGCCTGTTCGTCGAGGACACGAGCTTCTGCTCGGCGCCGTCCTGATCGATCTGATACACCTTACCGTCCCGGACGAACAACACGCGGGTTGCTCCGATTCCGGCCGTCCCGACCGCCGCCAGCACCACGTGGTCGGCCAGTCGATGGACAGCCTGTCGGAAATCGGGGCTGCCGACCACCGGCAGATTGACGCGGACGGTGCGCCGGATGCTGGACGCCGCAATATCGTGCACCGTGGCGACCGTCGTATCGCCGGCGCGCGTGATATCGAGCGCGAAATCCGCGCCCAGCGCTTGATACAGGGGATAGTTCAAGGAGCCGGTCGCGGCCTGCGCCCTGCCGGACGTGCCGGCGGACGATGAGCGCCGCGACGGCGTACTCCGCTGGGTGGTCGGGGCCGCGGTCAGCCGGATCGAATCGCCGCCCGGGAGCGTGATGATCTCGAAGCGATCGCTGTGGTCGATATCGCGCGCCACGATCGCGCGCACGGAATCGAGCCCGGTCCCACCCCCGGTGCGCGGCAACATCACCATGCCCGGCCGCACACCCGGCCGATAGATGATGCCGATGCGGACGCCGCGATCGATGGCGCTTGTGTCTTGGGCGGCGGCCGGACGGCCCGACGGCCCGACGGCCAGTAACAGCGCTACGACAATACCGGCCGTCCGGCCGTCCGGCCGTCTGGCCGTCATTGTCTCTGCCCCGAGAAATAGAACCGCACGAACAAGACGTCAGCCGTCCATCCGTCGGGCAGCCCACCGAACGCCCGAAACCGCCCAGCCTCCTCGACGGCTCCCTGCGCTTCGAGATCGAACGCGAAGTTGCCCGAGCGCCTGATGAACTGGAGATCCGTCACGGAACCGTCGCGATGCACAAAAAAGGAAACCTCCGCTTCCAGGGGCGTGCTTTGTCCGGGCCGCTGCCAGCGCCGTAACACCTGCGACACGATGTTCTGCAGGTACTCGGGGAACGGAAATGCAACGCCCTCGGTGCTGACCGTGGCGATGTCGTTGCCCGTGGATGGCCGCTCGCCAGGCAACGGCTGCGTCGTCGGCGTGGTACGAGGCGCAGCCTCGCGCTTCGTTTGATCGCGCGTGGGCGGCGGCGTCGCACGCGACACGGTACTGCGCGGGGTCTTCGCGGCCGGCAGCGGCGCTGGTTTTTCTTCCGCCGGCCGCTCGAACGCCTCGGGCGCCTTGCGCGCCTCGAGATCGGCGGCGGGAGCAGCGATCAGCCGAACCGTGTAGGTCGGCGGGAGCCGCTTGGCACCGGCGGTCGAGCTCACCAGCATGGCAATCGCGAATACATGGATCACGAATGACCCCACGACCGCCAAGCCGACAGGTTCCGCGAGACCCCTCCTGCGTTTCATCTATTGATCGTCTCCGGTTCGGCTACGAGTCCCACATCCTGCACGCCGGCCCCGCGGATCACCGCCAGCACCTGCACGACTCGGCCATACGGGACACGGCCATCGGCCCGCAGATACACCCCCGTAGGCCGTTTCGTTCGCACGAAGGCGGGAAACGTGGCTAGGAAGTCGTCGTACGAGAGGGCCGCCTGATCGAGATAGATCCGGCCATCGCTGTCCACCGTCACGATCAGCCCCTGCTTGGGTTCGATGGCGCGAACCTGCGCCCGCGGCAACCGGACGTCCACGCCGCCCTGCATGATGGGCGCTGTGATCATGAAAATGATGAGCAGCACGAACGCGACATCCACGAGCGACGTGACGTTGATGTCGGCGTTGAGGGGCAGCTCCCCGTGACCCCGCAGTCCCCCCCCGCCCCCCCCGCCCCCCCCGCCGAGGAGTCCGGCCATTAGATCCGTCCTTCCCGAGCCAGGGTGCCGATGATCTCCTGGGCAAAGCCCTCGAGCTCGCCGGCGAACAGACCCAGACGATTGACGAAGATGTTGTAGGCCATGACGGCGGGAACGGCCACGGCGAGCCCGCCGACCGTCGTCACCAGCGCTTCCGCCACGCCGGGCGCGACGGCCGCGATGTTTCCCGATCCCCCGACGGCGATCCCGATGAACGCGTCCATCACGCCGAGCACCGTGCCGAGCAGACCGAGCAGCGGACTCACGGAGCCGAACGTCGCCAGCCATGGAATGAATCGCGCGGCCGCATCACGCTCGGCGGCCACTTCCTTCGCGAGCACCATGCGCAGCGCCTCGAGCTGCGTCGTCGACAGCGTCGCGGACGACGTTTGCACTGCGGGATTCGGTAGCACCGCGCCCGCTTTCAGCGTGCCGGGCTTGAGCTCGGAGAAAAAGTGGACGCCCTCGCGCAGCAGGCGATTGTAGGGCGACGGCGGCAGCCGCATGGCGGCGTGATACGCGTCCTCGAGGCGCGAGGCCTTCTCGACCTCGGCGAGGAAGCGGTCACCGAGCTGCCGCATGCGGCGGAATTGCCACCACTTGAGGACGATGAGATACCACGACACGAGTGAGAAGACGGCGAGCACCGCCAGCACGAACTGCGTTTCGCGGCTGGACGTGAGCACCAGCTCCCACGGCGTCGTGGGGATTGCCCCTCGTACTTGTAACAACACCCTAGCCTCCTCGGTATCCGTGCGGGTGTGTTTGATGCCAACGCCACGCGCTCTCCAGGATCTTCTCGAGACTCGACTGCACCGCGCGCCAGCCCAGGACCTGGGCGGCGCGCCCCACGGCCGCCACCAGCGCCGGCGGATCGCCGGGCCGCCGTGGCTGCTCGCTGATCGGCACGGACTTCCGCGTCACGCGCCGCGCGGCGTCCACGACCTCGCGGACCGATCGGCCCGTGCCTGTGCCGAGGTTCACGGCGACGGGCGCGCGTGCATCGAGCTTCGCGTCCAACGCCCGCACGTGCGCGTCGGCGATATCGGCGACGTGGACGTAGTCCCGGACCGCGGTGCCGTCAGCCGTCGGATAGTCGGTGCCGAAGACCTCCACGGCCGGCCGCTTTCCCATCGCTGCCGCGAGAACATTCGGTATCAGATGCGTCTCCGGGTCGTGAGCTTCTCCCCGTTTCTCGGTTGCGCCCGAGGCGTTGAAGTAGCGCAGGCTCACCACCTCGATCCCCTGACTCGGAGCATACTGCGCGAGCAAACGCTCGAAATCCCGCTTCGTCTCGCCGTACGGGTTCACCGGTGTGAGCGCCGAATCCTCGGCAATCGGAATCGTCGCCGGGTGGCCGTAGACGGCGCATGAAGACGAAAAGACGAAGCGGCGGACCCCGGCCCTGCCGGCCGCCTCCAACAGTACACGGGCGGCCGTCACATTGTTGGTCACATACTTCTGAGGCTGCGCAACTGATTCCGGCACAAGGGCAAAGGCAGCCATGTGGATGATGGCCCCGATGTGCTCCCGCTCGAGGATCGACTCCACGAGCTCCCGGTTTCCCACTCCTCCCTGAATGAGACCGGCACCCCGCGCGACGGCGGCCCGGTGACCGGTGCTCAGATCGTCGAGCACGACCACGCTCAGGCCGCGTTCGAGAAGCTGGTCTACGATGACGCTGCCGATGTACCCTGCCCCGCCCGTCACGAGGATGCGCGCTTTCGTCACTCGCGTGGCTCCATTCCGAAGAGCCGGCGCACCGCCTCCAGCAGGCCGTACCCCCGGCCCTCTTCCGCCGCCGCTTTCAGGGCCACCGTGGGTTGATGCAGGAACTTGTTCAACAGCGACTGGCTGAATTGCTCCACGCGCGCGCGATCCTCGGGACTCAAGTGCCCAAGCTGACGCAGCGCGCGATCCAGCTCGGCAACACGCAGCGCGTCCATGCTGCCGCGCAGCGCTTTGATCGTCGGCACGACGCCCAGGCCCCCGTACCAGGCCCAGAAGAGATCGGTCTCCTCTTCGACGATGCGCTCGGCGGCGGGGATCTCATCGCGACGCCGCGCGGTCGCCTGCGCCGCGACCGTCTGCAGGTCGTCCACGTCGTACAAGAACACGTTCTCGATTTGCGCGACGGCGGGATCGACGTCGCGTGGCACCGCGAGATCGAGGATACAGAGCGGCCGGCCACGGCGTTCGCCGATCACCGCGCCAACGCGTTCCCAGGTAACCACCGCGTGCGGCGCCGCGGTCGAACAGAGAGCGATGTCGGTCGTCGCAAAGTGCGCCCACGCCTCCTCGAGCGACACGGCCCGGCCTCCGAGCCGCTCCGCGATCGCGCGCGCCCGCTCGTGCGTCCGGTTCGCGACCAGCGTGATCTGCACGCCCTGATCGCTGAGGCACGTCGCGGCCAGCTCCGCCATGTCTCCGGCGCCGAGAATCAGGGCGCTGCGGCCGGCGAGCTCGCCGAAGATCTTTCCCGCGACTTGGACACCGGCCGAAGCCGCGGACGCGGTGCCCATGCCGAGACCCGTCTCGGTGCGGACACGCGCTCCGACGTGCAACGCGGTCTGAAACAGCCGGTGCAACACGGGACCGGCCTGGGCGCGGGACGCTTCCCACGCTTCGCGCACCTGTCCCTGAATCTGGGACTCTCCCAGGATCATCGAATCGAGCCCCGAGGAGACGCGGTACAGGTGCCGCACGGCATCACGGTCACGGGCGATGTAGCCGTACGCGCGCGCTCCGCCGGCGGGCGCGGCCGAAAGGCGTTCGCCGAGCAGCGACCAGACCGTCTCCAGCGCCGGCTCGTCGTCCGCCACGAGATAGAACTCCGTGCGGTTGCACGTGGAGAGCAGCACGCCACCACTCGCGCCCGCCGCCATCACGCGCGCGAGCGCGCCCGGCACCTCGTGCGCCCCGTGCGCGAAGCGCTCCCGCACATCGAGCGGCGCAGTCCGATGATTGACGCCCAGGACCTTGATGCTCATCCCGCTGTGACCCGTCACAGGAATCGTTCGGCGCCCGGCTGAACGAGCTTCAGCGCGACGTACACGAGCAGCACGGCGGAGAAGCCGGCGATGCTGGCGACCGCGGCGCGGCGGCCCGCCCAATGGCGCACCACGCGGACCCACACCGCCCACGCCAGCACGACCCACGTGAAGATGCCCCACACAAGCTGTGCCTTCGCGACTTGCAGGCCCACTCCCTCCGCGCCCGAAAAGCGCGCGCCGTAGCCCAGGGCGAGCAGCAGACCGAGTGTCAGCGCGGGGAAACCGGCCACGAGGGCGAACCGATTGAGCTGGTCGAGCCGCTCCAGCGGCGGAAAGAGCTGAAACACCTGACCAAACCGGCGGGCCTTCAGCTCTCGAAACTGAAGCAGGTAGAGCGCCGCGGCGATGAAGGCCAGCGCCATCAGTGCGAGTCCCAGGGCACTCAGCGCGACATGCAAAACGAACCAGGTGTTGCGACTGGCCGCGGTCTCCCCCGGCGTCAGACCGCTGAGAATCGCGAGGCCAACGAGGCCGGTGGCGAGCGGTGCCGCAAAGAAGGAAACGGCGGAACCGCGTAACAGCCGCTCGCTGGCGAGCTGCAGCAGCACGAGACAGAACGCCAGCATCGACAGTGCCGGCCCCAAGCCTACCAGCGTCAGCTGCGAGACCGCGACGACATGCGCGGCGGCACCGGCGCATGGGAGCGCGATCGCGAGCGCACGGGGAGTTGACCGGAAGCCCACGAACGGCGCAAGCGCCAGCGCGGTCGCCATTGCGTAGAGCGCCAGAGCTACGAGATGCAGAGTGACAATCACGGCAGATCTCGGCCGGGCCCGTGACCGGACGCCCGGCCGCCCTTTAGGAAGGCATCTTCCTGATCAGTCGTACCGGTAGATCCCGATCCAGTCCGGGGTGAACAATCTGGAGCAGCAGGCCGGTCGCGGAACGTTCGCGCGTGTGCACAATCATCATCACGGCCCGTATCTGCTCCGACGGCGCGCCCGCATAGCCCTGCGCCGGTTTATACACTTCGAACACGTCGCCCGGCGTAACGCCGTCCCTGCGGCCCTTGTCGATGAAGAAGTACTGCTGTGCGCCGGCGATGACGCGGTCATCGCGCGGGGCGAGAAGCTTTCCGACGAGGCCTTGCTCGACGGGGACGGGGCGCACCTGCCCGGGATCACGGAACGGCTCGAGCGGCATCGCGAGCGAGCCGTCATGAATCCGGTCGAACTGCGCGACGACTTCCCCGAGCACCTGCCGCTCCTCGACGGAGGTGACGCGCGCGATCCCGACCGGGACGATCACCTGGCCCCAGCGGCCGAACTCGAGCACCCGATCGATCCGGGCGAGCAGCAACGAGTCGCCGACATGATACGACGCGTTGCGCGGCGGCCGAATCGAGACCTCTTGGAACATCGTCGCGGAGGTGCGCTCGGACAGCCGGTGGATGGCGGGCGGGGCGGTGGCGCCGAGCACCTGACCCCACGGCAACCGCTCGTTCTCGCTCAAGAAACCCGCGGCGTAGAACTCCCCCGCGCGCAGCGGATGGTACGGTTGGTTCGTGTACGCCCGCAGCACGTCCTGGACGATCTGGCGATTCGTGCGGCGGCGATCGAAGATCGTCTCGTTCGTTTCCACGATCGCCGGCGGCGGCGCCTCGACGAAGACCTGCGCCGTGTCGGTCGGAATCGTATCCAGCGGGATCGTGTCGAGCGGCACGACCGCGATGCTCGTATCGCCGGGGACCCGTACGATGGTGTCGGCGGCAGCCGGGGTCGTGTCCTGCGCGATGACAACCGCGGTATCGCCCGGCGCTACCGCATACAGCGGCGCGAGATTCAGCACCTCACCGGGATAGATCCAATGCGGATCTTCGACGACGTTGGTGTTGAGACGGTAGATCTCCGGCCACAGCAATGGATCGCTGAAGTACATCTGTGCGATGGACCACAAAGTCTCACCGCGTGAGACCGTGTGACTCGTGGGAACTTGCCCCTGGAAGGCGGTGGCCTGCGTCGTGTCGGGCTGGAACTGCGTCGTATCCTGTGGTACCTGCGTGGTGTCCTGCGCCGGCAGGACTCGCCACGACAGCGTCACCGCCGCCAGGGCTAGAACTACAATGCGGCTAGAATGGCAGATCGTCGTCCTCCTCATCCAGCGCCTCCGGGAACGCGTCGAGCGACTCTGCGGTCTTGCCCCCGCTCTCGGCGGCGGCCTTGCCTGCACCAACGCCGGCGGGAGCGGGCGGGGCACCACCACGGGATCCCAGCATGATCAACTCGCGCGCGATGATCTCGGTGACGTAGCGCGTCTGCTTCTCGCGATCTTCCCAGGTCCGGTACTCGATCCGTCCCTCGATATAGACCTTGTCGCCCTTCTTCAGGTACTTCTCGGCGACATCGGCGAGGCCGGAGCCCTTGTTATTCCAGCAGATAACCCTGTGCCACTCCGTCTTTTCCTGCTTCTCCCCCCCATTCCCCGTCCACTGCCGGCTGGTTGCCACGGAGAGGGTGGCCACACGGGAACCATTATTCGTGCTGCGCACCTCGGGATCGGCCCCCAGATTCCCGATGAGCTGGACCTTATTGAGACTGCGGCTCACAACAACCTCCGACGATGAAGCGGGTTGGGCCCAAGGGTGCCACACACTATATAAATCGCAAGTCATTCTGTCAACCAAAGATACGCCACTTGTACCGAAGTTATGCATCACGTCTTAGCACGATGGCGTCCTCCACCGGCCGCCGGTAATACCCCTCCCGGCGACCTACCTCCTTGAACCCCTGCGCCGCGTAAAGGGAGCGGGCCGGGGCGTTCGACTCGCGGACCTCGAGATACACGTGCAGCACCCCCCGTTCCGCCAGCGTGTCGAGAATGTCTTCCACCAGAGCGCGTCCCAATCCGTGACGCCGCCCGCCCGGTGCGACTGCGAGATTCAAAATCTCGCCCTCGTCGGCAGCGTCGAGCGCGACGACGTAACCCGCCACGCCACTCCTGTCCGCCGTCTCGGCGACGTAGAACAGGGCATCAGACGAAACGCAGTCGCGGAAGTCTTGCGTAGACCACGGATCGGCGAACACGCTTTGCTCGATCGCGTGGACCGCCGGGACGTCGTCCAGCTCAGCGGGACGAATGCGGCAGCGGTCGGCCGTAGCGCGCCTCCCATTTCAGCTGTGCTTCCGCCGGTCGCCCATAGACCGGCTCGGCGAGTGCGCCGTCCAGGGGCCGGCGCGCTTCGGGATCGTCCGCCAGCCGCAGCAGCGAGCCGGCGATGGGCGGCACGGCGTCCAACGGAACTGGCGGCTTGCCGGTCCAGGTCTCGACTTCGGCGCGGTAGCGCTCCGCCCCGTCGCCGACGGCAAACGCCGGTCGCACCGGAGTCACTCGAGCCAGTTCGGCGATCGTGAACAGTTCCGGCCCCACAATCGTCTCGACGCGGCCGGGGTGAATCACATAGATCGCTCCGAAGACCTGGCCGCGGAGGGCATCGAAGCAAGCGGCGAGCGGCCGCGATTCTCGCTCGAGAGCCGAGGCCGCATGGACAGCGCCGAGCAATGAGGGAATCGCGACCATCGGAAGCTGATGCTCCTGGGCGAGGCCCTTTGCCGCGGCCCACCCAATGCGCAGTCCCGTGAAGCTCCCCGGCCCATCGCCGACGACGATCTCCGTGATGTCCTGGATTGTCGCGCGGGCGTCCGCCAGCACCTGCTGGATCAAGGGTACGATCTGCGCCGCATGCTGGCGTGCGCCGCGAATAGACCGCGTGGCATCAATTCGCCCGCGCTCACCGATCGCGATGCTGGCAATATCGGTCGCGGTATCGATCGCGAGCCTCATACGCCTGCGGTCTCCTCGACGATGCGGCGCGATGGATCAGCGTCGTATGAGAGCTGGAAATGGCGGTCCAGCGGCGGGACCCAAGGACCGGCGCGCTCCGGCCACTCGATCAGGACGATCGCGTGTTCCCGCACCATGTCGTCGAAGCCAAGGTCGCGCGCTTCATCGGGGTGACGCAGGCGGTAGCAGTCCACGTGATAGACGGGTAGTGCGCCGGCGTCGTAGTGGTGGACGAGGGCGTACGTGGGGCTCGTGGCGCGGGCCTTCGCTCCCAGGCCGCGGCAGATGGCCTGAACCAGCGTCGTCTTCCCGGTTCCCAGCTCTCCTGACAGCCCGATGACGGCGGGAGCGATCAGGTGGGCGCCGAGCTCCTCACCGAACCGGTTGAGCTCGCTCGCGGAGAGGCGCATCGGCCTTGAGCTCCAGGAGCTGATCGCGCAGCACCGCCGCCAGCTCGAAATCGAGCTCCTCGGCGGCGGCCTGCATCTGCTGCTCCAGCATGCGGATGAGTGTGTCGCGCTCTGCGGCATCCGCGGGGCGGCGCAGCGCGCTCGCATCCGGCCTCCCGACGCGGGCGTCGGCGACGCGGGTGACGAACCGGATGTCGCCGACCGATTTCACGATGGATCGCGGCGTGATCCCGTGTTCGAGGTTATAGGCCACCTGCGTTTGCCGGCGCCGGTTCATCTCGCTCAGCGCGCGCTCCATGGACCCCGTGACGCGATCCGCGTAGAGAATCGCCCGGCCGCTGAGGTGGCGCGCCGCACGGCCCACGGTTTGAATCAGCGAGCGGTCCGACCGCAGGAAGCCTTCCTGGTCGGCATCGAGGACGGCGACGAGCGAGACCTCCGGCAAATCCAGACCTTCGCGCAGGAGGTTGATCCCGACCAGCACGTCGAATTCGCCGAGGCGCAAGCCTCGAATGATCTCGACACGCTCGATGGCGTCGATCTCCGAGTGCAGGTAGCGGACGCGGACGCCGTGCTGCTGCAGGTAATCGGTCAGGTCCTCGGCCATGCGCTTGGTCAGGGTGGTCACCAGCACCCGCTCGTTTTTCTTCTCGCGCTGCCGGATCTCGCTGAGCAGGTCGTCCACCTGCCCCGCCACGGGCCGAATCTCGACCTCGGGGTCGACGAGGCCGGTCGGCCGGATGATCTGCTCCACGATCACGCCGCCCGAGAGCTGTAGCTCGTCTTGCCCCGGCGTCGCCGAGACGAACACCATGCGCGGCACCAGCCCCATGAACTCATCGAAGCGCAGCGGCCGGTTGTCGAGCGCCGAGGGCAGCCGGAATCCGTAGTCCACCAGCGTCTGTTTGCGCGAGCGGTCGCCTTCGTACATCGCGCCCAGCTGCGGCAGCGTCTGGTGCGACTCGTCGATGACGCAGAGATAGTCGTCCGGGAAGTAGTCGAGCAGGCACGCCGGCCGCTCGCCCGGCTGCCGGCCGCTGAACAACCGCGAGTAGTTCTCGATGCCGGCGCAGCGCCCCACCTCGAGCAGCATGTCGATGTCGAAGTGCGTCCGCGACTCGAGCCGCTGGGCTTCGAGGAGTTTGTTCTGCGCGCGCAGCTCCGCAAGCCGTTCCGCCAGCTCGGTGCGGATTCTCGACACGGCGCGCTCGATCGTCGCGCGCTGCGTGACGAAGTGCGTCGCCGGGTAAATGGCGGAGCGATCCATCAGTTTGATGACATTACCGGTGAGTGGATCGATCTTGGCGATCCGCTCGATCTCATCGCCCCAAAACTCGATCCGGACCGCCTGCTCGTCGTACGCCGGAAAGACCTCGACGGTATCGCCGCGCACGCGGAACGTGCCGCGCTCGAAGCCGATGTCGTTGCGCTGGTACTGCACGGCGACCAAGTCGGCGAGCAGCGCGTCCCGGCCACGCGCCTCGCCTTTCTGTGCGGTCACCAGCAGCTCCTTGTACAGCTCCGGGTCGCCGAGGCCGTAGATCGCGGACACGCTGGCGACGATGATGACGTCATCGCGCTCCATCAGGCTCGACGTCGCGCGCAGCCGCAGGCGCTCGATGTCGTCGTTGATGGACGAGTCCTTGGCGATGTACGTGTCCGTGGAGGGCACGTACGCTTCCGGCTGGTAGTAGTCGTAGTACGAAATGAAGAATTCGACGGCGCTCGAGGGGAAGAACGCCTTCAATTCGCCGTACAGCTGCGCGGCCAGCGTCTTGTTGTGTGACAAGACGAGCGTGGGCTTGCCGAAATCGGCGACGACGTGGGCCATCGTCATCGTCTTTCCCGATCCCGTGACACCGAGCAGCGTCTGGTACTTGTCGCCACGGCGCAGGCCGGCGCTCAGCTCGCGGATCGCGCGTGGCTGATCACCCGCCGGCGGCGGCGCGGACCCCAGCTCAAAAGGCATAGGAGGGAAAACTAACCGACGACGACTTCAGCGGGACCGCTCGAGTCCCGCCGGGCAATCTCCGTCACGCCCTTCACCTTGCGCACGGCCTTCAGAACCTTGTGGAGGTGGGTGTGGTTCTCCACCTCCACCAGCACTGAGCCGAACACCACGCCGTCCTTCGACGCCAGCTCGGCGCTGCGGATGTTGGTACCCGTCCCACTGATCGCCTCGCAGATATCGGCATACAGACCGCGGCGGTCCTCCCCGCTGACGGCCAGACGCACGACGAACGTCTCACCCTCGACCTCGCGCCAGTCGATCTCCACGCGCCGCTCTTCGTCCCCCGAGAGGGTGAGCAGGTTGGGGCAGTCGTTGCGGTGAATCGAGATGCCTCGGCCCTGCGTGACGTAGCCGACCACCGGATCTCCCGGTACCGGCTGGCAACACTGCGCGTAGCGGACCATGAGGCCCTCGACGCCATGGATCTTGATGCCCCGACCCAGACGGAGCCGTTCGATCACGCGCCCGAACGCGGTCGGTTTCGGCGACTGCGTCTCTTCCGCCGGCAAGTCGGGATACAGCGCGTTGATCACCTGGCCGATCTGCACATCCCCGCGGCCGATTGCCGTTTCCACCTGCTCGGCGGCGCCGAGTCCAAGCTTCTGCGCGGCCTGCGCCAACTGTTCAGGCTTGGGCGCGTCGAGACGCCGGCGCCGCACCTCGCGGCCGAGAATCTCCCGGCCCAGCGTGACGCTGCGTTCCTGCTCTTCCTGTTTGATCCACTGGCGGATCTTCTGGCGCGCCCGCCCGGTCTGGACGTGTGCCAACCAATCTCGCGAGGGCTTCGCCTGCGGACTCGTCAGCACCTCGATCGTGTCCCCGTTGCGCAGCGGGCGATGCAACGGCGCGATGCGCCCGTTGACCCGCGCCCCGTTGCAGTGCTGGCCGACCTCGGTGTGGACCATGAAGGCGAAATCGATCGGGGTGGCGCCTTTCGGCAGTCGCTTCACGTCACCGCGCGGCGTGAAGACGAAAATCTCGTCTTGATAGAGGTCGATCTTGAGGAACTCGAGAAATTCCTCGGGACTGTGGGCATCCTGCTGCAGCTCGATCAGCTGCCGGAACCAGGAAAGATGGTGATCCAGCTCGTCGGCACGCTTGCCGTTCTCCTTGTAGAGCCAATGCGCGGCGATACCGTATTCCGCCGTGCGGTGCATATCGCGCGTGCGGATCTGGATCTCGTACAACTGGCCACTCGGACCGAACACCGTGGTGTGCAGCGACTGGTAGCCGTTGGACTTGGGACTCGCGATGTAGTCCTTGATCCGCTCCTGCAGCGGCGTCCAGGTGTGGTGGATGATGCCCAGCACGTGGTAGCAGTCAGTGATGCTGTTGACGAGCACGCGCACCGCAAGGAGATCGTAAATCTCGTCGAACGGCTTGCCGCGCTTCTTCATCTTCTTGAAGATCGACCAGAGATTCTTGGGCCGTCCCACGATCTCCCAGCCCACAATCCCCGCGCGCCGCAGCTCGTCGGACAGGGGTACGCGCATCCGCTCGATCGTGCGATCGCGCTCCATCTTTTTCGATTTCACCTGGCGGGCAAGCGTCTTGTACTCCTCGGCCTCGAGGTACTTGAACGCCAAATCCTCGAGCTCCGCCTTGACGCCCGCCATCCCGAAGCGGTGCGCCAGTGGCGCGTACAGCTCCCGCGTCTCCAGCGCAATCCGCATGCGCTTGTCCGGCGGCAGCGGATCGAGCGTGCGCATGTTGTGCAGCCGGTCGGCGAGCTTGATGATGATGACGCGCGCGTCGCGCGCCACCGACATCAACAGTTTGCGGTAGTTCTCGGCTTGCTCCTCGGCGGTCGAGCGGAAGGTCAGCGCCTTGATCTTGGTCAGCCCGTCCACGAGGTCCGCCACCTCGCTGCCGAAGTCGCGCCGCAGCTTCTCGAGCGTGACGTCGGAATCTTCGACGACGTCATGCAACAACGCGGCCGCGATGGTCGTCGTGTCCATCTGCTGCTCGGCGAGAATCGTGGCGACGGCGACGCTGTGAGAGACGAAGTCGTCGCCCGACATCCGCTTCTGGCCCTGATGCGCCTGGGCGCTGAGACGATAGGCGCGTGAGAGCACGTCGAGATCCAGCCGGTCTCGCTGGGCCGCGACGGCTTCGGCTAATTCGGGAGCCAGAATCGCTGCACTCGTCACAACAGTCCCGCCTCCGCAAAGCTCACGTACCGCTCTCCACCGCCGCCGACAATCACATGATCGTACACGGGAACGTCCAGCACCCGCCCCGCCTCGACCAGCTGCCGTGTCACCGCGCGGTCGTCCGCCGACGGCGTCGGATCGCCGCTCGGATGGTTATGCACCACGATGATCCCGGCCGCCGCCTCCGCAATCGCCGCTCGAAACACTTCCCGCGGGTGCACCAGCGAGCTGTTCAGGATGCCCCGCGTGATCATCAGGTCAGCCAGGATCTGGCTCTGGCTGCCCAGGGCGAGGACATGAAACTCCTCGACTGCGAGGTCTCGCAGCGCCGGCGTATAATAGCGCTGCACGTCGGCGGGTCCTCGGATGCGCGCCGGTGGTGGCTCCATTTCGGTGCCCACCCGACGGCCCAGCTCGATCGCCGCCGCCAGTCGGGCCGCCTTGGCCCGGCCCACCCCTGGAATGCGGGCAAGCTCCGCCCACGGCCTTGTAGCGAGGCGCCGCAACGACCCGTCGCCCCTGGCGAGGACCTCTCCCGCCACGGCGAGTGCATCCCGTCCTCGTGTCCCTTGTACCTAAGAGAATGGCCAACAGCTCCTGCGCCGTCAACGCGCCCGGGCCGACTGCCCAGAAACGCTCTCGGGGGCGGTCGCGTTCGAGGTGGTCGGAAAGGCGAAGCGGCATGCGGCGAACCTAACCCATGCCGCCGCCTTGCGTGGTATCCTTTGAGCGCGGGACCGTTCAATTCCGATGCTGCAATCGTGTCAACGCAACCTCGGCCTGGTGCACGATGTACTGCTGAGCCGGCATCGGCCGGTCGTAGCGTCTGAGAAACTGCCGGTAATACTCCGCGCCTACCCCTGGGTCACCCCGCGCATCTTCGAGCTTCGCTATCTCCAGGTAGGCCAAGCCCGCCGCGACTTCGGTGCCGGCCCAGAACGCTCCCTTCTGGGC
>JBOHSJ010000083.1:0-2163 GCA_050733035.1 Gemmatimonadales bacterium | reverse complement strand
CGCGTGAGCACGCCGCGCACCGTGTCGGCCGTTTCGCTGGCTGCGGCCGCCGCGACTGACGCGAGTTTGCGCACCTCGTCGGCGACCACGGCGAAGCCGCGCCCCTGTGGCCCGGCGCGCGCCGCCTCGATCGCGGCGTTCAGGGCCAGCATGTTGGTTTGCGTCGCGACCGCCTTGGTCTGGGCTACGAACGTCTGAATCCTCGCGGTGGCCTGTGCCAACGCCTCCGCTTCCTCGGCCCCTTTAGCGACCTCATCGGCGAGCTTGGCGAGGCGCACCGTGCTCTGGTCCAACCCATCCTTGTGGCGCCGCGCGAGGGCCGAGAGATCGGCGTTCCGCCGCGCCGCCTCCTCGGCGCCCTGCGCAAGCGTGGCGGCGATCTGGAGGATGCGCGCGGCGTCGTCCGCCGCCGCGCGCACCAGCTGCGCCTGTTCGCCCGCGCGCTGCGAGAGGTGTTGCGACGTCGACGCCATTTCCTCGGTGGACGCGCTCATCTGTTCGGTGGAAGCGGAGATCTCCGTCGCCATGGCGGCCGCCTCGTCGGCCGCGGCTCGGATCGCGCCCACGAGCCGGCGCAGTGCCACGACCATGGAATGCACCGACGAGAGCAGCTCGGCGACTTCCGTTGCTTCGGCGCGGTGCGTCGAGACGGTCACGGAGAGATCACCCCCCGCCACGCGGCTCGCGATGGCACCCGCCGCGCGCACCGGCTCCGTGACGAGCCGGCCGAGGCGTTGCGACAGCCAGAACAGCGTACCGACCGCGACCGCGGCCACGAGCAGCGCGCCGAGCCACACCGCGCGTTGCGTGTTGCGAGCCGCCGCGAACGCTGTAGCCGCGGGCTCGCGATAGAGTACCCACCATTCGCCCTGGTTCGCGGGCACCGATACGACGAGCTCGTCCTGGGAAGCGACGGTGGTGATACGCGCGCTGGTCGCTTCGGCGCCGAGCGGAATCAGATCCTTGTCCGGCAGGGTCTTGAGCAGCAGCCCCTGATTGCTCGTGACGAGCGCCATGCCGCTGCCGTCCACGACCTCGAGGTAGGCGTCCCCCCCGGCCAGCTCGCGCGTGCCCAGCAGCGCGGTGAGTCTGTCCAGCGCGAATACCGCCTTGAGCACGCCGACCGGCTGTTCGACGCGCGGCGCCCGGATGGCGACGTCGAACTCGAGTGACGCTGCGCGTGTGGACGAGTCGTAGCGCGCATCGCCCTCGTACAGGCCGTCGGCCATCGCGCGCTGCCACCAGGTCTCGTCGCGCTGCACGAAGTCGGACGCGCGGCTCGAGGTCAGGACGTTGAACCCGTGCCGCTCGGTCACGATGATTTCGGCGAAGTCGGAGATCGTCGTATAGGCGCGGAGGTAATCCCGCAGCCCCCCCCCGTCGCTGCCCAGCTGCCGCGTTGCGCCGAACATCCGCTCCAGATCGGCGATGGGCAGGCGGTCGAGTCCACGACTGGCCGCCGACTGGCCTGCCTCGCGGACCGCCGCGATGAGCTGCGGCTGGCTCGCGAGCGAGACGACCTCACGCCGGCGTTCCTTCAGGTACTGCGTCACGATGGCGGCGACGCGCGTGGCCACGTCACGCCCGCGGACGTCCGCCTGCTGCTCGAGGACGTGCCCGACCCGACTGCTCGTCAGCCAGGCGACGAAGACGACGAGCAGGACGGCGGCGCCGGCCCCCGATATGAGAAAGCTTTGGCGCAGTTGCTGAGACTTTATGGCCATTCCCGAGGGGTTTAGGTTTGGTCAGCCATGCGAGACATCCCAAGCTACGACCCCGCTACACTCGAAGCAAAGTGGCAAAGCCTTTGGGCCGCGCGCCACACGAACGAGCCCGACCTCGATCGCGCGCCGCGGCCGTTCTATAACCTCATGATGTTTCCGTACCCGTCGGCCGAAGGACTGCACGTCGGCAATATGTTCGCGTTCACGGGCGCGGATATCTACGGGCGGTTCAAGCGGCTCCAGGGCTACGACGTGTTCGAGCCGATGGGCTTCGACGCCTTCGGCATTCACTCCGAGAATTACGCGCTGAGCATCGGCACGAATCCGGCAAAGCTGATCCCGCAGAACATCGCGGCCTTCCGCCGCCAGCTCCGGCGCTTCGGCGGCATGTTCGATTGGCGCCACGAGCTCTCCACCACGGATCCGGCCTACTACAAGT
>JBOHSJ010000082.1:0-7478 GCA_050733035.1 Gemmatimonadales bacterium | reverse complement strand
TCTCGGTTGTGCGCGAGCGCGCGCCCTCGGCTCCACAGGACCTCCGCCAGTTCCAGTCGGATGGCAGCACCGCGATCGGCGTTGGGGGCACGACACCCGAAGACCAAGTCGTATTCAGGGGCAAGGTCAGCGACCCCAACGATGGCGACGCCCGGCTGGAGGTCGAGCTCGAGCCCCTGGGGAGTCCGTTCACCGGCGCAGCGACGCACCTCGGTGATTTCGTGGCGGTGAGCGGCGGCGGAACGCAGACGTCGGTCCGTGCCACCGGTCTGACGAACAACACGGGATATCACTGGCAGGTGCGCACCTGCGACCGCACCGGTCGCTGCAGCGCGTGGCTCCAGTTCGGCAATAACGCGGAAACGGAAGCGGACTTCAGCGTCGCAGTACCACCGGGCGGCAGCCCGCCGAAACAGCAGTAGGAAGGAGATCAGCCGTGAACCGATTGCTCGCCGCCGGCTTGACAGTCTGCGCGCTTCTCGTGCCGCTGAGCGCACGAGCTCAATCCGCCAGCGCCCTCCTCGATCAGGGGGTGCGCGCGTACCAGGTACGCGAATACGATGGTGGGGCCTGGCTGTTGCGCCGCGCCCTCGCCGTCGAGGGAGCGGACGCGTTGTCCAACGCGGGCACCGCCCGCGCGCTCCTCTATCTGGCGGCCACGGAAGTCGCGCGCAATCAGCGCGACTCCGCGCTCGCCGCCGCGAAACGTTTGATCCTGCTCGACCCTCGCTACCGGCCCGACGAGAGCTTCCCGCCTCAGGTGATCGCCGTTTATCAGGAGGCGCGCCGCACCGCGCCCAGCGTGTCGATCCGAGCATCCGGTGACACGGCGATCAGGCCGGGCTCCGAAGTGTTCGTCGTGCGGCTCGGTTCATCGACGGCTCCCGAGGTGAGCGCCGCCGTGACCAACGCGGAAGGCCGCGTGGTGCGGACGCTCTTCACCGGGACGATCCGCGACAGCGTGGACCTCCGCTGGAACGGACTCGATGCGTCCGGTAACCCGCCGCAGCCGGGACGGTACGCGATCGTCGTCAGTCCGCGCCGCGGCGGTGCGGCAACCGGAGGGACTTGGACGCTCCGTCTGCCGCTCGAGCTGGCCCGGCCCACGGTCGATACGACCGCATTGCCGCCGGCGCCACCCGATTCGCTGTTCCGGCCCGAGCGGGGGAACACGAACGGCGCCATGCGCGCGCTCGTTCCCGGCGTCATCGCGGGCGCCGCGATCGTCGTGCTGCCGAAACTCGTCGCCACCGGCGAGCGCGCCAGCAACGCGCGTCTGATCGTGGGCGGCGCGGTGACCATTGCCGGTGTCGCGGCGTTCTTCTCCCATCATCCCGGTCAGCGGCTGCCTGCGAACGTGCAGTACAACCGCAACCTCCGCGAAAGCTGGCAGCGCAACGTCGCCGAGATCTCGCGGCGCAACGCCGATCGCCAGCGCCAGACGAAGATGATCATCCGGCCGGGCGCGCCGTCGTTGGTGACGTCGGAGACGCCATGAAGCGGGGGCTAGGGGCTGGGGGCTCGGGACTGGTCGTGCTGGCAGCGTGCATGATGCTGCCAGCGGCGCTCCCTGCACAGGACAAGCGCCTGCAGTTTACGGTCGCCGGCCTGGCGGGGCAGGAAATCGTGCAGAGTCACGTCGATCAAGTGAACGATCGCTTCACCGGCCTCATCCTCGGCGCGGAAGGCGTGCTGATGAGCGATCGTCTCATGGTGCGGGTCCGTTACGGTGAGGGTCGCATCAAACCGTCGTCGGGCAGCGCCGATCCGCGCGAAGTCGTCGAAGGGGAAGCGCTCTTCGGCGTTCGGGCCGCGCCGTGGCTCTCGATCTGGGCCGGTCCCAGTGCCCGTGCGTACACGATGGGCGACAGCGATCAGCGCTGGCTTGTCTGGACGGCCCGGGCGACCGGACGCGGCATCCTGATTCCGGGGCACATGCAAACGTTCGTCGAGCTGTGGGGCGCGCTCTCGGGCAACGTCGGAAACCCGGGGATCAAAGCCGGCGGTCGGGGAGCAAACGGCGGGCTGGAGGTACGGCTGGGCGACGCGAACTTCTGGGGGCGGCTCGGCTATCGCATCGAATCGACGCACGCTGAGACACTGCGTGAGACGGTCGAGACGGTAACCCTTTCTCTTATCTACGGCCTACCGCAGTAACCCAAAGTTCAGGGTTGTGGAGGCGGGACGGGGTGAGGCGGCGGCTGGGGGCGACTTGGCGGCGGGCCTCGCCGCGCCTGTGCCGCGGCGGCTCGGGCGAGTCCCGCGGCGGCTTGTGCCGGTGTGGTACCGCGCGCCACCTGCGCCTGAACCTGCCCCGGCAGCGCGAGTAGATCGGCGACCGGGCGGCCACCCTGCAGCGTCGCGCTCACGAGCGCGACCGTTTCCGCCCGCGGGACCCCTAAGGCGGTCAACGTGCCCGCGACGCGCAACCCGACGATGAGTTCGGACGGCCGCGAGCCGCTGCGAGCCAGCTCTGCGATGTCGCGGCCTGTCAACCCGGCGGTGATCGCGAACGCCCCCGCCGCGATGGCGACCGTATCACCCGTCGACCCTCCGTCTCGCAGACCAGCCGCGGCGGTATCCAGCTGCGCGGCGACGAGGCGCACCGCCGTCGCCACACGGTCTGACGGAACGCCCTTCGCGCTGCCTTCGATCGCTTTCTGAATCAGCGGATCGATCGGCAATCCGCGCGCGGCCGCAGCGCTGCCGAGCTCGCTCACAAGCGCGGCGATCTCGGGCGACACGCGGCCGGCGAGCCGGTCCGAGATGCCCTGCTGCAATGTGAGCAGCGCGAGTGGCAGTGCGAGGACGGCGATCATCAGAGTGTCAGGACGCTGTTGCGCCGGCCGAAGCCGTCGTCCACCGCGGGTGCAGCCGGATCCGGCACCCAGCGCACGCCGTCAACGACGAAGGCGTACTGATGCTGGCCGGGCGGAAGGGTGATGGTTGCGGTCCACAGACCCGCGGCGCCAGAGCGCACCAGCGGCGTCGCGTGCGAATCCCACTGATTGAACGTGCCCGCCACGGTGACGTCGTGAGCATCTGGCGCCGTCAGGACGAATCGGACCGTGACGACGGCAACCGAGGGCGTCGTGTCCGCCGGCCGGCCGATCCAGAGCACGAGCGCCGCGGCGGCGGCGAGCGCCGGAGCGACCAACCAGGACAGAACCCGGCGGCGCCGTCGCTCGAGCGCTGCCATGACGCGCCACGTGACCGCCGGCATCGAAACGGGGGCGCGATCCACAGCGGCGAGCAGCCGCAGCGCCTCTTCGCCTTCCGGACGCAGCTCGGCCGGCAGGTCGGCGAGGGTGATGTCGCCGTCCAGGAGCTGCTTCACCAGAGGATGAAATTCGCGTCCGCTCATTGGTGCTCTCGCAGTTGTTCGCGCAGTTTATCGTAAGCGCGGTGCATCCGCATTTTCAACGATGGTACCGACGTGTTCAGTCGCTCTGCGATCTCGCCGTACGACAACCCTTCAACGTGCTTCAGGACGAATACCTCGCGCTGGTCCGGCGTCAACTCGAGCAGCGCCTTCTGGAGCGCGCGGCGCCGTTCTGCCGTTTCCGTGCCGCCGTCGGTTCGATCTGCCGCGGCGACGCCGTCCGCCGCTTCCAGCGGTGCGCTCGACCGGCTACGCCGCCGTTCGGCGAAGCAGCGGTTGCGGAGAATAAGGAAGAACCAACCGACGAACTTGTTGGGGTCCTTACACTGCGCCAGCTGATCGTACGCCCGGACGAACGCGTCCTGCACGGCATCTTCCGCGGCGTCTGCTGACCCGAGCATCCGCGCCGCGTAGCGCGCGTAGCGGTCGCGATACCGTTCGACCAGCTGCGCATAGCGCTCGCGGTCTCCCGCGAGCACCGCCCGAACGATCTCGCCATCCCCCGCCTCGGTTCCAGCGCGCAACCGATTCCCCCTAAAGAGGAGCTAGGTATCAGTTTGGTAACGGCTTGGGGTTACACTGTGACCTGCGTTACCTCGGGCCCCCCACCGCAATCTTTACTAGCCATGACCGCGCTGCTAGAGCCCCAACCCCCGATCGTCGCTGATGCCGTGCTCATGGACCGTATTGCCATGCGGGATTCCACCGCGTTGGTGGAGCTAGAGCGCCGGCATCGCAGCTCATTGTACGCGCAAGCGTATAGCGTCCTCATGGACGCAAGCGCGGCGGAACGCGTCGTCCGCGACGCCTTTGCGCAGCTGTGGTACGATGCGGCTCGATACACGACGAAGCGGAGTCCATTAACCCTGTTGCGGGACATGGCACGAGAGCTTGCCCGCGCTGAGCGGGCATTACATGATGCCGCACGTTGGAGGTAAAACAATGGTGAAGCGAGTGTTCCTGTTCGTAGCCGCTCTATTCGTGCCTTCGCTGCTTGCAGCGCAGACACCCAAGGTCGCGGCTCCCAATGAGCACGCGTCGGACGTCGCCAAGGCGAAAGTTGCAGCGGCGATGGCCAAGCGTGCAACGCATGTTCGGGGGGAAGCGGTCGGGCTCGACAACCGACCGGTGACCCCCGCGACGCCCGCCGTCCGCGCGACCCGCGCGACGCCGGCGGTGCCGAATCCCGACGGAGGCCCCGCGACCCGTGCCGTTCCGGCGACGCCGGCAACTCCGGCGGTACCGGCGTCCCCATCGCATAGGCCCGATAATCCGGGAGCCGGGCGCGGCCGTCGTCCGTAACTGAGCATTGCCGTCCCGGCTGTATCTTACCGGTCCCATGAGAATGGGACCGGTTTTGTTTTTGGCGCTGCTCGGGGCAGCACCTTTGTCGCTTCGCGCCCAACGCCAGGCATCGCTCGGTTTGGGAACGGGCGTGGTGCGCTATGCTGGGGGCTCGAGCTTCAGCGCGCTCACGGCCTCCCCCGCCGCGCAGCGCATCTCACCGTTTTCCTATCTCGGTATTGGCGGCTCGATTTCGCTGCTCGAACGGGGCGTCTGGGCGAGCCAGGCCCGCGCGGACGTGTGGGCCGCGCTGTCGCGGCGTGACAGCGGCGTCCGGCCGGCCGTCAGCGCGACGCTCGCTGCAACGACGCGTTCTGATGGAGCCGCGGCGGGCTCCGGCAGCGCATTGCTCGAAGCGGTGTTCAATGAGGGCGCCGTCGGCGGCGGATTCGTAACAGGGATGATCGAAGGCGTGCCCGGCGTCGGAGCGCTGCGCCTGAGGGCACGCAGCTGGCGACAGCTCACCAACCTGCCCGCGCAGCTGTCGTTGGCCCTTGAGGGGACGCGGTTTCTCGGCGCCTGGTACACCGACGTCGTGGGCGGCGTGACGCTCGATCGCGACCGGGTGGTGGGATCGTTGTGGGTGAGTGGCCGTCTGAGCAAAACGTACGGATCGACGGGGGCCGCGAGCGCTTCCCTACAGTATTTTGTCACGCCGACCATCGCCGTCGAAGCGTCGGGCGGCAATTACCTGCGCGACCCCTTTCAAGGGTTGCCGCGTGCCGGCTTCGTGGCGGGAGGGGTCAGGTTCTACTCCGCGCGACGCGCACTGGCAGCGCCGGCAGCGCCGGCAGCACCCTCGCCACAACCCGTGCTCCAACCTTTGGTGGCGTCGCGTCGCGGTGACTCGATCGTCGTGCGCTTCCGCATGCCGGGGGCACGGACCGTGGCGATCGCCGGGAACTGGAACTCCTGGACGCCGGCGCCGTTGCGCGGACTTGGTGACGACATCTGGGAGGCGACCATGCAGCTCGCGCCCGGCGTCTATCACTTCAACCTCGTAGTGGATGAACAGGAATGGGTTGTGCCCGGTGGCGTCGCGACGATCCCCGACGGCATGGGAGGCCTGCTCGCGCTCCTGAACGTGCTCTGACTTGACGATTCCCGTCCAAGTCCATAGCGTGGCGGCGGCTGGGAATCCCCGATCGATGCTGTCCTCTCCCTAGAGGGGGTGCCACGATGGGTAAGATCAACATGCAGAAGGTGCTTATCGGTGGGTTGATCGCAGGCGTCGTGCTGAACGTGATTGACACGGTGCTGTATGGAGTTGTGCTGAAGGATCAAATGGCGGCGGCCATGGCGGCGATGAACAGGCCCGCGATGAGCAACGCGCAAATCCCGTGGTTTGTATTCCTCGATTTCGTGGCCGGAGTATTCCTGGTGTGGTTGTATGCCGCGATGCGACCACGCTTCGGCGCGAGCCCGGCAACGGCGGTCAAAGCCGGACTCGCGGGTTGGTTCGTGGGGATACTGCTCGTCAACCTGTTCAACTGGACGGCAGCTTATCCGCCCCACAACATCGCCATCATCACCACGCTCGTCGCGCTTGTTGGCGTACCGCTGGCGACGGTCGTGGGCGCCAAGTTCTATACGGAAGGCGCGGGGGCCGGGGCTGGAATGGGAGCCGGCGCGGGCATGGGTAGCAGGATGTGATCTTGTAACTGCGCGAAGAGGCGCGCAAAAGGCGCGGTGGGTGACTATGCACCTACCGCGCCTTTTCGCGCAGTTACGCGCCGTTTGAAGGTTCTAGTAATCGAACCGCAGGTTCACTCCCAAGGTGCGCGGCTGATTGGTCAGATAGCCGACGCGGGCGCGCAGTCCGCGCTCGCGGTCCAGCCCCAGAAACGCCACTTCGTCCAGGACGTTGTTCAGATACACGGAAAGCTCCCAACTTTGCCGGGTCATGCCCACGCGCAAATTGACCAGGTTGTACGCTGGCAGCTCCGGATTGAACCGGAAGATGTTCTGGTTCAGGGGACCGCCAATCGTGTTGGGCCCAAAGGTTGTGAGGTCCACGCACCCGAATTTCTCCCCGGCACAGGCGGGACCGACGCCGTCACCGTGATCGTCGATCAACGTAAAGCGCGAGCCGACGTGCTGGACGCTTCCCGAAACAAAGGCCCGCGACCCCCCGCTCATGGTCCACCCGTAGGTGACTGACGCGCTCGCTTGGATCTGCGGCACGCTAGGGAGGCGGTTCCCCTCCGCGATTCCAGCCACCACATTGCCCCCCTGATCCAGGAACGTCGTCTGCAGCTCGGAGTTGTTGTAGCCCGCCGAGAGAGCGACGTCGAGGTGCTCGTTGGGGCTCGCCGTGAACTCCACCTCGGCACCAGCAGTCCGGGCTTTGTCCGCATTCAGGATCAATCGGGAAGAGCACTGGCCCGCCGTGACGGTGAGCTGCAGGTCCCGGATGTCCATGTAGAACGCGGATACGCTGAGTGAGGCGCGGCCACCGGCGAGTTGAGATTTGGCTCCCACCTCGTAGTTCCAGGCCGTCTCGTCCTTCCACGATCCCGCCAACGGTCCGAAGGTCAGCGTATCCTGCGGCGAACACAGCGGCTTGTTGAGGGGATCGTTGATACCGCCCAGCCGGAATCCCCGCGAAGCCTGCGCGTTCAACGTGAGCGCGTCCGATGCTTTGTAGCTGAGAATAAACCGCGGCGCGATGCCGTTCGCATCCGTCGTACCCGTCGTATCCGTGGGGACAGCGAACGCGCCATCGAAGATGATCGAGCGGTCCTCATTGAAG
>JBOHSJ010000081.1:0-3854 GCA_050733035.1 Gemmatimonadales bacterium | reverse complement strand
GCCCGACCGCGGCCTCCACGTTGGGAGTCCCGCCTTCGAACTTGTGGGGGATCTTGTTCCAGGTGGAGTGATCGTCCCACACCCGCTCGATCATCTCGCCGCCGCCGTGGTAGGGAGGCATCGCCTCCAGCAGCGCCGGCTTGGCGACGAGCGCTCCGCTGCCCATCGGGGCCAGCATCTTGTGGCCGGACAGGGCGTAGAAGTCGCAGTCGATCGCCTGCACGTCCACGCGGAGATGCGGGCTCGATTGCGCGCCGTCCACCACCGTCACCGCGCCGGCAGCATGCGCCAGCTTGGTGAGCTGGGCGGCGGGGTTCACGGTGCCCAGGGAATTCGAGACATACGGAAAGGCCACGATCCGGGGCTTCGCCTCGAGCGCCCGGCCGAAGTCGGATAGGTCGATGCGGCCGTCCTCGGTAATCTCGACCATCCGCAGCGTGGCGCCCTTTTCCTGACACAGGATCTGCCAGGGAACGATGTTCGAGTGGTGATCCATCGCCGTCACGACGACCGTGTCCCCGCGCCGCACGTTGGCCCGACCCCAGGAGCCGGCCACCAGATTGATCGATTCGGTCGTGCCGCGCGTAAACACGACGCCGTCCCGGGCCCAGGCGTTCACAAACCGGGTGACCGCGGTGCGGGCGGCTTCGTAGGCCTCGGTCGCCTCGACCGCGAGCGCATAGGCCCCGCGGTGGACGTTGGCGTTATGGAAGCTGTAGTAGTGGACGATCGAGTCGATCACTGTGCGGGGCTTTTGACTCGTCGCCGCGTTGTCCAGATACACGAGCCGCCGGCCGTTCTCCGGCTGCGCGAGAATCGGGAAGTCGGCGCGGATCCGCGCGGTATCGAGCATCAGAAGTCCCGGGCCGATTCGGTCGTCACCGGCTCGGCGCTGTTCTGCAGCGCCGCATGCAGCGCGTGCCACGCCAGGTTCGCGCACTTGATCCGGCTCGGGAAGGCGCGTACACCCGAGAACGCCGCGAGCTTGCCCGGCGCGTTCGCGCCGCCGGCGAGCATATCACGAAACGCCTGGAACATCGTTTCCGCGTCGGCGACGGGCTTTCCCTTGACGGCTTCCGTCATGAGCGACGCCGAGGCCTTCGAGATGGCGCAGCCCGAACCCTGCGGCATCTGAAATCCGATGTCGCTGATGTTGTCGCCATCGACCTGGACGAAGAGATGAATGCGGTCGCCGCACAGCGGATTGTTGCCCTCCGCCTTGCGGTTCGCCGACTCGAGACGCTTGAAATTCCGCGGATTGCGATTGTGGTCGAGGATGACCTGCTGATACAGCTCGCCAAGGTCGGGGGAGTTCATTACTCCGCCAGGCGGTCCCGCACGATGCGATCGAGCTGCGCGCGCAGCGACGCGACATCCATGCGGCCGAGAATCTCGGCGGCGAACCCATAGGTCAGGAGCCGGCGCGCCTCATGCTCGCCGATGCCGCGGCTGCGCAAATAGAACAGCGCGCGCGGATCGAGCGGTCCCACCGTCGAGCCGTGCGTGCACTTCACGTCGTCGGCGTAGATCTCGAGCTGTGGCTGGCTGTCCGCGTGCGCGTCCGCCGAGAGCAACAAATTGTTGTTCGTCTGTTTCGAGTCCGTCTTCTGCGCACCGGGCCGGACGATGATGCGCCCGGTAAACACGCCCCGTGACTTCTCGTCGAGCACGCCGTTGAAGTACTCGTGGCTCTCGCAGTGGTCCGCGGCATGGTCGATCGTGGTGTGATGGTCCGCGTGCTGCTGCCCCGCGAGCAGGTACAGCCCGTTGAGGATCAGCGTACCGCCCGGGCCCGCCAGGACCGCCCCGATGTCGTGCCGCGCCAGCGCGGCGCCGAACGCGACGGTGTGCAGATGCACGGTGCTGTCCCGGCCCTGGTGCGTCTGCGTCGTCGCGACGTGGTACGCGCGGCCGCTCTCGCGCTGCACGCGATGGTAGTCGACGCGGGCGCCGTCACCGGCCACGACTTCGGTCACCGCATTGGTCCAGTAGACGCCCTGGTCGAGCGATGCGAACGTCTCGACGAGCGACGCGCGCGCTTCGCGCTCGACCACAACCAGATTGCGCGGCTGCACGACGATTTGCTCCGGATCGGTGACCACGAACAGCAGCTCGATCGGATCGGCGACAGTTTCCTGCGCCGGCACGTGTACGAACGCGCCATCACGCACAAACGCCGTGTTCAGCGCACAAAACGGCCGGTTGTCGGTGCTCGCGTACTTGCAGAGGTGCTGCTGGATGACTTCGGGATTTTCCGTCAGCGCCTGCGCCAGGCTCTGAACGCGAAACCGGCCCGTGGACGTCGTGGAAAGAGACGGTTCGAAGAATCCGTTGACGAAGACGAGACGGTGCCGCGATTCACCCACCAGGAACGGCTGGATCGCCTCGGGCTTGGGGATGTGCGATCCGGCACGCGCGAGCTCGAAGGAAGCTTCCGCGATCGGCGCGACGCTGGTGAAGCGCCACGCCTCCTGCTTCATGTTCGGGAAGCCCAGATCGCCGAAGCGCGCGATGCTGCCGGCGCGCAGATCCTTGAGCCAGGCGGGGGCGTGCGAGGCGCCGTTGGACGCCCACGCGTGATACGACCCTACCAGCCGTTCGACTGGGCCTGTTTTCACTGCCATCGTCACGACACCATCATGCCAGCACGGAGCCAGTCGTAGCCTCTTGCCTCGAGTTCGTTGGCCAATTCCGGGCCACCCGACTTCACGATGCGTCCATCCGCCAGCACGTGGACGACGTCGGGCGTGATGTAGTTCAACAGCCGCTGATAGTGCGTCACGATGAGGAATGCGCGATTTGGGCTGCGCAGCTTGTTCACCGTCTCGGCGACGGTTTTCAGGGCGTCGATGTCCAGCCCCGAATCCGTCTCATCGAGGATCGCCAGACGCGGCTCGAGCACGGCGAGCTGCAGGATCTCGTTGCGCTTTTTCTCGCCCCCGGAGAAGCCCTCGTTCACCGGGCGGTTCATGAGGGTGTCGTCCCAGCCGATCGCCTTGAGCTTCTCTTCGAGCACCTGGAGGAAGTCGAGCGGGTCGAGCTCCTCCTGGCCGCGGTGCTTGCGGAGCGCATTCACGGCCGAGCGGAGGAAATAGGAGTTGGTGATGCCGCGGATCTCGACCGGGTACTGGAAGGCGAGAAATACGCCGTCGCGCGCGCGCTCCTCGGGCTTCAGCGCGAGGAGGTCCTTGCCGTCGTAGGTCGCGGTGCCCGCGGCGACGGTGTAGGCGGGGTGGCCGGCCAGCACCTGGGCGAGCGTGCTCTTGCCGGAGCCGTTCGGCCCCATGATGGCGTGCACCTCTCCCGGATGCACGGTCAGGTCCACGCCGCGCAGGATCTCGGCGCCGCTGACAGCGACGTGCAGGTTCTTGACCTCGAGCATGACGGGCTTCATCCCACGCTGCCTTCCAGCGAGATACCGAGCAGCCGGGTCGCTTCGACGGCGAACTCCATCGGCAGCACCTTGAAGACTTCCTTGCAGAACCCGTTGACGATCATCGACACCGCGTCCTCGGCCGACAGGCCGCGCTGGCGCAGGTAGAAGATCTGGTCCTCGCCGATCTTCGACGTGGACGCCTCGTGCTCCATGATCGCGGAGCTGTTGCGGACGTCGATGTAGGGGAAGGTGAGCGCGCCGCACTGGTCCCCGATGAGCATCGAGTCGCACTGCGAGTAGTTACGGGCGCCGCGCGCCCCCTTGGCGATCTTCACGAGCCCGCGGTACGTGTTCTGGCCGTGGCCCGCCGAGATGCCCTTCGAGACGATGGTTGAGCGCGTGTTCTTCCCAAGATGGATCATCTTGGTGCCGGTGTCCGCCTGCTGGCGCTGGTTGGTCACGGCCACCGAGTAGAACT
>JBOHSJ010000080.1:0-29562 GCA_050733035.1 Gemmatimonadales bacterium | reverse complement strand
GCCATACGTTGTCCGATTCCTGGGCGTTTCCGCCCTGTTGTGCGCGCTCGTTCCGAACACCTCCACTGCCCAAGGCAATCGGCATCCCCGCTGGGAAATCCCCGGATTCGATTTTCGCCCCGACGGGGTGTGGCGGACCAGAGCGCGCAACGTGCGCGCGATGCGCGCGCGGCTGCTCGCGAGCGGACAGTTCAGCGCGCTGAATCAGAGCGGGCCGCAGCCGTCGCCGGCAATCGTGTCGGGCGTTCTCGAAGTCCCCGCCATTCTGTTCCGGTACCAGGATTCGCCCGCGCCGCTGTTCGTTGCCGCCGACTTCAACGACGTGCTGTTCGGCGCGACGCCCACGGGCGCTGCGGCGGGGAGGCCCTACACGTACCGATCGTATTACAACCAGCTGTCGAACGGCGACTTCGATATCCAGGGTCAGAGCTACGGCTACGCGGATCTCGACAGCAATGAGGTTTACTACACAGGCGGTACCAGCTCCACCTGCGCCCAGTCGAACCCCTACGGCTCGAGCAATTGCAACGGGTTGTTCAGCGGTCTCGCGGTCACGCGCATGCAAGAGGCATTGCGGAAAGCACTCGAGAAGCTGGATTCGCAAATCGATTTCTCGCAGTATTCCGACGCCAGTGGGTTCGTCCCGTTGGTGCTGTTCATGCATCAAGCGGTGGGTGGGGAGTGCGGTCCCGGGGGCGCGCCGCAGAATCACCTGTGGGCGCACCGGTTTTCGCTGAGCACCACATTCACGACCGCTGACCCCGATCCCTTGAACCCCGGGTCGAACGTCAAGATCAGCGATTACATCCTGCAAAGCGGCGTGGGTGGCGCGACGTCGTGCAACGCGTCGGAGATCATGCCGATCGGAACGGTCGCGCACGAGACCGGGCACGGTTTCGGATTGCCCGATCTTTACGACACCGGCGGGCAGACCGAAGGCGTCGGGCAGTGGGACCTCATGAGCTCCGGCAGCTTCACCACGGGATTCAGCCCCTCCCGAATGAGCGCTTGGTCGTTGAACCAGCTCGGGTGGATCACGCTCGCACCGGCGCCCACGACCGGCACCTACACCTTCGATGCGGCGCCGTTGTCGGATACGGCGTTCTACGTGCGCGTCCAGGGAACGAACACGCGCGGGGAGTATTACCTCCTGGAGAATCGCCAGCGGCAGGAGTCCGACACCGCCCTGATTCGGTTCCATTGCCAGCGCGCGGGCGTTCCGGGATGCCCCGGTGGTCTGCTCGTCTGGCACGTCGACTCCGCCAAGGTCGCGCAGGGCACGTTCAACAACACCGTCAATTCCGGCCCCATTCACGGGCTGGCGGTGGTCCAGGCCGATTCATTCCGCAATCTCGAAGCGGCCGCGACTACGGGGAATTTGTGTCCTTCGTCCGCGCCGTTTTTTGGCTGCTCCAATCGCGGCGACGCGGGAGACCTCTTTCCCGGAGCCACCAACAACACGCGCGGCCTGATCTTCCGCACCAACCCGGCGGCGACCAAGAATCTCGACGGCTCCTTCGCGGGTTTTGCCGTGGACTCCGTCCAGCAGCTGCTCGCCGACCGCACGCTGTCGTTCCGGCTGCGGTACGGGGCGCTCAGTGTCGTGCGCGCGAGCGACACGACGGCGGCGATTCAGTTCGCGGGCGCCAGCTATTTCGTCTACCGGGATCTGCTCGAAGAGGGACAGGGCTACACGGTCAGCATCGCCGATCCGCAGATTTCCCCGAATGGACGTACGCGCTTTCACTTCGCCTCCTGGTCGGACGGAGGCACGCAGACGCATTCCTACATCGGTCATCTCGCTGGGGAAACGCTCACGGCAAACCTGTCGCGCGACTTCAAGCTCATCGCGACCTCCGGGACCGGAGGGAGCATCCAGGCCGACACCGCCGGTATCGATCTCACCGGGGGCACGTTCATCCCCGAAGGACGTACCGTCACGCTTACCGCGACACCCGACCTGGGAGAAACCTTCGGCGGGTGGTCCGGTGACACGGTCACCACCAATGCCGTCCTGGCGCTCCCGATGGGCCGTGCCTATACGGTCATGGCGTCATTCGGGTCGCTCGCTATTTCTTCGGGAACGACGCGCCCCAACGGCGTCATGGGCGCGGCGTACAACGACACGTTGCGCGTCACGGGCGGCACCGGCACGAACAACTGGACGGTGACCGGCGGCGCGCTGCCGCAGGGTGTGACGCTCAACGGAGCGAGCGGCGTCTTGTCGGGATTCCCACGGGAGACGGGCAACTTCTCGTATACCGTGACGGTGACGTCCGGCGCGCAGAGTCAGGGAAAAACGTTCACGTTCTCGGTCTCGGCGCCGACGCTCGCCACCGCCAGCGTGACGGCGCACTTGCTCGGGCCGACGTCGCCACTCAACGCCGACCAGATTCGCTACCTCGATTTTCTCGGCAACAACAACGGCAATTTCGACATCGGTGATTTTCTCGCCTGGGTCAAACTCACGGGCGCGCCGTTGACCGCGGCCACGCTCCAAAGCTTGCCGCGCCGGAAAGGAGGCCTGCAATGAAACGCCTCCTCGGACTCGGGATTCTCGCCCTGATGTGTTTGGGTGTGAGCTGCGGTGGTGACGGACCCACGAACAATGGACCTGGAGATCTGATCCTGCGGCTGACGGCCCCGGCAGGCAGCGCCGATTCCGCGATCGTGTTCACGATCAGCGGCCCGGCGGCGCTGACGGATGTCACACCCGGCGCTGGCCTGCGGCTGTTCCAGCAACCGCTGGGTGGAACGACGACGCGATTCGCGTTGACCGGGATGCTGACCAACGGCGCGACGATCCTCACGATCGGCGTGACGGACATCAGCGAGGTCGGCCAGTACAGCGGATCAATTGGCGGCGTCGCGCAGGCGAACTATCAGCTGCGCGGACTGGCAGGCTACGCGCTGGCCGTGACGCGCTAGTCGCCGGCCTCCGCAGCGGGCAGCGGCGTTTCCCAGGCCCGCATCAGTCCTTCCTCCAGCCGGCGCCGCAGGTCCTGATACAGCGCCAACAGCCGCCGGCACTCGTCGGTCAACGTCGTGGCGCCGCCGCCTGGGCCGCCCGCGCGTGAGACGACCATGGGGCGGCCGAGCGCCTGCTCCATTTGTTGAATGGCGCTCCACGCCGTCCGGTAGCTGATGCCCGCTTCCGCCGCCGCATCTTTTATCGATCGAACGCGATCTACCGCGTCGAGTAACCGCGCCTCCCGTTCACCGATGACGGACGTGCCACGCCGCGTGAGCGTCACCTGTGCCCGGGGAATCAAATCAGGGAATAGCATTGCATCCTCCAACCGTTCGGCTGCCGCAGAGTCTGTTTCGCTGAAAAGTGCTTGTCTTCTCTTGCGGTATACCCGAGCGGCTGAATCGTTCCAATCCATTTTTTATGGCGTGGCTGCGACAATTGAGGATTAATTCCGCCCGCGCCGGGCGCCTAACCTACCCGGGCATCGGCGACTCCTCTATTTTCGTGATGGGGGGCGGTAGCTCAGTTGGGAGAGCACCTGGTTTGCAACCAGGGGGTCGTGGGTTCGAATCCCATCCGCTCCATCGTCCTGCTGCACGCGCACCACACTGACGGCGCGAGTCTTGCCACTGTGCGAGGCTATGACCTCGCACTCATGCACCGTGTTCGCTGCCGCGCTGCTGCTCGCGGTGTCGGCTCCGGCTGTCGCGCAGGGGCAGGCCACTCCTGAAGCGGAGCCGAACGACGCCGCCGAAACGGCGACACTCGCACGACTCGGCGATACGATCTCCGGCACGATCAACCCCGCCGACGTCGATTACTTCGCCGTCGAGCTGAAGGCCGGCGAGCAGCTCGAGCTGATCGCGGCGCGCGTCCCGTTCTGTCGCGACTTCTCCCTGTTGGATCCCTCCGGAACTCGTCTCGCCTTCGGTGACTGCATAGAAGGGATCGACACGCTGCGGGTTACGATTCCCGTCGCCGGCCGCTACCTGATCCCGCGTCACGCAGTTCGATGACGCCCCTGGCGAGCATCCCCTGCGCCCCTATTCGTTGCACATCGGTACCAATCCCGTTGCCATCGATGTCGCCCGGATCGTGAATGCGGTCCTGGCTGGCGATCCCGCATCACTCGATCCCGCGGTGGTGCAGCGGCTCGATGCGCACGGCAATGCCAACGGCGTGCTGGATGTCGGCGATCTGCGCGCGTACCTGCGCGCCGAAGGGGTGTTGCGAGGTGGGAAATGGCATTGAATCGCAGGGCCCTGCGACTGACGTTCAGCCTGCTCGGTGCCGGTGCCGCGGCGGCGTGCGCCGACGCCACCAGCCCGCCGGTTCCTGCACCGACAGCGTTCCGCCTCGATCTCGCGACGCCACACACTGACGACGGTGCATTGGTCATCGCGCTCCGTGGACCCGAGATCTCGAGCTTGGAGGCGGCCTCGCCGGCGTATCTCGTCTACTCGCGTAGCGGCACGGCGCAGGAAACGCGGATCATCGTCCTGGGCGACCTGAAAGCGGGTCCCCTGCTCACGCTCCGTATCGCGCCCGGGCACCAACTCGCGGAATACACCGCAACGATCGAGCAAGTCGCCACGCGCAGCGACGCATTGCGCGATCAACTTTCCGGATACCGGCTGAGCCTCACAGTCCCCTAACACCGCCCGAACGGCCACATTGCCTCGTGCCACCGGCGTCGTATCTTCGATGCCGGTTTCGTTTTCATCCCCGACAATCCTTTGGAGAACTCCCGCATGCGTCGAGTCTCGTTTGCCGCCGCCGCCGCCGTGCTCCTGCTGTTTGGGTCTTGCACGTCGTTCGAGCGTCCCGATTTCCCGCTGGATCCCGCATTCGAAGAAGTCGCGGGTTTCGATCTCCTGGACTTGCCGGCGGTGCGGATCAGCGAGATCCACTACGACAACACGGGGACGGATGCGGGTGAAACAATCGAAGTTTCCGGACCCGCGGGAACGGACCTCACGGGCTGGTCGATCGTGCTCTACAACGGCAGCGGCGGCGCCGTCTACGACACCGACCCGCTGCCGACGCCGATTCCCGCGACGTGCGGCGATCGCGGCGTCGTCGTCCTGACGTATCCGGTGAACGGCATTCAGAACGGCAGCCCCGACGGCGTAGCACTCGCGAATGCCGGGGGCGCGGTCGTCGAGTTCCTCTCCTACGAAGGAACGTTCACGGCGGTGGGTGGGCCGGCGAACGGGATGCTGTCCGTCAGCATCGGGGCCAGCGAGGCCGGTACGGAGCCGCTCGGCCAGTCGCTGCAGCGCAACGGCGCCGACGTGTGGAGCGGTCCGATCGCCAACACGTTTGGGGCGTGCAATGACAACGACGCGCCCCCGCCACCACCGCCGCCCCCGCCGCCACCGCCGCCACCGCCGTTGCCAGTGACGCGGCTCTCAGAGCTGCACTACGACAACACCGGCACGGACGTGGGCGAGGCGATCGAGGTCGAAGGACCGGCGGGCACGGACCTCACGGGCTGGAGTGTCGTGCTGTACAACGGGGACCCGGCCAACCGTGGTCCGTACGATACCACAACCCTGAGCGGCACGATCCCGCCACAGTGCGATGGCCGTGGCGTCGTGCTGCTGAACTACCCAACCAACGGCATCCAGAACGGCAGTCCGGATGGTCTGGCGCTGGTGAACGGCTCCGGGGAAGTGGTGGAGTTCCTATCGTATGAGGGCTCCTTCGTCGCCCTCGGCGGACCGGCCGACGGGCTGGGCTCAACTGATATCGTGGCCGCCGAGCCTGGCACCTCGCCGGGCGGGCAATCGCTCGCCCGTGATGGCGCTGGAGTCTGGGGTGGGCCGGCCGCCAACACGTTCGGCTTCTGCAACAGCAGCCCGCCGCCGCCGCCCAGCAGCACGATCACATTCAGCGGACGGTTGCCGTCCGATCCGCCACTGCCGGTCGGCTTCGAGGACCAGATCTTCGCGACCCTGCGCGATGGAGCGGGGGCGGTCGTTCCGACCGCGACGTTCACGTGGGCGTCCGAAACGCCTGCCGTTGCGGGGATTGACGCGAATGGTGTGATCCACGGGCTCAGCGCGGGCACGGCGACGTTCCGAGCGACGGCCGACGACGCCGATCACACCACGGCGACGTCTACCTTGCCGACACGCGTGGCGGTTGCGGGGAGCGCGGACTATGCGGGTAACGCTGAGTTTGGGGAGCCGGCCGATGCGGATCCAAGCGACGACTTCATCGTTCGTCACGCGGAGTACACGACGTCCTACAGCCGGATGCGGGGCACGCCCAACTGGGTGAGCTACGAGCTCGAGGCGTCGCATTTCGGGCCGGAAGATCGGTGTGACTGCTTCACGTTCGATGCCGCGTTGCCGTCCGATTTCCCGCACTATACTACCGCAGACTACACGGGTGCCGGCGCGGTTGCCGGCTTCGGGATCGACCGCGGCCATCTTGCCCGTTCTTTCGACCGTACGTCCGGATCGCTCGACAACGCGAACACCTTCCTTTTCACTAACATCGTTCCGCAGGCCGCGGATCTGAACCAGGGTCCGTGGGCGGCGATGGAGAACTACCTCGGCGGTCTCGCCCAGTCGGGCGCGAAGGAGGTCTACATCATCGCGGGCGTTGCGGGTGACGTGGGCACGATCAAGAACGAAGGCAAGATCACGATGCCGGAATTCACCTGGAAAGTCGCGCTCATCCTGCCGCGCGACCACCGGCTCGCCGACGTGCATTCGGACACTGACGTCGAAGCGGTCGCGGTGATCATGCCGAATCGGCCCGGTGTTCGCGCCGTGAATTGGGAGACGTACAAGACGACCGTGGACGCGGTGGAGGCCCTGAGCGGGTATGACGTGCTGGCGCTACTCGACGATCAGGTCGAGATCGCGGTCGAAAGCAACACCAAGCCACCGACCGCGCGCGCCGACGGGCCGTACCAGTCGTTGCCCCACCTGCCGATTGCCATGAGCGGTGCGGCATCGAACGATCCGGACGGTGATGCGCTCACCTATGCTTGGTGGTTCGGGGACGGCACGACGGGCACGGGTGCGAGCGTGTCGCACGCCTACGCAACATCCGGCACGTTCGCCGTGACACTCACCGTGACGGATACTCGAGGCCTTGTCGGCACGACTGCCACGACAGCGACAATATTGACGCCCCAACAGGCGATCGCGGGAGCGCAAAGCGAGCTCGACCAGCTCGTGGCCGCGCACGTGCTCGATCTGGCGGACGGCAAATGGCTCGGCAACAAGCTGGACCTCGCGTCCAAGCTGCTCGACCAGGCGACCACGACCGCGGCCGTCAACCAGCTTGAGGAGATGCTGCGGCGGTTGGATGGCGACGCCCCGACCCTGGGCGACGCGGTGCGGCGGCTCATTCAGTCACTGACTTCATAGCGGAGATCACCATGCGTTTCAGCATTGTTGCGGTCGCCCTGCTCGTGCCGCTCGTAAGCGCGGCACAAACACCTCCGACGCCGCTCCGCATCGCGGCCAGCAGCTTCGCCACGGTCGAAGTGCATCTCAACTCGCGCCGCATCGGCAACTCCTGGTACGAGGAGGATGCGAGTCTCACCGGGCCGTCCCGGATCGCGATTGCGTACGGGCAGCCGCACGCGCGCGGGCGGAAGGTTGAAGGCGGCCTGATCCCGCTCGATACCGTGTGGCGGTTCGGCGCGAACGCGGCGACGACCCTGCACACCGATCTCGACATCACCCTCGGCGACGTGAAGCTCGGCCGGGGGGATTACTCGCTGTTCATCCTCTACTCGCGGTCTGGTTACGCGCTGATCGTGAATCGCGGCACGGGGCAGTGGGGTACCGATCGAGATTCCGCCAAAGACGTCGGACGCGTGTCGCTCGCGAGCCGGACCCTGGCGGAGGCGGAGCCGGCGCTGTCCATCTATCTCGTGCCGGAGTCGCCGCAACCGGGTACCGGCTACGCCGAGCTGCGCGGTACGTTGCGCATCCAGTGGGGCACGACCGAATTGACGACGATCTGGCGGGTGGATCAGTGAGCGACGAGCGGTATCCGATCGGGAAATTCACGCCGGTCCCGGCCCTGACGCCGGACGAGCGGCTTGCCTGCATCGAGCAGGTTGCCGCCGCGCCCATGCATTTCCGGCGCGCGGTGGCGGGGTTGAACGACGCGCAGCTCGATACGCCCTACCGCGCGGGCGGCTGGACGGTGCGGCAGGTCGCACACCATCTTCCCGACAGTCACATGAACGCCTACATGCGGTTCAAGTTTGGGCTGACGGAGGATACGCCGGCCATCAAGACGTACGAGGAGAAGGACTGGGCCAAGACGCCCGAGACGCGCGCCCCGATCGCGATGTCGCTCGATCTGTTGACGGCGCTGCACGCGCGCTGGGTGACGCTGCTGCGCGCGATGGGGCCCGCCGATTTCGCCCGCACGATCAAGCATCCGGAATGGGGCACGCCGTCGCTCGATACGCTGCTGGCGTTGTACGCCTGGCATGGACGGCACCACACCGCGCACGTGACATCGCTGCGCCAACGCATGGGCTGGGGAGACTGATGGTCGACTTCGCGGACGACGATCTCGACGAAGAATTCCCGCTCGGCGACGGCACGGCCGATACGGAAGGCATCGTAATGTGTCCCTACTGCGGCGAGCCGAATGAAATCGGGATCGATGCGGGGGGCGGATCGTATCAGGACTACGTCGAAGATTGCCAGGTCTGCTGCCGTCCCTGGCGCGTCACCGTCGCGTACGACGAAGAGGGAAACGCCGAAATCTCCGCTGCACCGCTCGACGAGTAGCCCACCGCCATCGGCAGGATTAGGTCGAGGATTACCCACCACGATCGACTGTTTTTGTGGCGTCGCCGCGATATTTTACCTCTCGTGGGGCAGTCTATCCTGTTGGTAGACGACGACGCCGATGTGCGCGCTCTGCTCGGTGAGTTTCTCACTGGGGAGGGGTTTGTCGTGCACGCCGCTCGCGACGGACGCCATGCCTTGCAGCTACTCGCGCACATGGACGCACCCGACCTCATTCTGCTCGATTACAAGATGCCGGTGATGAACGGCAGCCAGTTCCTCGCGCGGCGGCGGTGGAATCCGAGACTGCGCGGCATTCCGGTCGTGATTCTGTCGGCGTGGAGTCGGCAGTGGGCGGGTGCGCGACTGGACGCGGTGGAGGTGCTCTCGAAACCCGTGGATCTCGACCGTTTACTGAGTCTGGTGCATCGCGCCTGCGATCGGGTGCCAAGCATCCGAATCCCGGCGCGGCGCGCCGACAACCTCTCGGCCGGGGCGTTTGGCAGGGGACGTGAAACGGCGGTGAGGCGCGGCTCGTAACGCGCGCGAGCACAGCAACAACCGCGGAATCCTCCGAATTCTGCCTCTTCTAAGTGCACATTTCAAATGTGATGTGCGTCTCAGTCCAAAGAACTACGCCAAACGGTTCTGACCCAACAGGTTGCGCGGTATTAGTGTCACTGAGTGGCCTGGGGAATGGAGATCACAAACGATGTAAGGGGTTTAATGCGCTCAATACTGTTGGTTGACGACGACGCGGACAGCCGCATGACGCTCCGGGACTTCCTGACGGGGGAGGGTTTCGTGGTGCACACCGCCCGCGACGGCCAGCACGCCCTCCATGTGCTCGATCGGATGGAGCTACCGGACCTGATCCTGCTCGATTACAAGATGCCGGTCATGGATGGCAAGCAGTTTCTATCCATCATGCGCCGCACTCCCAGGCTGCAGAGCATTCCGGTCGTAATTCTGTCGGCCGCAACCCGGGAGTGGTCCGGTGCCCATCTCGAAGTGGTGGATGTGCTCTCCAAACCGGTCGACCCCGACGAGCTCCTCAGCACGGTGAGCCGCGTGCTCTCGACACAGTGAGCGGGTCTTCGCGGACTTACTGCGCTGCCTCGTAGCGCCGCGCCACTGCCTCCCAATTCACCACGTTCCACCACGCCGTCACGTACTCGGGGCGGCGGTTTTGGTACTTGAGGTAGTAGGCGTGCTCCCATACGTCGAGCCCGAGGATCGGCGTCTTGTTGTCCATCAGCGGGCTGTCCTGGTTGGGCCGGCTGGCCACCTCGAGCTTACGATCGGCGACCGCGAGCCACGCCCAGCCGCTGCCGAATTGTGACGCCGCGGCGGCGCCAAGCTGCTCCTTGAACTTCGCGAAGTCGCCGAACGTGCGTTTGATGGCATCCGCCAAGGCGCCCGTGGGCTCACCCCCGCCGCCCTTTCCCGCCGGCGCCATGATCGTCCAGAACAGCGAGTGATTGTGATGCCCGCCGGCATTGTTGCGGACGGTCGTGCGGATATCCTCGGGAATCGTGGTGATGCCGCGCAGCAGCTCTTCCAGGCTCTTGTCCAGAAGCTCGGGATGCTTGTTCAGCGCGTTGTTGAGGTTGGTGATGTAGGCCTGATGATGTTTGCCGTGGTGGATCTGCATCGTCTGGGCGTCGATATGCGGTTCGAGGGCCGCGAAATCGTAAGGGAGCTGAGGCAGTGAATGCCTGGTGCTCTGTTCCTTTACCTGTGACATTGCAATGAATCCTTCTGAAGGTGCCTCTCAAACCCCGCATTGCGCGGGACGGTTCCCCCCCTATTTTGCTCCGCGGAACGTGCTGTCCTCTCCCACATCCGGAGGCGTTCGTGGCGGAGTTTCTGCTGCGCTGGCTGCACTTCCTCGCCGGCATTACGTGGATCGGTCTCTTGTATTACTTCAATTTCGTTCAGGGCCCATTCATGGCCGAGGCGGATCCGGCCACCAAGAGTGCCGCGACGCAGAAGCTGCTGCCGCGGGCGCTGCGGTGGTTCCGCGGCGGCGCGATCGTCACCTTTCTCACCGGTATCTTGATCATCGCCAAGCGTCTGGGCGAATCCCCGCTCGGGGCGGCCGCCTGGTCCACGCCGTGGGCGATTACGATCCTGACAGGCGGCTTGTTCGGCACCTTGATGTTCATCAACGTCGTGGCGGTGATTTGGCCGAAGCAGCAGATCGTCATCGCGTCCGCCAAGGCCGCGGCGTCAGGCGGTCAGGCGAACGCCGCGGCGCCGGCCGCGGCTCGGCGCGCCTTCCTCGCGTCGCGCACCAACGTCGTGTTCTCGGTTCCGATGCTGTTTTACATGGGCGCCGCAACGCACTTCTCGCTGCCCGGGGGTGGGAATCACGCCGCGTATTGGGCCAGCATCATCGTTCTCGCGCTGCTGCTCGAGGTCAACGCGCTGGCCGCCACAACGGGACCGACCACGAAGCCGATCGAAAAAATCCCCGGCGTGATCGTGACGGGATTCGTCGTGAGTGCGGTCGCGTACGGACTGGCCCGGGCGTTCTTATCGCCCTGACGGCATAACGGATGGCGTCGGTCACGCTCCGCCGGCTGAGTAAGGTCTTCGACGGCGGCATTCAGGCGTTGCACCATCTGGACCTCGACGTGCGCGATGGCGAGCTGCTCGTCGTCCTCGGCCCGTCGGGGTCCGGGAAGACAACGGTGCTCCGCTGCATCGCCGGTCTCGCAGAACCCACCACCGGCGACGTCGTCATCGGGGAGCGAGTCGTCACGCACGTGCCGCCCGCCGAACGCGACGTCGCGATGGTGTTTCAAACTCCCGCGCTCTATCCCCATCTCAGCGTCCGCGAGAACATCGCCTTTCCGCTCGAGTTGCGCGGCGTGTCGGACGCGCAGATCGCCCGGCGCGTCGCCGAAACGGCCGCACGGTTGGGACTGCAGGACAAACTCGATCGCTTGCCCGAGCACCTGTCGGAGGGCGAGCGCCAGCGCGCCGCGCTCGGCCGCGCCATTGTCCGCGGGCCACACGCGTTCCTGCTGGACGAGCCACTCTCGCGACTCGATGCCAAGCTGCGCATCGAGCTGCGCGCGGAGCTGCTCGCGCTGCACCGGGCGCTCGGCGCCACGATGATCTACGTCACGCACGATCAGACCGAAGCCATGACGATGGGGCAACGCATCGCGGTGCTGCACGAAGGGCGGCTGAAGCAGGTCGGCACCCCGGAGGAGGTCTACGAGCGACCGGCCGACGTGCACGTCGCGCGCTTTGTCGGCACGCCAGGGATGAACGTCCTGCAAGGCCGGGGTAGGGGGGCGGGGGAAGGGAAACGCGTGATCGAGGCCGGCAGTCTCGCGATCCCGGTCGAGCTCAGCACGTACGATGGCGAGCTGCAGCTTGGCATCCGTCCCGAGAATGTCGGGCTGTGCGCGATCGACAAAGGCGTCGGCAATGGCGACGTCCTGGTCATCGAGCCGCTCGGCAGTGAGACGCTCGTTCATCTGAATGCCGGCGGCCAGCCGCTCGTCGCGCGGCTTCCGGGGTTCGTCGATGTCCGTGTGGGGACGCGCGTCGGCGTGAAGGTGGATCGCAGGCGTCTGTACCTGTTCGACGCGGCGGGAGCACCGCTCGCGTGAAGCGTACGTGGGCCGCCGCCGCTGCCACTGCGGCGACCGTCGCCGCCGCGCTGGCACTGATCGTGGTGCACGTCGCGCAGCGCCACTATGAGCGGCAGTTCGCTTTTAGAATCGCCCATACCACCGCCGCGTACATCACGGCGGTGACGCCACCACCGCCGCCACCTCGGCCGCCGCCCGCCCCACGGGCGCCACGCACCGCTCGTGGACGGAGAGCGCCGGTTCCACCGCCACCACCCCCCCCGGCGCCCCCGGCGCCCCCGGCGCCCTCCAGCCCGGCGGCGCGCAGCTACCATCTGCCGTCATTGCTGACGCAGGCGCGTGCGCTGCGCACACTGCCAGGGTGGTCGTCGGACGTCGAGGTGTACTTCGGCACCGCGCCGTTAGTGGACGCAACGGCGGCGCCGCTGACTCCCATCGACCTGAATCGTCTGGAGAGCGCCGGCGAGCGGTGGCGATCAGGGTCGGCGCTCGTTCCCCTCAAGGATCGCGACAATCGTGAAGTCGTCGGCGCCGTCGAGGTGCGCCCCCGACCCCTGCCGCACGGTCCACTGCCCGGCGGTATGGGATTCGCGTTTCCCGCGGCAATCCTCGCGGTGAGCGCGGCCGCCGCGATCGCGTTTCGGGAGCGGTCGCTGCGGAACGGCGGCTACATCGGCGCCGCGTTGCTGCTGGCGCTCGCGTGTTACGTGGATGTGCGAACGGCGGCGCGCCAAAGCACGGATCGCTGGCTCCTGGACACGCGCCGGTTGCTTCAAGAGGCGGCGACGCGGATGCCCGCGCCGCGCACGCGGGTGACGATCAGCGACCTCGCCGCGCTCGTGCGCGACGGAGAAGTCGTCCCGGGCGAACCAGGCGAGTCAGCGCCCCGACGGGTGCGCATCGAAGGTTCGCGACGGGCCGTCGCCGCGGTGCTGATCGGGGCCGGCCGCTGGGTTGACCTGCGCTCGGCGCCGGCGGAGATCGAGGCACCGCGCTGGCTTATTCTGCTGCTGCCGTGCGCATTGATCGGACCGCTGGCTATCCTGATGCTCCGCTGGGCCGAGCGCACCCCGGCATCACAGCGGCGCCAGACGGCCGTCGCCTGGGGATTCGTCGCGCCTGCGGCGCTCCACCTCGCGGTCTTCACCATCGGCCCGACGTTCTATGCCGTCTACCTGGCGCGTCTGGCGAGCCTTCCAACGTTGCTGCGCGATCCGGTGACGTGGATTTCGTTTCGCAATGCGGGCATCTATGCCCTGTACGTCCCCGTGTCAGTCGCGCTGGCGCTCGCCGCCGCGCTCGCGGTGCACCGCTATCGCGATCGCTGGCGTGGACGGCTGTTCAGCGCCGCGTTTCTGCTGCCGTATGCCGCCTCCGTCGTCACGGTCGCGCTGCTCTGGCAGGTCATGTATCGATCGGGCTCACTGGGACTGGGCAAACCTGACTGGTTGAGCAGCGCGAGGACGGCGCTTCCCGCCCTGATGCTCATGTCCCTGTGGGCGCATGCGGGCGGCCAGATGCTCGTCTTTCTCGCGGGTCTGCAGCGGATTCCGCAAGCCTATTTGGACGCGGCGCGGGTCGATGGAGCCGGGGCGTGGCGGCGGTTCTGGCGGATCACATTGCCGCTGCTTCGCCCCATCACCGGGTTTGTCATCGTCACGGGACTACTCAGCGCTTTGCAGCTGTTCACGTTCGTGTCTGTCCTGACTCAGGGTGGGCCGCTGCAGTCAACGGAGGTACCCGTTCATCACGTGTACCAGACCGCCTTCGGCTCGTACGCTTTCGGTGGGGCGAGTGCGCTGGCGTTGCTGATCTTCGTGGTGCTGCTGGTCTTCAGGTGGCCGCAGCTGAGGTTGCTGGGGAGGCAGGTCGCGGATGCCTAGGCGCACGTGGTTCCTCGCGCTCGCGGCGCTGATCTTGGTCGCGCCCTTCCTCTATATGGTATCGGTCTCCTTCATGGGTGAAGTGGAGCTGCTGCGTTGGCCGCCCCCCTTCCTTCCCAAGGCACCCACGGCCGCCAATTACGTCGCCGCGTATGAAGCGTTGCCGTACGCTCGCGTCTTCCTGAACACCGCATTGCTCGCCGGTTGCGTCGCGCTCGCTCAAGTTCTCACCAGCGCGACGGCGGGATACGCGTTCGCCCGGATGCGCTTCCCGGCGCGCGACGGAATCTTCTCGGCCGTCCTTGCGATGCTGGCTATCCCCGCCATTCTGCTGCTGATCCCGCGGTATCTTCTGATCAACGCCGTTGGGTTGGCCGACTCGTATCCAGGGCTCATCTCGACGGAGCTGGTGTCGGTCTGGGGCATCTTCCTGATGCGTCAGACGTTTCTCATGCTGCCGCGTGAGGTGGAAGATGCCGCCCGGCTCGATGGGGCAGGCGAATGGACCTTGTTCTGGCGCGTGATGCTGCCGCTGGCGAAACCAGCTGCAGCCGCTCTCGCCGTGCTCGCGTTCATGGACCAATGGCGCAGCTTTCTGTGGCCGCTCGTCGTCACGCGTTCACCGGAAATGGCAGTCGCCGAAGTCGCGCTGGCCCGTTTCCACGCGACGTATGCCGGCAACTGGCCCTATCAGATGGCGGCGGCGGTCATGGTGACACTGCCGGTGGTGGTGATCTGTCTGGCGGCGCAGCGCCATGTGATGCAGGCGGCGCGTCTCACTGGAGCGCGGGTGCGCTTCTAGCGCCGCGCGGTGGATCCGAAGGTCATGCTCCACTCGACATCGGCCGACGTGGCCGACCATTCGATTACCGCGTGTCCACTCGCGAGCCGCTTGACCGAGCAGGCGACGCTGGACTTGCATGACCTCGCTCGCATGCCCCGGGGGACCGCGATCGTGACGGCGTAACGACGCCCGTCGAGATTCACGGACTTGGCGCTCAGGGTGCGAGTGGTGGCGTTCCAGTCTTCGTCGCGAATATCCACGGCGCCCTGCACAACGTGACGTGTGGTGCCGATGATCTGGGGGCGTTGCAGTCGAGCAACGGTGCCGCGCAATGCGAGCGTGAGCGTGGAGTGCGGTGGAATCGTGGCCGCCAAGGCCTGCTCTACATCCGCCAGGGGCAGTTCCGCCCACACGTCGTAGGCCGTCACCCGTGCCGCAGCGATTCCCAGAGCCGACAGGTTCTGCGCCACGGTGCGCGGCTCCTCGTCCCAGTTTACCAATACGAGGGTCCACCAGCGCGGGGCGCCCTCCACGATCCACGTCGAGGCCGGCCGGTCGCGCGTGACGCTCCACACGCCGCCTGCGCCACCGCTGTCGGTCACGTGCACGGCCAAGACGTTCTCACCTCCCCAGTTCAGCACGCTGGCGGGCACGGGATAGCGGCGATAGCGACGCCAGCCGTTCGTCCCTCCAATGCGGGTGTCGTTGATGAACGTCTCGTCAACATCGTCCACCTTCCCAAGATCGAGGTGCACCGGCGGTAGGGAACGAGGGGCGGAAGGCAGCGTGAAGCGCGTGCGGTACCAAGCGGGTCCGTCGTAGTCCGGATGCCCTGCCTGCTCCCACGTCACAGGGACGACAATCGTCTCCCACGTGTCGTCGTCGAAGTCGCGGGCGGCGTAGCGCGCGTCATTGCCTGTGCGGAATCGCCACGGACCCTTGAGCCGCACGACCGTTTCGCCCAGGGTGAGCGCCGGCGCGATTTCCGGCTCGTCGCTCTGCGTGCCTACGGGACGGGGAGGGGACGTGGCATGCGCCGCCACCGGGATCGTTTTCTGGAGCAGCGGCAGCCGCTCGGCCGGAAGCTTCGCCAGGTTATCGGAAAAGATGTTCATCCCGCCTGAGACGGCGACGATGGATGCCCAGACCCGGGCCTCGTCCAGCGTGAGCGGTGAACGGACGACGAGACAGTCAGGATCGTTCAGCCACACCGAACGATGATAGAAGCTGCGCAGCGCGGCGGCTCGTGCGGGCGACTGAATACCGCTCCAGCTAGCCTCCACGTCCTCGCCGACCCGCATGCCGTCCACCAACCCCGCGGCGTGCTGGAGTGGGGCACCGCTTCCCAGTAGGAAGGCCTCTGTCCCCAGGCCTTCGCGCAGGGCCGACAGCCCACCCCGGTACGCCTCGGCGCGCGTGAGCCCGCCGTAATGCGTGGCTCCAGCGGTTGCCCATTCGAGGAAGTCCACCTTCAGGTAATCGTATCCCCACTCGCGGACTGCGGTGCGCGCGAGATCATAGAGCCACTGCTGGGCGTCGGGATGCGCGCCGTCGAGCGCGAGGATGCGTCCACCCCACGGTTCGCGCGTGTCCATCAGCAGGGGGACCGCCTCCGGGGGCGGACCTTTGAGCAGCCAGGCGAGGTTGGCCCGGGCGACGTCGGAGCGCTCGGCGACCGCGAACGGGGCGACCCAAAGCCCCGCCTGGAAGCCCGCCGCGTGAATGCGGTCGGTCAGCCAGCGATGCCCGTGCGGGAACTTCGCGTTCATCTCCCAGTCGCCGGCGGCACGCTGGTAGCCGTCATCGAGCTGGATGTAGCGGAAGAAGCGCCGGTCGAAGTGTGCCGCGCAGAAGTCGAGGTTGGCCACGACATCGGCCTCAGTGACGTCTGCGCCCAGCTCGTACCACGAGCACCATCCCGTGGGTACTGCGAGCGCGGCCACCCGCTCCCGATCCACGGAAGAGGGTGGGGTAGCTGCAGCAGTCAGCGCGGCGAGCCCGTCACCCACCGGTGCGTAGGCGATCCGCAGCGTTGCGCCGTCGCCGTCGGGCCGAACGGGGCGTGGAGGGGACCATTCACTGACGACGTCCACGCTGCCAGCCGCCCCAAGCTTCATCTTGCCCTCCCCCGCCCCACCGGGATCCCACACCGCCGCCAAGCCGCTTCCTGCACGGGTGAGGCCCATCGCGCCATAGCTCGTCGCGTCCGTCGGCAGCGCAGGTATGTGGCAAGTGCTCCACGATTGGCAACCACTCACAACCGCCACGAGAGCACCGTCACCGGGGAGTACGTCTGGCTCAGAAGTTGCGAAGACACGTATACCGCGGATCGTGGCGAGCACGCGATCCGGATACACGGTGACGGTGATGGCGCCATGTGCGTCGGAGTCCGAAGCCAGAAACTCGGCTTCGATCCACACGCCGCCCGAGGTCCCTGCCGGTGCGGGGGTTCGCCCCCGGATCACCAGTGACTCGCCGCCCGGTGGGCGGCGGTTTCCCACGCTGACGTCTTCCAGGTCGGCAAGGGTGGCCAGGGTATCGCCGATCCAGACGCCCACTGCTGCGTTTCGCAGCAACGGGATGGACCGGTCGGGACCGTTGTACCACAGCGCGAAGCGGCGTTGGTCGTCGAGGTCAAATCGCAGGCTCCCAGCGACGCGCCGCGAGCGTGGTGGGGGGAAGCGCCAAAGAGCGGCGGAAGCCGCGCCAGTCAGGAGAACGAACGTGCGCCGGTCCATGATGGCAATGTTGGTTGCACTGGGTGCTTTGTCTACGACACTCGCCGCGCAATCGAATAGCGCGCCGCAGGCGCCGCCGGCGATCAAGGAGCGGCCTCATGCGATCGGCTTCGGCTTCGTCGCGACCCTGGGCGCGAACTGGCAGATGGAGGGAATCGAGATCGCCTATGCACGCCGCCTGCGTCGCGGTCTCGCGGCCATTTCCGTTTCGAGTCGGATCGGCACGTTCATCAACGAGAGCTCGATGCTCGGCGGCACGAAGGGTGTTGTGTTCGGCGCGACACTGGCCGGGCGGACACGTATGAAGTCCATCGCCCAGTTCGGCATGGAGGAGCACGGCACCGGTATCGGCTTCGACGTAACGTTCGAAGTGACCGGCTACACCGCCTCCCAGGCACTGATGTCCCAGGGCGCTCGCTGGCTCGCCGTCTCGGTGCTGCCCGCCTTCAGTATCGGCTCCGGCGATGCACCGCACTTCGGCATCGTGATCGGTCCCACTGCTTTCTTCAGCGGCGGCAAGCCGTCCATGCGCGGCATGCTGGCCTTCCGGGGTGAGGCGCCGCTGGCGCGCCGGGAGCGCCGTCCCTAGGTTAGCGACCTTATGGTCGCGCCGACGCTGACCTCGGACCATCCTGGCCTCGAGGTTCTGGCGGAAGTTGCCAGAGTGCTGGCTGCCGGCCGGGGAGGGCCCGCCGAAGAGGGGCTCGCCGGCGTGGTGGACGTGTTGCGCCGTGGCCTGGCGCTCCGGCGCTGCCACCTCTGGCTGCGTTCCGCCGACGGATCCCGCTTCATCCCCATCGCCAGCCCCGAAGCCGAAACCCAGCTTCCCGGTCTCACCGCCGCCGTTCCCGATTGGGTGGCGCGGGGACCACATCGCGAACCGGTTCCTGGGGGCACGCTGCTACGGCTGCCACTGGTGCATGAGGACGAGGCGCTCGGCTGCTTCGAGGCCATCATCCCCGAGGGCCGATACGAGCGCATGGCCAACGACGTGCTCGTCGTCGTGGCGCAGATGCTGGGCCCGGTGCTGGGCGCGACCGAGCTGTCGCAGGACCTCGCGTCGGAAGTGGCGCTGCGAACCCGCGAGCTCGAGTCCCAGCACAACTTCGCCGCGCGCATCGTCGATTCGCTCCCGGTCGGCTTGTATGTGATCGATCGCGCCTACCGCATTCGTGCCTGGAACCGCAAACGCGAGGCGGGAACGCAGGGCGTGTCGCGGGAGGAGGCGCTGGGACGCGAAGTGTTCGACGTGCTGGATCGCCAGCCGCGCGAGTTGCTGAAGCAGGAGTTCGATCGCGTCTTCGCAACGGGCGAAATCCAGCAAGTCGAGATGGACTCGCAGGCGACGGGCGAGGCGCGCCACTACCGTATCACGAAGATTCCCATGCGGCTCGAGGGCGAGGACATCTCCCACGTGATCACCATCGGTGAGGACGTGACCGCCTGGCGCCAGGCGCAGCAGCGGCTGGCGCAGAGCGAGAAGCTCGCCGCGATCGGGCAGCTCGCGGCTGGGGTGATGCACGAGATCAACAATCCCCTGGCCACCATCCTCGCGTGCAGCGAGGCGCTGGGGCTGCGCCTGGCGGAGCTCCCCGATGAGGATCGCAAAGCGCAGGAGGAATATCTCCGGATCCTGGACACCGAGGTGCAGCGCTGCCGGCGCATCGTGGACGGGCTGCTCGACTTCTCGCGCCCCAAGCAGTCGGGCCACAAGGCTCCCGCCGACATCAACGCGATCATCGAGCAGACGTTGTTCCTGCTCAAGCATCACGAGCGCTTCAAATGGCTCACGATCGAGCGTCAGCTCGAGGATGGACTGCCGGCGTTCCACGCAGACGCGGAGCGGCTGGTGCAGTGCTTCATGGCGTTGATGCTCAACGCCATGGATGCGATGAACTCCCGCGGCGTGCTGACGGTACGCACGCGCCGGAACCCGAATCGCGATGACGAGCTCCTGGTGGAGTTCATCGACACCGGAACGGGGATCAGGCAGGAGGATCTGCCCAAGATCTTCGAGCCGTTCTTCACCACAAAGCCGCAGGGCCGCGGCACGGGCCTGGGGTTGTCGGTCGCGTACGGCATCGTCGAGGAGCATCGCGGGCGGATCGAGGTGGAATCGCAGATCGGGATCGGCACCAACTTCAAGGTGTTCCTCCCAATCTGATGAAGATCCTGGTCATCGAAGACGACAAGACGGTGGGTGAGTACGTTCGCCGCGGACTGGACGAGGCCGGCTACCACGTGGACCTCGTCGGCGACGGCGACGAGGGGCTGCGCCGCGCCAGCGGCAAGGGCTCCAGCTACGACATGATGGTCCTCGATCTGCGCCTTCCCAAGCTTTCCGGCATCGACGTGCTGCGCACGCTGCGCGATCGGGGCGTCGGCCTGCCGGTGCTCGTGCTCACGGCGCAGGACTCCGTTGACTTCAAGGTGCAGGCGCTGCGCATGGGCGCGGACGACTACGTCACCAAGCCGTTCGCCTTCGAGGAGCTGCTCGCGCGCGTCGAGGCGCTCGGCCGCCGCCCGAAAGCAATCGCGCCACCGACGTTGAAGGTGAACGGCTTGCTGCTCGACACGGGCAGCCGCGAGGTGACGCGAGACGGCAAGCCGATCGAGCTGACCCCGAAGGAATACGCGGTGCTCGAGTATTTGATGCGCCATCAGGGCCGAGTCATGTCGCGCACGCTGATCACGGAGTACGCCTGGGATTACCACTTCGATCCGGGAACGAACATCGTGGATGTGGTGATCACGCGGCTGCGGAAGAAGATCGACCACGCCAAGGAACCCAAGCTGATCCACACGGTGCGCGGCGTGGGCTACGTGGTGCGGACGTAACGTGGAGAGTATTCGTGGGCGGTTGACGGTCTGGTACATGACCGCCCTCATCCTCAGCCTCGCGATCTTCGCCGTCATCCTCTATTTCGCGCGCCGCAGCGCCACCTATCAGGATCTCGATCGCCGCATTCAGTCGGAAGCCAACCTCATCGCGGGCATCCTCGCGGAGAGCTATCGCGCGCGCGGCGTCCTCGTCGAAAAAGACACGGCCGGACGGCCGGTACTGATTTCGGAAGTCGCCGCGGTGCTCGAGGTCGTGCCCGACTTTCTGCTCGTGACGAGCCGCGACGGCCAGCTGCTCTTCGGCTCGCCCGACGCGCGCTCGCTCGGCTTTACGCAATTTGAGCAGATCAGCGCACTCGCGAACTCCACGGCGTCAGACGGTGGCGCATCCGGATCGACCGCTCCGCGCCGCCATCGGATCACGCCCAATGGGCCGACGTTGCATTACGTCATCCGGTCGGTGCCCGAGGCCGGCGGGCAGATAGGCGCCGTGCTGGCCGGCGCGGACACGCGCAGCGCGGAGCTCCAGGTCGCGCAGCTGGTGACGACGATCGTGATCGCGTTTCTCGTCGGCATCGTCCCGGCCGTGCTCGTCGGGCGGTGGATCGCCGGCCGCGCGCTCGAGCCCGTCGACACCATGATCACGGAGATCCGCGAGATCACCGACGGCCGCAGCCTGCACCGCCGCCTGCCCGTGCCGATGGAGAAGGACGAGCTGGGACGGCTGGCCGGAACGATCAACCAGATGTGGACGCGGCTGGAGCGCAGCTTCGCCGCGCTGCGGCGCTTCACGGCGGACGCGAGCCACGAGCTGAAGACGCCGCTGACGGTCGTGCGCGCCGGAGTCGAGCGCGCCATCACGCGCCCCGGCGTCCCCCCCGAGACGCTGGCGCCGCTGGAAGAGACGCTGCAGGAAGTGAACCGCATGACCGAGCTGCTGGACTCGTTGCTGACCCTGGCTCGTGCGGACGAGGGGCGCGCCGACCTGCACCGCGAGCCGGTGGATCTGCGCGAGATCATCGAAGAGGCAGGCGAGACCGGCGAGCTGCTCGCCGAGCACGCGGGCGTCGGCATCGAGATCCGCCTGCCGCCGCAGCCGGTGGTCGTGGCGGTGGATCGCAGCCGCATGCGCCAGCTGGCGCTGAACCTCATCGAGAACGCGGTCAAATACACGCCGCGTGGAGGGCAGGTCTCCGTCGAGCTGGCGGGCAACGACGGCCGCGTCGTGTTCACGGTCGCCGACACGGGCATCGGGATCGCGCCGGGTGATTTGCCGCACGTGTTCGACCGGTTCTGGCGCGCCGACTCCGCGCGCACGCGCACCAGTGAGCGCGCGGGCACCGGCCTTGGCCTCGCCATCTGTAAGTGGATCGCGGAAGCGCATGGCGGCACGATCGAAGTGCAGAGTCGTCCGGGGCGGGGAACCACGTTCACCGTAGGATTGCCCCGCGGCGACCGTGGTGGTTGATTCCAGGAACCATGAGCTCCGTTTTCGGGCTGGTGGCTCTCACCGCGGTGTTGCAGGCGCCCGCTCCGGTTCCGCCCGTTCCTGCCACCGATTCGTCCGTGCAGCGGATAGCCGTCGCGCTCCAACATATCAAATCCCAGAACCTGGATAGTGCGGCCACCCTGCTGCAGCAGGTGGCGGCGGCAGCTTCGCCACCGGTTTCCGTTCGCGTACAGGCCTGGGTGCTCCTCGGTGTCGTAGAGTTCTATCGCAGCGGGGACTCGGCAGCGTCCGCGGCCCTGCGTGAGGGACTGGCGCTCGATCCCAATCTTCACGTCCCCGCCTTGGAGACTGCGTATCCGGACGTGGCGGAGTTACTCGCGGCCGAGCGCGCCGCACTCGCGAATCGAGCGCCGAGCGTCGTGGCGCCGAAGGTCTTCTCGGACTCTGGCGATCGCTCCTCTCGCGTGTACGATTGCCTGTCCAAGTGCCCCGAGGGAGTGCGACCGCCCCACTTCGAGTCCTTCCCGCGCCTGGAAATCGCGGAGTCGTCGATCGGTGGGGCCGCTTCGATACGGGGGCGCATGCGCACCTTCTTGTCGTTCACGGGCGTGATCGACGAGCAGGGGATACTAGAGCAGGAGTCGTTGCGCCTCGGCGGCGGCACCGCGCGCGGTACGGAATCGGACCTGCGGCGCGCACTTACGCAGGCCCGTTTTGCGCCGGGTCGTTTGAAGAGCGCGCCCGTGCGCACGAGGGTCACACTGCGGTTCGATTTCCAGGTCGAGGGTGCAGGGTGGGTGCGGTACTCCTATCGGGTGACGGCGCGCTAACGGTCTCGCCGCGCTGACCAGCTAACCACATCTCGTTGTCATCGTCCCGTCATCTGCGTGCAAGAGGCGGGTCATCGCGCGTCGGTACTCTCACACGAGACCCCTGTGTGAGGACTGACCATGTACGACGACCTCGCGCGTACTCAGAGACCAAGCCTCTTGGAGTGGGTCTCGATGAACATGGTGATCCCGTCGATGGTGCTGACGTTCGTGATTCACTTCCCGGCGATGGGCGGCGATGACTTTGTGCCGCGTGTGTACGGTGACGTGACGTGTGTGACACTCGGCGTCGTTGAGTCACCCCGCGGTCTGATCCCGGACGCTCCTCCCCGCCTCAACTGGATGTCGCAACCAGAATACCCGGAGCCGCTGCTGCAGGCGGGCACCGAGGGACACGTCGTTCTGAGAGCGCTCGTCGATACAGACGGCCGGGTCATTCAGTCGTCGATCGTGGTCGTGCAGGCGGCGCATCCCGAGTTCGCCGATGCGGTGCGCCGGGCGGTGACTAAGGCGGAGTTTCGACCGGGCTGGTTTGCCGGAATGCCCATCAAGACGTGGGTGACCTTCTCGGCATACTTCGACATTTACGTGGAGTGACCGCATGCGCGCCATGAGCTCTGCCGTATCGATCACGATGCATGTAGCGTTGGGTGCAGCGGTTCTTTTCGGAACGGCCAAGACCGGCCGGTCGAATCCGACGCTGCCTCTAAGCGTCCTGGTGGTGTTTCCGCAGCCACCCAATCTCGAACCAAGCATTGGTGTGCCTACGTCGATCGGACATCCCGACTTTGCTTACTTTCGGGAGATCCCACTGCCGTCCATCGTGCTCCAAACTGGGGCACCGAGCCACCCGGCTTTTCCGACCTCCGTTTCCACGCTGACGACTGGGAGCGCTCTGCCATCCCCAGGATGGGGCGGCGGTCTTGGCGAAGCCGGTCCGGAGGTCCTGACAGGCCCGCTGCCCGTCTATCCTGAGCTGCTGCGACAGGCGGGAGTGCAGGGGCAGGTGGTGTTGGAGGCGGTCGTGGACACGACCGGGCGGGTGCGGGCGGCCTCACTCTCTGTGGTTTCCGCGACCAATCCGGGGTTTGTCGCGCCCGCGCGGCAGGCGCTGCTCGCGACGCTGTTTCGTCCCGCGCGGGTCGGAGGACGGGCGGTGTCCATGCTGGTGCGGGTGCCTTTTGACTTCACCATTCGGGGCGGCACGGGACGTGCTCGTTGAGCGGGGACGCCGAAGGGTCATCCGGCTGTCATCGTTTTGTAATCTTCGGCCTACTAGCGGGTTCATTGCGGCGGGTACTATTACTGTAGCGACAACACCCCCCCAAGCCCGGAGGAGATGGCGGTGTTCGACCACCTGATCGAGTCTAACAACAGGCCCAACAAGAAGAAGGCGTTTGGTCTCGGCTTCGTGTCGTTGATCGGACATAGCGTCCTCGTACTGGCGGCGGTCGTGGCCACGCTGACAGCGGGCGAACAAAATGATGATGCCGTCGTCGACACGGCGATGGTCTTCCTGAATCAAGACGAGCAGAAAAAGCCCGAGGAGCAGCCGCCCGTCGTGGAGGTGCCGCAGCTCAAAGGCTTCCAAACGGTCGTCGCGCCGACGGACATCCCCACGAACATTCCGCCGATCAATCTGCAGGAGCACTTCGACCCCAAAGATTACACGGGCACAGGTGTCGAAGGCGGTATCGGCACCGGTATCGTGCCGTCCTCCGATCAAGTCTTCATGGAATCCGTCGTCGAAGAGCGGCCCGAGGTGTTGTCGGGTCCGTCGCTGGTCTATCCAGATCTGCTGCGCCAGGCCGGTGTGCAGGGCCGGGTGCTGGTCCAGGCGATCATCGACACGTCTGGCCGCGCCGAGCCGCCGTCGGTGAAAATCATTCAGAGTCCCAATCCGGGCTTCGACCAATCGGCCAAGAACTACGTGCTCCGGGCGCTGTTCCGTCCCGCGCGCGTGCACGGCCGGGCGGTCCGCGTTCTGGTGAATTTGCCGATCGACTTCAAAATCAAGAGATAGGGAGACACGATGAGTTACGCTGAGCTATGGGCGTCGATGGGCTTGTTCGCCAAAGGCATCGTCTTGGTGATGTTCATTATGTCGGCATGGTCGTGGGCGGTCAGCATTTCCAAGTACATGTACCTCCGGAAATCGCAGAAGGAGACGCGGAAGTTCGCGCCTGAATTCTCGCGCTATCTGCAGGAGGAACAGCTCGACGGTGCCATCGCGCTGGCCGAGAAAAACAAGAAGAGTCACGTCGCACGCGTGCTGGGCGAGGCGCTCGCCGAAGTGAAGCCGCTCCTGCGCGACCGGGCGACGATCACTGCGGCCGACATCAACTCGGCAGAGCGCGCGGTCGAACGGCAGATGCTGATCATCACGGCCGAGCTGAAGCGCGGCCTCGGCATTCTGGCGACGACGGGCGCAACCGCGCCGTTCGTCGGCCTGCTCGGCACCACGATGGGAATCGTCACCGCGTTCCAGGGCATGTCCGCGTCCGGCGGCTCCGGCTCCCTCGCCGCGATCACGGGCGGCGTCGCTGAGGCGCTGATCACGACCGCGTTCGGTCTGCTCGTCGCGATTCCGGCGGTGTGGCTCTACAACTATTTCAGCACCAAGATCGACTTCCTGACGGTGGAGATGACGTACACGTCGAAGGAGCTGATCGACTACCTCATCAAGAGCGTCGGCAGCGAGTTCGGCCGGTCCATCTTCACCAAGGAATTCCAGACGCAGAAGACGTCGCAGACCAGCGGCCCGATCAAGGGATAGCTGACTCATGGCGATTTCGGCAAAGACCACCCGGGCCGTCGCGGCCGACATCAACGTCACGCCGATGATCGACGTGATGTTGGTGTTGCTGATCATCTTCATGATCGTGACGCCCGCGATCACCGCCGGCTTTCAGGCGACGCTGCCGCGCGCCAAGAATCCCGACTCGCGCGAGGAAGCGGACGGAGAGATCCGTCTGGGCATCGACCGCGACGGGAAGTTCTATCTCGATATCACGGGAGTGAGCGGCAAGTATACCGGCCCCCGCTACATCACGGACGAGGATCTGCCGACCCAGCTCACCAACCTCTACGCCGTGAGGACGGTCGACAAGATTCTCTACCTGAAGGCAGACGAGGGGATCGACTACGGTCGCGTGCAGGCGGCGCTCGAGATCGCGCGCAAGGCCGGCGTCCGGGTGGTCGCCGCGATTGCCGAGCAGGAACGCACCGCCCGACCGGAGCACTGAGCCATGGCCATGGGAAGCGGAGGCAGCGGCAGCGGGCTCAGCGCGGACATCAATGTCACGCCGATGATCGACGTGCTGCTGGTGCTGCTCATCATCTTCATGATCACGCTGCCCCTGTCGCGGCGCACGTTCGACGCGCAGGTGCCGCCGGAACAGAAACAGCAGCCACGCCAGCGCCAGCAGTCGAGCGATCAGATCGTGCTCGAGCTGAAGGCGGACGGCTCGTACGCGATCAACACCCAGATCGTCCCGTTGGAGCAGCTGGATGCGAAATTCCACGAGCTGTACGATCAGCGCCCCGCCAAGCTGCTGTTCATCAAGGCGGCGCCGAACCGCAAGTACGGCGAGATCATCCGCGCGATGGACGTCGCGAAAGGCGCCGGCGTGCAGGTGATCGGGTTTACACCGAACGAACAGGCGGCGGCACCCAGATAATCCCAGGCGAGAGCATGGTTTGGATGGGTGAGCGTTCGGGGCCGGTGTGAAACCGTGCCCCGTTTTTCTTTCTAGTGTATCTATTGATCGTGGCTTCCCAACGTCCAGTCTTTGACAGCTACGCGCTGCCGCTCCCACGCCGCCGGGAGGGGCCCGCGGCCGCGCTGTCATTCATCGCGCACGTGACGATCGCGATCCTCGTGCTGTGGCGTGGCGCCGCCCTGTTCGAGTCCGGCGGCGGGGGGGGAACGGGACCACGCGGCGGCGGGGGGGGCGGCGGACGGCCGGCGGTGAGCTGGTTCACGCTCCCCTCCGTGTCCACCCCGCAGGCGCATGACGTTCCGCCGGCGCCCGCGGTCTCCGTACCCACCGTCGCGGTGCCGGTGACCGAGCCGGTGAAGATCGACGTTCCGAGTCCGAACGTCGTCGTCATCCCGCAGCCCGCGGCGGCAATTGGGACCGGGGCCGGCACGACGGGCGGACCGGGACAGGGACCCGGGGCGGGTGGTGGTACTGGAACGGGCACTGGGACTGGGGTCGGCGCGGATTCCGGCTCTGGCTCGGGCGGCCGGACGGGTGATATTTTCCCCGCCTCGCCGCGGTGGACGATTTTTCCGCCGCCGGGCGCGCCGCGCGAAGCCCGGGGGCGGCGCCACGAGGTCCGTTTCTGGGTCACCGCGGAAGGACGAGTCACTCGGGTCGAAGTGACGCCGCCAATCAAGGACGCGGGCTACCGCCGCGAATTCACCGAACGGATGATGGGATATCTCTTCAATCCAGCAACGACGCGCGACGGCCGACACGTGGACTTCGTGGCCAGCGTGACCGTCATCCCCTAGCCATCACGACTCATAGCGAAAGCAGGGCATAGCGTGCGGCAGCTCTTCAAGCGCAAGCCGATCGCGGAGCTACTGGTCAGCGAGCTCGAGACGCCGCAATCGCTGCGGCGCGTGCTCAGCGCCGGGGATCTCGTCATGCTGGGGATCGGCGCCGTCATCGGCGCCGGCATCTTCGGGGCCATCGGCACCGCGGCGGCCGGCCAGTACGACGCCGCCGGCAACATGATCCGCGCCGGGGCCGGACCCGCGCTCGTGTTCTCGTTCCTGCTGTTGGGCGTGTGCTGCGCGCTCGCGGGCCTCTGTTACGCCGAGCTCGCGTCGATGATTCCTCAGGCCGGCAGCGCGTATGCCTATTCGTACGCGACGCTGGGAGAAGTCGTCGCCTGGATGATCGGTTGGGATCTCATTCTCGAATACGCCGTCGGCAACGTCGCCGTCGCCATCTCGTGGGGCGACTACTTCAAGTCCTTCGTCGGGTACTTCGGCGTCCATTTCCCCGATTGGCTGACCACGGGATACCGGACGGCGCTGCTCAGCCCGACTCCCGAGATTCACGGCCTGCTCGACACGGCGCCACGCATCCTCGGCATTCCGATCCTGGTCAACGTGCCGGCATTTCTCATCGTGGGCCTGATCACGTGGCTGCTGTTGCTGGGTGTCCGGGAAAGCGCGCGCACCAACAACGTCCTGGTCGTAATCAAGCTGCTCGTGCTCGGCCTGTTCATCGTGGCGGGCCTGACCCACATCAACACGGACAACTACACGCCGTTCGCGCCGAACGGGTGGCGGGGCATCCATCAGGGCGCCGCGATCGTGTTCTTCGCGTACATCGGCTTCGACGCGATCTCGACGGCCGCCGAAGAGACGAAAAACCCACAACGCAACCTGCCGATCGGCATTCTCGGCGGCCTCGCGATCTGTACCCTGATCTACGTGATCGTCGGGGCTGTGCTCACGGGAATGGTCCCGTACACCCAGCTCGGTGTCGCAGACCCGCTCGCAAAGGCGCTCGACGTCGCGGGATTCCAGACGGTCGGTTGGATCGTGTCGCTGGGGGCGATCATCTCGATGTCGGCGGTGCTGCTAGTATTCCAGTACGGCCAGCCACGCATCTTCTTCGCGATGTCGCGCGACGGCTTGCTGCCGTCCTGGGCGGCGAAGATCTCCGCCAAGGGCCGCGTCCCCTACATCACGACGATCATCACCGGTGTTTTCGTGGCCGTGTGGGCATTGATCGGCGACGCGAACGAGACGTACAATCTCACGAACATCGGGACGTTGTTCGCGTTTGCGCTCGTATCGCTCGGCGTGCTGGTGCTGCGCGTGACCGAGCCGACACGCCCGCGTCCGTTCCGTGTTCCGTGGGCCTGGGTCGTCGCGCCGTTGTCGGTCTTTCTCTGCGGATACGTGATGTTCGGCTTGCCGGGCGAAACGTGGGTCCGCTTCGCGATTTGGCTGGGGATCGGACTGGCATTGTATTTCACCTACGGCTACGCGCACAGCAGGATCCGCCAGTCACCGGGCTCCTAGCGGCCCACCAGCTCCGCGGCAAGTCGCAGCGCGCCGACCGGCGCATCCACGGCGCCGCGCACGTCCGCAAAACGTGCCCGCGGCACATCCACAGCGAGTCGGGCCCGCAGCGCTGCCAATAACGGCGACCCGGAGCGCAGCAACCCGCCGGTGGTCGCGATCCTGATGGCCTCGGCCTCGGAGAAATGCCGGCTCAGCACGCGTACGAGCTGAGAGAGCTCCGCCGCGGCTTCCGCCACGATGCGCTGTGCCACTGATTCGCCCTCGCGAGCGGCGTTCAGAACGTGGGGCGCAAGTGCGGCCACCTGCGCCGGCGTGGCTGTCGCGGTCCAGCGGATCAGGTCGTCGAACGTTGGCAGCCCCAGCTCGACGAGCAGCCGCTCGAGCAACGTGGACGACTCCTCGAGGCCGTCGCGCGCGCGAGCGGCCGCCGAAAGGGCCCGCCGCCCGAGCCAGTAGCCGCTGCCTTCATCTCCCAGTTGCCAGCCGTGGCCGCCGGCGCGATGGAGCCGGCCGTCCGCGACGCGCGCGTACGCAATCGAGCCGGTTCCCGCATTCACGAGCACGCCCGGACCATCCCCGAATGCCGCGGCCAACGCGATCTCGACGTCGCCGCGCACCGCGGTGC
>JBOHSJ010000079.1:0-17574 GCA_050733035.1 Gemmatimonadales bacterium | reverse complement strand
AGCCGCAGGTTGCCCGCGAGCACGTTGCCGGTGCCGCCGGGCACCAACCCCAACGAAATCCCGGTCCCGGCGATGCCCGCCGCCACCTGCATCGCCGTGCCGTCGCCGCCGTGGCTCACCAGCACGTCGAATCCCGCGCCGCGTGACTGCTCCGCGATGCGACGCGCGTCCCCGGGGCCGGTCGTGGACTGGACCTCCACGCGCCAACCGCCGCCTTCCAAGATGTCGCGAATCGTCGTGACCGCTCGCGCGTGCGCGCGCGCCGCGAACGGGTTGGTGATCAACAGCGCGCGCGTCACGTCAGTAGCGCCGTTCCCAGAAGAAGTCGAAGCCGATCTGGTGCGTCACGGTCGTGGTGATCAGGTTGGGATCGGTGGCGCAATTGCGCACCGGCTCGAAGCTCGCCTCCGTCCGCCATTCGGGACTGAAGCGGAATTGCATCGTGGCGCCGAGCTGCTTCGCGAAGCTCACCTGGCTGCGGTTGTTGCAGAAGCCCGCGTTCAAGACGAGGAACGTCTTGGCGCCGATCGCCCAGCCGGCCGCGAGCTGCGCGCCGGAGAAGGGATTGGTTGGATCGCCGGGCCGGATCTCGAAGTAGTCGAGCGGCACGCCCAGATCCGACACGACTGTGCGCTCCAGCTCCCCCGCCAGCAGCGACGCGGCGGCGCTGCGCACGAACGCCCCTTCACCGCCGCCCAATTCGAACGACGGCTTGCCGCTGATCAGGTACGACAGCAGCTCGGCCTGCGAATAGTCCGCGCGCTCCGCCTCGAGCGTGAGCCGCGGTAACCGCAGCGTGCCCCGGATGTGCGCCAGTACGATGATCTCGGGCGGCTGCCCCGGCCCCGGCAACGGATGAACGACGTGTCTCGCCTCGATGTCCAGCTCGGCATCGAGGTCCGGCGTCCCGAAGTAGCGCACCGTGCCGTCCCGCACCACGAATTCGCGCGTCACCGGGCCGACGATCAACCGGTACGTGCCGCGCGGCGCCTGCAGCGTGCCGCTGAGCAGGTAGTTGTTCCGGATCTTGTTGACCGTGACCGAGCCGGACAGCTGAATGTTGGCTTCGCTTGAACGCAGCCAGACGTCCTCGCCCATCGTGAGCTGGAGGTTCTGCACGCGGAGGCTGTCGAAGAACAGGCTCTGGAACTCCGGGCCCAGCCGCTGCCGGCGAATGAGCGAGGTGTCGATCAGGTCTTGCACCCACGGCTCGTCGAGATTCACGACGCGCTTATTGACGAGGTCGGCGAAGTGCAGGAACCCCGACGTCACGGTGCCGCGACCCGTGAGCGTCGCCCCAAACACCGGCCCGGTGAGCGCGACGCGCCCGCTCGCCGTCAGCGAGAGGTAGCCGCGCAGATCGAGCGCCTTGAAGTCCGACGTGGTGATGTTCAGGGCGAGCACCGGCTTCGTGAGCCGCTCCAGCCGCATGTATCCGGTCAGCTCGGCGCGGCCGCGCTCGCTCCTCGCCGTGATGCTGTCCACGCGAATGGTGTCGCCGCGCAGCGACAGGCTGCCGTTCAGGTTCGTGTACCGAACGTTCAGCGCCGGAATCGTTGCCGCCGCGTTGCCGATCTCGAGGCCGCCGCGCAGCCGCGGCGCTTCCCATGTGCCGCCGATCCCCAGATCGGCCGTGAATACGCCCTCGACCTGCTGCAGCGTCGTGGTGACCGCCGCGAGCACGCCCAGGTCCACGCTGTCCGCGCGCGCCTGGACCGAGAGCGTGTCCGGCAGCTGGCGCTGCGCCACCGGGACGAGCGCCAGGTCGAGCGGCAGGTGCGCGGTGACGTTCAGGATCTGCTGACCCGCCCGCCACAGATGTACCTCGCCGTTCAGCCGGCGGCCGCGATAGTCGATGATGCCGTCCATGAACGGCGCGCGGAACGAGCCGAACGACGCGTTCGAAAACGCGAACGACCCGCTATAGGCGGGACTGGCTCGCGTGCCGCTCGCCGCGATCGCTGCCGTCACCGCGCCGGAGACGCCGAGCGTGTCTTCCTGCATCAACGCGTACAGGCCGGTGAGCGGGAAGCTGTCGAGCGATACGTGCGCGTTGATGAGACCGCGCTGCGGCAAGTCTCCCGAAATCGTCAGCCGGCCTGAGCCCGCCGAGTTCCGGATGCTCGCCGAGTCCACCTGCAGAACCGAGTCGCTGAACGCGAGCGCCGTGGGGCGTTCGAGGAACCAGACGCCGCTCGGCAACAACACCGCGAGCGAGTCCACCGCCACACGCTGGACACCGTCACGCAGTCCCGAAGGCCGCGCGTAGCGTCCGCCCGCGAGGACGGCGCCGAGGTCACCGACCCGCGTGCGGGCGAACCAGGTGAGGGAGTCGCGCGTCCCCTTTGCCCGGGCCGCGGCCGCCCCGAAGCCCAGCCGCCCGACGCCGAGCGAGTCGAAGTCCGCCTCGACGTCGAACGTGGGCACGGGGCCGGGTTGATACGCGAGCTTGCCCTGTCCTTTCGGAACGCGCACTCCGCGCCAGCGCAGGTCCGCGAGCCGGGCCTCGGCGCCGATGGAGAAGCGATCCAGTGCGCCATCGAGCGTCAGGCGGACCCGCGCCGACCCCTTGAGCGCGTCTTCGGGTGAGGGACCCGTGACCTTCGGTCCCGCGATCCAGGTGACGAGCGAGTCGAGCACGCTGAGGCTGTCGGCATCGAATTCGAGCACCAGGGTGCCGTCGTCCGGCCGCCGCCAGCCCAGCGATCCGCTGCCGCGCGTGAGCAAGCCGGGCTGGGTCACGCGCAGTGAATCCACGTGCAGCCGGCCCTCGTCGAAGCGGATCGCCGCCGCGCCGCTGTCGATGACCGTCCCCGCGAACAGCGACGGGGCCAGCGTCGCCGAGACGGCGCCGCTGGGCGGCGTGGCGCTGTCGCCCGCTACTGTCCCCGTGGCGGTAAACGCCAAACGCGACGGCGGGCCGCCGCGGGCGAGCCAGCGTTGCACGTTCAGGTCGAACGCGCGCAGCGTGAAATCGCGGGCGCCGTACCCCGGGTGAACGTCGCGGGCGCCCAGCAGCAGCGTGCCATCCCCACGCACCACGCCACCGCCGCCGAGCATCTCCAGGTCCGCGTGGGTCTCGACGCCGCTGATCGGGCCGTCCATGCGAATCGTGCCGGCCAGCGTGCCGCGCAGCGGGAAGCCCGTCATCCGGCTCGTCAGACCATCCAGCGACAGGGAATCGGTGCGCACGTCGGCGAACACGCCGAGCACGTCGGTGCGGAAGTCGAGACCGACGACGCCCCGCACTACGCTCACCGGCCGGTCTCCATCGTGATGGCGCAGCGTGCCGCTGAACGACGCGTTCTTGAGCGTGCCGGTCAGTGTGCCGCTCGCGTCGAGCTCGCCCGACAGGTCCATGGCAGGGACGAGCCGCCGGACGGTGCCGAGGTCGATGCGGCCGGCATCCACGACGAACGGCTGGAACGCGAGGTCGCTACCGGCGACGTTGACCTCGCCTTTGCCCTGGATCTGCGACTCCGGCCATCCCGGCACGAGTGAATCCCGGAACGACCACGCCGTCTCGATCTTCAGCGCGCTCATCGGGCCGTCCACGATGGTCTGGCCGGTCAGGCGCCCGTAAAACGGCAGCGAGTCGATGTAGACGCGGGCGAGATCGAGCGAGAGATCGCGCGCCACGAGGTCGCCCTGGCGCAGCGCGACCAGCCCCGAGTCGGCGGCGCTGAATGCACTCACGCGCCCGGTGAGGCGCCCCTGGCCGAACCGGAGGTCCAGAGGACGCAGTTGAATCTCGAGGAGGCGGCCGCCGTGAGATGTGACCGTCACGCCACCGTGCAGCACGGCGTTCTCGGGGAAGCGCGGATCGAGGAAGCGAATGTCGGTCAGCGTCGCGGAGTCCGCCTGCATCGCGAGGTTCCAGAGCAGCGTGTCGCGCGGCCATTGCACCGTGCCGCGCGCGCTGAACTGCGTCGCGGGGAAGCGCACGCGCGACAGGTCCACGTCGAGGGTGCGACCGTCGATCGTCAGGCGTCCGACGGCGTCCGCGATGGACAGTTTGGGATCGCTGCTCTCGGTCGAGAGCCGCATGACGTCGATGCGGATGCCCTTCTCGCGGGGCGCCTGGATGCGCAGCGCGGCGAGTCGCGCGTTGAGATGCTCGAAGCGGCGCAAGCGGTAGCGGCCGTCCTCCCCGGAAGACTCGATCTCTTCCTCGCTGCTCGCCTCGCCGTGCTTTTGCAGCCGCAGCGTGAGCGAGCCGTCCACGATCTGCACGTTGCGCAGCAGGATGAGAGAGCGGGGACCGGCCGGACCGAGCGGCTTGACCTTGACGGTGTCCTTCTCGCCCAGGCGCAACAGCTCGTCGAAGTTCGTCTTGCCGTTCGCGTGCTGCACGATGTTGATGATCGGCCGGTCGAGCCGCACTTCCATGAACACGATGCGCCCGGCGGCGAAGTCGATGGGGTTATAGCCCAGCTCGGCACGCGGCAAAAATGCGACCAGCGTCGAATCGGGGTCGAGCAGCCGCACGTTCGTGAGCACCACACCCGTGAACAGCGAGCCACGCACATCGCCCACCTCGATGGTGCCCGCCACCGCGCTTTCGACCGCGGCGCTCGCGATACGCGCCAACATGGCGCGGCCCGCGTGCGTCCCCACGAGCGCGTTGAGCGCGCCGAGGAAGCAGGCGAGTAGCCCGACGAGCGACCAGAGGGCGACACCCAGCGAGCGGCGGATCATCTAGAAGGCCTGCCCGACGGCGAACTGAATCACGACCTTCTGCCAGAACGTCTTCTCGGCGCGCAGCGGCGGATACGACGGCCGCATCTGGGTGACGGTGCCGGTAGTGTCATTCTGGTAGAGCAGCGGCCCCCGCTCCGTCGGGTAGCCGTTGTACGCCGCGTCGATGCGCACGGGGCCGAGCGGCGTGGCGAATCGCACACCGACGCCCGGTGTGACGCGTATGCCCCGAATCGTGACGGTCTCCTCTCCCCGCTCCCACACCTGGCCCGCATCGACGAAGATCCCCAAACGCATGCGCTGCGCAAGAACCGGCGACGGGAAGCGGAGCTCCGCGTTGAGCACGATGGCGGTGTTGCCGCCCGTGGGCGCGGTCGTCACACCGCTAAATACCTTCTCGCCGAAGACCGTGTCTATCACAGTCCCCGGCGAAAGGGTGTCGTGCACAACGTACACCCGCGGCCCCAGCTCGTTACGGCCGTACCCACGCACGGAGTTGGGTCCGCCGCCGTAGAAACGCTGATCCGGCGGCACGTAGCCGACGCTCTGACCGGAGAGGGCGATGCTGCGCGGCAGGATGGTGCCGCCGCGAATGCGCCACGCGAACACGGTGCGGCGTCCGATCGAGTAGTACTTCGCGACCTCCGCCTCACCGCGATTGAACTCGTAGGGAGCCTGGGATCCGACCAGGCGGGACGAATGCAGCACCGTCACCGTCGTGATGCTGCCCTCCGAGGGATCGAGCACGTTGTTCACGCGATCGCGCACCGCGCTGAAGCTTACGGCGCCGAATTGCCGGCGATCGCGCAGGAACGCACGGCTCGCTTCGTCGCACAGGCGGAACAGGCTGCAGTAGATCCCGTCGGACGCCGTCGTCCGTCCCACCGAGAACGAATAGCCGAACGTCACCGGCAGGCGGCCACGCGCGTTGATCGTCATGTCCGCGTTGCCGCCGATCGCTTCCCGTGTGTACACGCCGAACTCCGTCCGCCGCTCGGCCACAAACCCCAGGGTCGCGACATGGGCGCGCGACAGGAACGCCGGCTGCCGCAGCGTGACGCCGAACGTGTAGTTGAGCGTGTCGATCGTCCACGTGCCGGCGAAGGGGTTGCAGAACTGGCTGAGTCCCGTCGTGCTCTTTGGCGTGCCGGCACCGAGCTTGGAGAAGCGCGCCGACAGGTCGAGGGTGCGGGCACCGCCGAGGAAGTCGTGCGCAGTCCAGCCGCTCTGGATGCGGAAGCACTCGACCGTCGCGTACCCCGCGCCCAGGCGCACCTGGTGCCGTGGTCCCTCCTGAACCTGGACGAGAACGCGCACGGTGGAGTCGCGCCGCACCGTTTCCTGGGGCGGGAGGGAATCGACCAGCACGACGTTGACGGAATTGAACACGCCCATGCCGTACAAATCGCGCTGCGTCTGGTAGAGCGCGTCCTGCTTGAATCCGTTGCCGGGTCGCACCGACATGACGCGACGCACGGTGCCGGTGTCCACGTCGCGCAGTCCGCGGATCGTTACCGCTCCGATCCGCATGCGCGGTCCCGGTTGCGCGTCCAGCGTGACCTCGGCACGCAACACCCCCGCTTCCGAATCGAAGTTGCGAAGCACCTCGGCGTACGGATAGCCGCCGTTGCGCAGCTTGTTGACGATCGTGTCCGCGGAGGCCTGCAGCAGGAAGCGATTGAACGCATCCCCGACCTGCAGCGGCAGCTCACGCTTCAGCTTCGGGACGTTGAAGATGCTGTCCACGCCGAGAACATCGAAGCGGGCCACGCGCACCGGATCGCCTTCATGAATCCGGAACGTGACGTATGCGTCGCGCGGCGTGCGGCGCACCACCGTGTCGATCACCGCGTTCATGTACCCGCTTTGGCGATAGAGCAGGATCAACCGGACGACGTCGCGACGGAATTCGACTTCACTGAAGTAGCGCTTCTCGCCCAACCCGATCCAGCGCACTAACTGACTGCTGGCCCACCAGCTCGATTTCGTCGTGGCAATGGCACTCGCGAGTGTCACATCGTCGAGCGCCCGGTTACCGACGAACGAGAGACCCCGGACTACGCGCTCCTGGTCCTGAGCGGCAAGGACGGTTGTCGCCGCGAGAGCGGTGAGCAACAACAGGGGTATGACACGCAATTGACGTAGTTTGCCAACCTCGGCTATGTTGCGACACTTGCTTCGTACTGTCAACCTTTTCGACACCGCCAAGAGCGCCCTGTTCCTCTGCATTCTCGCTGCCTGTCGTGGTCCGAGTGGCGGGAGTGCGGGTCAGGGACTCGTCTACTACGAATCGTACGACCCGCGTTCGCTCGATCCGGCTCTCTCGACGGACGTGCCGACGGGCGAAATGGTGACGCTGCTGTTCGACGGGCTCACCCAGTTCGACGCGGACGGTAAGCTGCTGCCAGGGCTGTCCGACCGCTGGACCGCGGACGCCACAGGCCAACGCTACGTCTTCCACCTCCGCTCCGGCGTGACCTTTCACGACGGCCGGCCCTTGGTCGCCGGCGATGTGAAGCGCTCATTGGTGCGTGTCCTCAACCCGCAGACCCGCGGCGGCCGCGTCTGGCCGCTCCTGCCCATTGTCGGCGCTGCCGATTTCGCCGACGGGCGCGCGCGCGACGTGCGCGGCGTCGAGGTGCTGGGCGACACCGCGATCGCGTTCACGCTGACCGAGCCGCTCGCCGTCTTTCCCAAGTTTCTCGCGATGCCGGTGGCCTCAGTTGCTCCATCCTCGCCCCCGGCGGATTTCGGTCAGAGGCCGGTGGGGACGGGACCGTGGCGCTTCGTGGCCTGGGCGCACGACGACTATCTGCGCTTCGCCGCGAACTCGACGTATTGGGGCGGCGCGCCGCTGGCCGACTCGCTCACCGTGCGCATCGTCCCGGAGCCGCTCACACGCGCCGCGGAGTTCCTGGCCGGCCGGCTGTCCGTCGCTGAGATCCCGTTCGGCGAAACGGCGAAATGGGAGCAGGAGCATCCCGAGTGGCTGCGGCGCAAACCGGCGCTGCGGGCCATCTACGTCGCCCTTAACAACCGCCGCGGGCCTCTGCGCGACCCCACCGTCCGCCGGGCACTCAATCACGCGGTCAATGTTCCGGAGATCCTGCGCACGGTCTGGAGCGGCCGTGGGGTACGCGCCGCCGGCTCGATCCCGCCGGCCCTGGGCGGTAGCGACCCCGGCCGGAAGCCGTATGCCTTCGACACCGCCGCCGCGCGACGCTTGCTTCGCATTGCCGGCTTTGCGGATGGGTTTACCGTGCAGCTGTGGCGATCTGGGACGAATGTCGAGTTGGGCCGCGTCGCGCAGGCGATCCAGGCGCAGCTGGCCGCGCTCGGGATCCGGGTCGAGATCGTCTCGCGCGACGCGTCCAGCATGCGTGAGGCGGTGCGCAAAGGTGATACCGACATGGCCATTCTCGACTGGTGGGCCGACTACCCGGACGCCGACAACTTCCTCTACCCCCTCTTCCATAGCGCCAGCGTTGGACCGGGCGGCAACTATTCCTTCTTTAGCGACCGCGTCACCGACTCCCTGATTCTGGTCTCCCGCCGCACCGTCGATCAGGAGGCGCGCGAGGCGCTGTACCGGCGCATCGACGCCCGCGTCCAGGAGGCCGCGCCCTGGATCTACCTCTGGTTTCCGGTGGACCTGTGGGCGGAGCATCCGTCCATCGAGGGATGGGACGTTTCGGTGATCTTCAACGGCCAGCGCTGGACCAAGGTTCGTGCTGCAGCTCGTCGGTAGGCGGCTGCTGGCGACGATTCCCACGCTGTTCGGGGTTCTCGTTGTCGCGTTCCTGCTGCTCAACGTCGTTCCCGGCGACCCAGTCGCGGAGATGGTCGGCGAGCGGGCGGACTCCGCCACGATCGTCAGGCTGCGCGCCGAGCTGCACCTGGACGAGCCGATCCCCGTGCAGTTCGGGCATTATCTCTGGGGCGTTGTGCGCGGCGACCTCGGCCGCTCCTACATCACTCAGCGTCCGGTGCTCGGCGACCTCGCCGAGCGCTTTCCCAAGACGCTGCAGCTCGCCGGCGCCGCGATGCTGCTCGCCGCGACCTGCGGCATCACGCTGGGCGTGCTCGCCGCGCTCCGGCCCGGTGGAGCCGTCGATCGCTTCAGCATGCTCATCGCCTACGTCGGTGTCTCGTTTCCGGTCTACTGGGTAGGGCTGCTGCTGATTCTGCTGTTTGCGGTGGCGCTGCGCTGGCTGCCACCCTCGGGGTATGGCGGGTTCGCGTTTCTCGTGCTGCCGGCGCTGACGCTCGGCACCCGCTCCATCGCGTTTCTCGCCCGCATGACGCGCGGCGCCATGCTCGACGTGCTCCCCTCCGACTTCGTTCGCACGGCCCGCGCCAAGGGCCTGGGCGAGGCGCGGGTGATCGGGAAGCACGCGCTACGCAACGCCCTGTTGCCGATCATCACCGTGCTGGGTCTCGATGTTGGCAATTATCTGACGGGTAGCATCCTGACGGAGACCATCTTTTCATGGCCCGGCGTGGGTCGCTACGTGCTGCTCGCGATCGAGCGCCGTGACCTGCCGGCCGTGCAGGGCAGCATCCTGTTCTTGTCTCTGATCTTCGTGCTGGTCAACCTTCTCACTGACGTGCTCTATGCGAAAGCTGATCCTCGCGTCGCTTACGATTAGCGGCGTTGTCTCACTGCACGCGCAGACTGCCCCCCCCCCGCCTCGGACGGCGCCGCTGCGGGGCTCGTTGCAGCAGCGCCTGACCACCCTGCTCGACCAGCCGCCGTTCAATCGCGCGACCTGGAACGTGTACGCTCAGGACGATCGCGGGCGCGTGCTGTTCAATCGGAACGGGGATCGCTTCTCGGTGCCGGCCAGCAATACGAAGTTGGTCGTGTCCGCCGCAGCGACGGTCCTGCTCCCCGCCGACTATCGCGCGCGCACCAGCGTGTACGCGAACGGCACCGTCACGAACGGGGTGTTGCAGGGCGACCTGATTCTGTATGGACGGGGGGACCCCACCTGGTCGGAGCGCTGCTACACCATCGACACACTCGCGCCCGGCGGCTGTGACTCGACGTGGACCGCGGTCGATGGCATCGCCGATTCGCTGCGCGCGCGCGGCCTGCGGCGGGTGACGGGCAGAATCGTCGGCGACGGATCGTACTTCGAGCCGACGCTGGTGCATTGGAGCTGGGATTCCTTTGACCTCAACTGGTGGTACGCCGCTCCGGTCTCGGGGCTCGGCTTCCACGACAACAGCGTCGATTTCCAGATCACGCCGGGCGCGGCGGTGGATCAGCCGCCCACGATCACGTGGAATCCCGACCTGCATCTGTTCACGTTCGAGAACCGCGCCCGCACGGTGCCGGGCGATTCCTCCACCACGATCGGCGACAACTTCTTTCGCAAACCCGGCACCCTCGATATCTGGGCCGAGGGGACGGTCTCCTTGAGCCGCCCGCCGTGGATCGAGAGCTTTGCGCTGCCCGATCCAAACTTCTTCGCGGCGCGGGCGCTGCAAGCGTCACTCCAGAGGAAGGGCGTTGCGGTCGAAGGTGGGGCCGCCAGCACGACCGACTCGATGGCGTACCGCACGCTGCGCTGCTGCGGCAGCCCGCTCGTCGAGTACCAGGGCCGGCCGCTGCCCGACGTCATCTTCCCAATCCTCAATACGAGCCAAAACTGGTTCGCCGAGATGCTGCTCAAGACGTTGGGACGGCAGGTCGGCGACACGGGCAGCTGGTCGAAGGGGCTCGACGTCGAGAAGCGTTTTCTGATCGACTCCGTGAAGATCGACTCGACTTCATTCGATCTGCAGGATGGATCGGGATTGTCGGCGGGCAATCTCGTGACGCCGCACACGTTCGTGCAGCTGCTCGCCTACATGTACCGCCACCCCAAGCGCGCGCCGTTTCTGGCCGGCCTGCCGCGCGCGCAGCAGCGCGGCTCACTGCTGCGGCGCTTTGCCGGAACGCCGATCGAGGGACGCGTGCTCGCGAAAACCGGATCGATCTCGCGGGTGAATACGCTGTCGGGGTACATCGAAAAGGCCGACGGGCGGGTGATCACGTTCTCGATTCAAGCAAACGCGCACGACGTGCCGAATCGACAAATGGTGGCGCAGATTGACTCGGTGGTGGTACAGCTGGCGCGCTAGTCGTCCTTCTGCCCGAACAGCGCCATGTTGGAGCTGTGCCCCGGCATGATCTTGGCCGCCGGGTTCAGGAAATGCGCGATCTGGTTGACCGCGATGCACGCCTCGGAAAAGCCGGTCGCGATGAGCTTGAGTTTGCCGGGGTAGGTCGTGATATCGCCGGCCGCGTAGATGCCGGGGATGTTGGTCTCCATCGTCTGCGAGACTTTGATGTCGCCCTTCTCGATCTCGAGTCCCCACTCGGCGATCGCACCCAGCGATGAGACGAAGCCGAGCTGTGGAATGACGCAATCCATCGGCAACGTCTCTTCTTCTTTTGTCTTGTTGTTGAAGATCGTGACGCGCTCGATGCGTTCACCGCCGTCGATCGCCTTCAGCTCCCAGAACGTGCGCAGCGCCATCTTGCCGGCCCCGGCGAGCGCCTGCACCTGATCCACGGTCGCCTGGTGGGCGCGAAAACCGTCGCGCCGATGAATCATCACAATGGACTTCGCAATCCCGTGGAGGTTCACAGCCCAGTCGAACGCGGAGTCGCCGCCGCCCACGATGAGAATGCGTTTGCCGGTGAAGATCCGCGGATTGAGCACGCGATCGTGCAGTCCCTTGTCGTTCCACTGGTCCACGTCCTTGAGCGGCAGCTTGCGGGGCGTGAACGCGCCAATGCCGCCGGCGATCAGGACGGTCCGGCCGGGATACTCTTCCTTATCGGTCACGATGGTGAAGAGCGACTTGCCATTCTGCTCGCTGCGCTTCAGGCCGATGACCTTTTCGCCGAGATGGACGCCGGGCTTCCATTGAAGGCCCTGCTCGGCGAGGGCCTTGACCAGGTCCTTGGCGAGGATTTTCGGGAATCCGGCAACGTCGAAGATGTATTTCTCGGGATAGAGCGCGGTCAGCTGGCCGCCCACCTGATCGAGGTTGTCGATCAGGCGATGCGAGGCGCCGCGCATCCCGGCGTAGAACGCCGCAAACAACCCTGTCGGGCCGGCCCCGATGATCGTGATATCTTTTGCGTCTTGCATCGCGCCAACGCTAACCTGCTTCTCGTCCTCGGCCTAGTGGGGTGCGCTCCGACTCGGCAACCCATGGCGCTAGGCTGGAGCCTGGGTGGCGAGGCCCATGTCTTCATTGCGAGTGACCGGTATGCCCGCGACTTCTATCATCGGCTGACTGGAAGCCGGAATCTCCCCGATTCGCTCTCGCGGCGTTCCATCGTCACAGCGCAGTCCCGGCGCGGCCAAACTGCGGTCGTGCTGTCGGCGAACGGCACCGCACCGGCGCGCATGACGGTCGCCCGCTTCCACGCTCCACGTACCTGCGGATACGACGGCATAGTCACGGAGCTAGTCCTCGCCTTTCCACCGGAAAGCGAGGGAGCCACACCGTCGTCACACATGCCCGTCATCGCTTCTCTCACCGACATGACGGTCATTGGCGGAGCGGGCCATTTGCGCCCACCGCTCTCGCGTCAGACGGGGCTCGAACTTCTGAACCGAGTCGTCAAGCAGGCGGAACGCAGCGCAACGCTGTTGCGTCCGCTCCGGCTCGATCCCGACCAAGCGGCGGATGCCGGAGAAGTCGTTCCGTTGGGCTTCAGCTACGGAGTGGGATTCCGGGCTCGATTCATCACAACGGCGGGCGACACCATTCTCGTGACCGGGATCGCCAACACGGATCCCGAGCTGAGCAAGCTTCGGTGGATCGTGCAACCGCGCCGGATCCGCCTCAAGGGCGGCATGATCCCACAGACCACCGCCGGGGTCCGCTATTCTTTGCGCGGCATCCTGGCCGCCTACGGAGTCGTGATCCTGGTTGACGAGATTGCGGACGTCTCGCCGCGCGACTCTCGCGCTACGGCTGTGGATCTGGAGTCGCGGCGCGTTGTGGCAGCCCAGCCGCTCGCGCTCCGTTGCCCATAACCATAGGTTCGGGTTCGTGAAGATCTACACGAAGACCGGCGACGAAGGTGAGACGGGACTGTTCGGCGGCGGTCGCGTGCCCAAAGACGACCCGCGCGTGCGGGCGTATGGCGACGTCGACGAGCTGAATGCCGCGATCGGCTTGGTGGCCGCGCTCGACCCGGCCGGCTTCGAGGCCGGCGCTCTGGAAGCAATCCAGCGCGACCTCTTTACCGTCGGCGCTGAGCTCGCGACACCCAATCCGGCGAAACTACGAGCGGCAGTCGCCGTGGATCAGGTCAACGCACTCGAGCAACTGATCGACAAGCATGAAGCGGGGCTGCCGGCGCTGAAGAACTTCATTCTGCCAGGCGGCACACCGAAAGCGGCCGCGCTGCATCTGGCCCGCACCACCTGTCGCCGCGCTGAGCGGTCCGTGGTTACGCTGTCCCGCGACCAGCAGATCAATCCGGTGATCATCCATTATCTGAATCGGCTGTCCGACCTGCTGTTCGTGCTCGCCCGCGCGGTGAACAAGCAGGCGGGCCGATCCGACATCGCGTGGTAACGATCCGCGTCCCGCTCGTCGAGAAGCGGGACGCTGCCTACGCCATTCTGATTGCCCCGGGTCTCGTCCAGCAGCTGGACACGATCCTGCAGGAGTACTGTCCCGCGGTCGCGTACGCGCTGATCTCAGACTCGCAGGTGGCGAAACTCTACGGCGAGACGATCGCCAAACAGCTGTCGAGTGCGGGTCTTCAGGTCGAGCTCATCACTTTCCCCGCCGGCGAGTGGAACAAGACGCGCGACACCTGGGCGTCGTTGTCCGACCGCATGCTCGCCGCACATCTGGGACGCGACTGCGCGGTGATCGCGCTCGGCGGCGGCGTCGTGAACGACGTCGCGGGGTTCGTCGCGGCAACGTATCTGCGCGGTGTGCCCCTGGTGCAGGTGCCGACCTCGCTGCTCGCGATGATCGACTCGTCCATTGGCGGCAAAACCGGGGTAGACGTGCCCGCCGGCAAGAATCTGCTCGGCGCCTTTCATCAGCCGCGCGTCGTGGTCGCCGATCCCGAGCTCCTCGCCTCGCTCTCGAGCGTGCAGCTCGCCGCCGGCCTCGCCGAAGCGGTGAAGCACGGCGTGATCGCGGACGCGCAGTATTTCGCGTTTCTCGAGGGAGAGTACGCCGCCATTTTCGCCAAGCACGCGCCGGCGCTCGAGCGGCTGGTGCGCCGCTCGGTGGAGATCAAGGCCGCCGTCGTCGCGCAGGACGAGCGGGAAAATGGACGGCGCGCGATTCTCAACTTCGGGCACACCGTCGGCCACGCGATCGAAGCGACGTCCAAATACGAAGTGTTGCACGGTGAAGCGGTGGCGATCGGCATGGTCTACGAAGGCCGCCTCGCGGAATCGCTCGGCATCGCCGTGGCGGGAACCGCGGGGCGCATCCAGGCGACGCTCGAGCGGCTGCATTTGCCAGTCGCACGGCCGGAGGGCAGCCAGGTGGATGACCTGATCGCGGCGATGCGCGCCGACAAAAAGGTGCGGGCCGGAGAGATTCGCCTCGCCCTGCCGCGCGCGATCGGCATCGCGCATGGTGACGATGGTCACGGGTGGACCGTCCCCGTCCCGGAAGACACGATTCGTCAACTCCTGCTCAACACGTAGCCCACATGGCTTTCCACCTCTCCACAAGGCCAAACTCATCCTTCGGATTGAGATAGGCTGCAGGCGGACAATCAGCAGGGCGGGACTATTTTCCACAGGTGCTGTGGATAGTGGACAAACGGGGGAATCCCTACAAACCCAATAATTTGTGATGTGGAAAACTGGGTATATTTGCACCCAGTGGCAGGAAAACCTATATTGGCGCGTGGTTTAGGTGGCCTAAATGGCGGCCCCGGGTCCGCCGTTTCCACACACATATCGTTTCAAGGGGAGTCGCGCATGGCGAGGTCGAATGGCGGCAAGGCGAAGGCCTTTTTCCGCACCACCCCTTCCGGAGCATTCGACCAATACCTGCAAGACATACAGAAACTTCCCCTCATTAAAGATCCCGCTGAAGAACGTCGCCTCGCGCGTCGTGTGCAGCGCGGCGATGAAAAGGCGGCCGAGCGTCTCGTCACAGCCAATCTCCGATTCGTCATCTCCTACGTAAAAAAATATCAGGGCCACGGACTCGATCTCTCCGAGCTCGTCGCGATCGGGAACGAAGGTCTGCTCAAAGCGGTGAAGAAGTTCGATCCCGACCAGGGCGTCAAATTCATTTCGTACGCCGTGTGGTGGGTGCGGCAAGCGGTGCTGAAAGCGCTCGCCGAGCAGACGCGCAGCGTCCGCATTCCGCTCAATCAGAACTCGCAGCTGATCCGCATGAGCCGCACCGAGACGTACCTGTCGCAGGAGCTCGGTCGCGAACCCACGGACAACGAAATCGCGCAGGCGCTCGAAGACTCCGTCGAGAACGTCCGCACCGCGCGCCGCATGACGGCGGCGGAGCTGTCGCTCGACGCGCCCGTCGATCGCACCGACAAGGATGCGGCGACGCTGGGCGAGCGCTTCGCGGGACAAGAAGGCGGCGAGATCGAGGAGCGCACCGACGGCAAGCTGATGCGCGAGTTCATCGATCGCATCTTCCAGAAGTATCTGACGCCGCGTGAGCGCAAGATTCTCTATCTCTATTACGGACTCGAAGAGGGCAGCGAGGCGATGACGCTCGAGAAGATCGGAGCGCTGATGGGCGTCACGCGCGAGAGAATCAGGCAGATCAGAGAGCGCGCGTTCGAGAAGCTGAGAGAATCGCCGGATGGGAAGGCGCTGAAAGGATTCTGGAGAGCAGCCTGAGGACCGGCAAAAGCTAGACGCACAGCGGGTTATAGGGAACAGGGGCCAGGACAGGCGTGATTGTCCCGACCCCTGTTTGCTGTTTACCGCTGTGCGTCTGTGCGTCTAGTATATAGTATGTCCGCGCTTTCCCTCCTTGCCCGGGACCTCGCTGCCATCGTCGGCGACAAGCACGTTCGCGAAGCTCGTGCGGAACGGGTGACCTACGCGATGGACGGCCTTCCCACCCACCGCCGCCTCCCCGGTCTCGTCGTCCTTCCCGGTAGTCGCGAAGAGCTGATCGCCGTCGTTCGCTTGCTCGCCGCCCACGGCGTTCCGTTCGTGCCGCGCGGCGCGGGGACCGGCCTGTCGGGTGGCGCCCTCGCGGATGAGCGAGCGGTTCTTCTGGTCCTGACCCGCCTCAACCGGATTCTCCGCGTCGATAAGGACAACCGACTGGCCGTCGTTGAGCCCGGCGTCGTCAACGCGAAGCTGGGCGCCGCCGCAACACCTCACGGCCTGCAGTACGCGCCCGACCCGTCGAGTCAAAGCGCGTGCACGATCGGCGGGAATGTCGCCGAGAACGCCGGCGGACCCCATTGCCTGAAGTACGGCGTCACGGCGAACCACATCCTCGCCCTCGAGCTGCTGCTTGCCGATGGTTCGATCGTGCAAGTGGGCAGCCCCGGCGGCGAGCCCTGGGGCCCCGACCTGGTCGGATTGTTCGTCGGCTCCGAGGGCAACTTCGGCATCGCAACGAGGATCACCGTGCGTCTCACGCCGCTGCCGCGCGCGATCAGAACGCTGCTCGCCGACTTCAGCAGCATCAGGGCGGCCGGCGAAGCGGTGTCGGCGATTATCGCCGCGGGCATCGTCCCGGCCGCGCTCGAGATGATGGACCAATCGTGTGTCTGTGCCGTCGAGGACTCCGTCTACGCCGCCGGCTACCCCCGCGATGCCGCCGCCGTGCTGCTCGTCGAGATCGACGGCCGCAATGCCGACGCGGTGGTCGCCGAAACCGAAGTCGTCATCGAGATTCTGCGTAAATCTGGGGCACGATCGGTGAGATCTGCGGCCAGTGAGGCGGAGCGCGAGCGCCTGTGGCAGGGCCGCAAGAAGGCGTTCGGAGCGATGGGCCGGTTGTCGCGCGACCTCGTGGTGCAGGATGCCGTCGTGCCCCGCTCCGCCCTGCCCCGTGTGCTGGAAGCGATCTGCGGGATCGCGCAGCGCTACGGTCTGGTGGTCAGCAACGTTTTCCATGCAGGCGATGGCAACTTGCACCCGAACATCTCCTTCGACGCGACCGATCACGTGCTCAGGCAACGCGTGGAGGCCGCGAGCGCCGAGATCATGGCTACCTGTATCGCAGCGGGCGGCACGATCACGGGCGAGCACGGCGTCGGCCTGGACAAGCTGCGTTACATGCCGTTGATCTTTGATGCCGAATCTCTCGGAGCGATGCATGCCGTGCGAAAAGTCTTCGATCCGGACGAACGGGTGAATCCGGGCAAGGTCGTTCCGCTGCACGCGTGTCGAGAGTGGACTGCTGCCAAACCGAGGGCAGTCGCGTGACCATTCTTGAAAAGGTCACCGCATTGCTCGGCGAAGGCGCCGTGCTCGAAGCCGGCACCGATCGCGTCCCTCGGATCGCCCCCGGCTCCCCCGACGCGGTGGCGCTGCTGCTCGGCACCGCGCACCAGGAAGGGTGGCGGGTGCGGATCGAGGGCGCCGGCACGTGGCTCCAGAGCGACGCCCCCGCCGACCTCGCGCTCACCACGCGGCGGCTCGACCGCGTCCTCGCGATCGAGCCCGCCGACCTCACGGCAACGGCGGAAGCCGGCATCGGACTCGACCAGCTGCGCCAGCAGCTCGCCGACCGTGGCGCCTGGCTCGCTATCGATCCGCCGGGACTCGCCGGCCGCACGCTCGGCTCCGTCGTCTCCACCGCGACCGCCGGTCCGCTGCGTCACGGCTTCGGCCCGATCAAGGATCACCTGCTCGGCGTCACATTCGTCACGGGCGACGGCCGCAT
>JBOHSJ010000078.1:0-11680 GCA_050733035.1 Gemmatimonadales bacterium | reverse complement strand
GGTCGAACCCGACCGCAAACCCGCCGTGCGGCGGCGCACCCGCGCCGAGCGCCGTCAGCAGAAAGCCGAAGCGCGCGTCGATGTCCGCCGGCGAGAGTCCCAAATGCCGGAAGACCGTGCGCTGAATCGCCGGATCGGTGATGCGGATCGATCCCGAGCCGAGCTCGTGGCCGTTGTAGACGGCGTCGTAGTGCAGCGCGCGGCAGGCGAATGGGTCGCTGTCGAGCTTGCTCACGTCGTCGGGATGCGGCGACGTAAACGGATGGTGCGCGAACACCGGCTGCCCCGTCTCGGGGTGCGGCTCAAACAGCGGGAAGTCCACCACCCAGCAGAACGCGTGCGCGAGCTTCGGAGCGGGCGCGAGACGCCGGATAACTTCCTGCCGCACCTTGTCCAATGCCGGGGACGTGACGCGGTCCGGACCGACGGTCATCAACGCGACGTCGCCGTCACCAATGCCGATGTGGCCGAGGGCTTCGGCGGTAAAATGCTTGCCGACCGAGCCGGAGAGCTGCGCTCCCTGCCGTTTCACCCAGGCCAACCCCGGCGCGCCGTGCGTCTTCGCCGTCTCGGCGAGCTGATCCACATCCTTGCGGGACAGGGTGCCGCCGCCGCGCACCGCGATACCGCGCACACGCGCGCCGTTGGTGAGCGCGCCCTGGAAGAACGGCACCGCCAGCGGTTGGACCTGAGCCGTCCAGTCGGCGATCGGGAAGTCATATCGCAGGTCGGGCTTGTCGGTACCGTAGCGCTCCAGCGCGTCGCGCCACGTCAGCCGCGGGAACGGCCGCGGGATCTTGTGCCCCGCCTCGTCCCACAGCGCCACCAGCACCGTCTCGACGAAACCGAGGACGTCTTCCGGGCTGACGAAGGACGCCTCGATGTCGATTTGCGAAAACTCGGGTTGGCGATCGAACCGCAGGTCCTCGTCGCGGAAGCAGCGCGCGATTTGGAAATAGCGGTCGAATCCCGACACCATGAGCAGCTGCTTGTAGATCTGCGGCGACTGCGGCAGCGCGTAGAACTCACCGGGGTGCACGCGGGACGGCACGAGGTAGTCGCGGGCGCCTTCGGGAGTCGGCTTTGTGAGGATGGGCGTCTCGATCTCGAGAAACTCGAGCTCACTGAGCGCGCGCCGGGCTCGCTGCAGCAGCCGATGGCGCAGCATCAGATTGGTCTGGAGCTCCGGACGCCGCAGGTCGAGGTGGCGGTACTTGAGGCGCAGCTCCTCGGCGGGCAGCTCTTCACCCTTCCCGCGCGCCACGGGAATCGCCGGCGTTTCCGCCGGACCGACGACTTGCAGCGCCGTCGCGTGCACTTCGATTTCGCCGGTGGCGAGATCGTTGTTGCGCATGGCCGGCGGACGGGCGACGACCTCACCGTGGACCACGACGACGGCCTCGGTGCCCACGGTTTGGGCGCGCGCGACCAGGTCAGGCGAGGCCCAGCCAGGGCCTACGGCAACCTGCACCAGGCCGTCGCGATCGCGCAGATCGAGAAAGACGATCCCGCCGAGGTCGCGGCGCCGGTGGACCCAGCCCCCCAGCTTCACCTGCTGCCCGGCGTGCTCCTTGCGAAGCGCGCCGCAGCGATGTGTTCTCTGGGTTGTCCGAGTCACGCCTTCGCTTGCGTTTATGCTCCTCCCCTCTCTGCATCGCACAGAATGCGATAGAACTCGGCGGCATCGCTCGCCGCCAGCAGCCGCGCGCGGATCGGCTCGCGCCGTACGAGCCGCGAGATCCGGCTCAACGCTTTCACGTGCGCGCCCGCCTGCGACTCGGGACCGGCGAGCAGGAAGAACAGGCGCACAGGCTCGCCGTCTACCGTTTCATACGGCACTGGCGCCGGCGACGTCCCGGCCACCGCAACCAGATTCGCGAGGGCTGGGGTCTTTCCGTGGGGCACCGCCACGCCGTAGCCGATCCCCGTCGGGAACTGCCGCTCCCGCTCGAGCACCGCCTGGAGCACGTCCGGCGCTGCCCCGTTCCCGCCGACCAGCAATTCCACCAATTCCCGCAATACGCCCTCCTTACTCTGGGCCCGGAGAGGCACCCGGATTCGGTCGGGCGTTAGCAGTTCGGAGAGCCGCAATGGAGTGTGTCCAAGTGCCGTAACCGGTTGAAGATAGTTGACTTGAGTTGACAGCGCCACATGGTGCGGTAAACGTTCGGCATGCAACGCATTGGCCCGCTGATTGTTGGAGTGCTGGCGCTCGCGGCGGCACCGGCGCCCGCGCAGCAGGCCACGGGGACGACGCTGTGGCGAGTCGCGTCCACGACGTTGCCGATACCGCCGGCGCTCGCGCTCGGCCCCGCCGCCACGCTCTGGAATCCCGCCCAGACTCAAGACAGCGCTCGCTTTCAGCTCGCGTTCGAAGCGATCCAGACGCCCGCCGCCGTCGACGCCACCGGGCTGATCGGCGCGATCCGCTTCCCCGCCGGCCGGGTGGGATACCTCGGACTGATTTACGGCCGCGTCGGCCTGAGCGACATCACGCAAACGACGGACAGTCCCGATCCCAGCGGCGCCACGCTGCCCGTCTACACCTTCGCGCTCGGCGCCAACTGGTCGCGCGTCATCGGGTCCACCAATCTCGGCGCGACGCTCGCGTTTCACGAGACGCGCCTCGACCTCGCGCGCGCCGACCGCTGGACGCTCGACGTCGGCGCCAGCCGTGTCTTCGGCGGCGACAAGCTGCGGATTGCCGCGGCGACACATTTCTTCTCGTCGCTGAAGACCAATGATCCGGCGCAGGACGTCTACGCGGGTGTCGAAGCCCGTATCTGGCACGGCGCGGTTTCCGCGCGGGGTGATCGCGCCGTGGTGCGCGCGCGTTACGGCATCGCGTTCGCGCACGGCTTCGAGGCGGATCATCAATTCGGGCTCGGCGCTGACGTGTCGAAGACGGTGTCGTTCGATCTGATGGTCGCGCGCGAGGGGAGCTACGGGAGCGCCGGGGAGGCGGGCTGGCGGCCCGTGGCCGGTGTGCGGCTGTCGATCGGGAAGTACCGCGTGACCGTCGCACGCGACGCCGGCCTCAACGAGCTCGGCTCGGCGTATCGCGTCGGCGTGGAAGCGCGCATTCGGTGAAGGTAGATCTCCTCAGCCTGACGCCGGACGCGGCCCGCGCGGCACTGCAGGAATGGTTGGCGCAGCGAGGCGAGCCGGAGTACCGGCTGCGTCAGGTCACGCCCCGGCTGTGGCAGCGCCCGGTCGCCCGCTGGATTGAGGCCACAGATCTCGCTGTTTCCCTTCGAACGGCGCTCGATGAGACCTTCCCGCTACGCAGATTGACGCTGACAACACAGCAGGTTTCCAGCGACGGCACAGAGAAATTCCTGTGGGTGCTGGACGACGGCGAGGCGATCGAGTCGGTCCTGATCCCCGAGGGCAAGCGCCGCACATTGTGCATCTCCTCGCAGGCGGGATGCGCGTTGGGGTGCGTGTTCTGCGCAACGGGTCGCATGGGCTTTCGGCGCAACCTGTCCGCCGGGGAGATTGCAGCGCAGGTGCGCGAGCTGGTCTTGCGCGACCCCGCGCTCAAGCCGACGAACGTCGTGTTCATGGGCATGGGGGAGCCGCTCCTCAACTGGGAGGCGGTGGACACCACCCTTACGATCCTCAATCAGCCGGAAGGATTCGGCATCGGCGCGCGCCACATCACCGTGTCCACCGTTGGAATTCTGCCCAGCCTGGGGAAGTTTGCGCAGCGCACCGAGCAGTTCCGGCTCGCGGTCTCGCTGCATGCTCCGGCGCCCGCGCTGCGGCGGGAGCTGATGCCGATCGACAAGAAGTACACGGTACCGGAGCTGATGAAGGCGCTGCGGCAGTTCCGGCGGCGCGTGACGCTCGAGTACGTGCTGATCGGTGGGAAGAACGACTCGCTCGAGACGGCCGATCAGCTGGCGAAGCTGGCGCAGCCGCTCGATGCGCTGGTGAACCTGCTGCCGCTGCATCCCGGCGGCGCGCCCGATCTGACACCGAGTCCGCGGGCGCAGATGCTCGCGTTCGAGCGGCGTCTGAAACAGCGTGGGGTGGAGGCGGTACTGCGGCGCAGCCGCGGCCTCGATATCAGCGCCGCGTGCGGCCAGCTACGGGTGGAAGTCGAGGCGCGAGCCCGGAGGGGAAAAATCCGCGCCGAGCAGCACGCTCACATCGAGTAGCTTCGAGCTGTCGAGCTGGATTTCGACGCGTCCCTGCCCCAGTGCCGCCCGCACGCGTTCGCCGACCTGCTCCGATCCCCGCCGCACGATGATGCGGGTCGAATCGAGCCCGTTCTCGCCCGCGTTGCCGAAGTAGACAACGTCGATTCCCGCGCGCCGCAGCAGTCGCGTCCCCACCCGCGCGTCACCAGAGCGCCCACTGGCATTCAGCACTTCGACCGTGATGGCAGGGCTTCGGTCTCCGGGGATGGGACGCCCCTGCGTTCCATCGCCACCGCAACTGACTATGGCCAGGTAGGCGAGCAGCGCCGCGGATCTCATGACCGTCCGGCCGTCCGGCCGTCAGACCGTCCCACGAGTTCATTCCAGAAGGCCACGGTCTCGGGTACGAGCGGCCAACCGGATCGCAGCACCCAATCGAGACGCCGGCGCGCAACCTCCCGCAATACGACGTCACGCTCCTTCGGCACGCGCTCGACGAGCTGCTGGCGGTCCTTGCCGGTTGCGATGGGCCCGCGCCCCGGCTCGAGAAAGTCGGCGAGGTACAGCATGCGGCCGACGTCATCCCATTTGGCCGATCCGATGGTGTGATAGCGCACCGCGTCCAGCACTCCTGGATCGCGCTCCCCTCCGGCCGCGGCTCGATCGGCGGACGCAGGACCATGCGCGATCTGATCATTGAGGGCCGCGTCGCGCAGCGCGTCGTGCAGCCAGCCGGCGCGCAGCCAGCGATCACGCTCCTGCGGTGTCACATGCATCGCATCAGCCCAACTACTGAGCAGAGCGACGACGCGTTCGATGTGGGCACGACGCTCCGGGGAGACCTGAGCCCAGTCCGGCAGGCTCACGGCGTGACCCGCGGATCCGCGCCGATGCCTTCGCCGAGGACGACGTTGTCGAGCAGGCGGGTCGTGCCGACCCGCGCCGCCACGACCGCAACCGTTCGGGCGGTCACGCGCGCGACCGGGTGCACGTCCTCGTCAACCAGCGCGCAGTACTCGGGGATTACATCGGGGACGTGCATCGCCTCCAGTCCCACGCGCTGGAGCCGCGCTGGATCGGCCTCGCCGGCGCGCCATGTTTGCTCCAGCGTGCGCAGCGCGCGCGACAGCGCCAGCGCGGAGCGTCGCTGATCCGGCGTGAGGTAGGTGTTGCGTGAGGAAAGGGCGAGCCCGTCCAGCTCCCGGACGGTGGGGGCGACTTCGATCGTAATCGGAAAATCCAGATCCTGAACCAACCGCTTCACCAGCATCGCCTGCTGAAAATCTTTGCGGCCGAACACCGCGACATCGGGCTCGACGATATGGAACAGCTTGGCCACGACGGTGAGGACGCCGCTGAAGTGGCCGGGTCTGGCGGTGCCCTCGAGCGTGTCGGCCACGGGTCCGGGGACGACGCGCGCCACCGGCTCCGCGGGATACATCGCGCTGGTGTCCGGCACGAAGAGACAATCGACGCCGCGCGCGTCGGCTAACCGGCGGTCACGGGCGAGGTCGCGGGGGTAGCGGGCGAGGTCTTCGTGCGGGCCGAACTGGAGGGGATTGACGAAGCTGCTCACCACGACGCGATCGGCGAGCGCGCGCGCGCGGTCCACGAGGCGCAGGTGGCCCTCGTGGAGGTATCCCATGGTGGGAACGAAACCGATAGGGTGACGGCGAGAGCGCTCGGACCGGGACCAGGAGCGCATCTCGGAAATGGTGGTAAGCTCGCGCAACTAGAACTCGCGCTTCTTCATCTCCGAAAAGAAGTCCCGACGCTCGATGTCGTCGTCCGTCGACTCCGGCGGCAGCGTCGGGTCATAGCGCTTGCGGGCCTTGGGCTTCGCCTTGGCCGCTTTCGCGATGTTCTTCTTGATCAGTTTCGCGAGCTTTTCGTCTTCGGTCTTCGACATGCTCCCTCCGGGAGAGTGCTCAATTATCAATGATCAATGACCAATGATCAATGTCTAATGATCATTGAACATTGGACATTGGACATTGGTCATTTGCCGAAGGAATGCTCCGGTCCCGGGTAGCGGCCCTCCCGCACCTCCGCCGCGAAGACCCGCGCCGCCTCGCGCACGTCTTCCGCCAGCGCCGCGTACTTCTTGACGAACTTGGCCGAGAACTGGTCGTTCAAACCGAGCATGTCGTGGAGGACGAGGACCTGGCCGTCGCACGCCGGACCCGCGCCGATACCAATCGTCGGGATGGTCAGCGACTTCGTGATCTGCGACGCGAGCGGGGCGGGCACCAGCTCGAGCACCACGGCGAAGGCGCCGGCATCCTGGAGCGCAGCCGCGTCCAATTTCAAACGGTCGGCCGAGGCCTGTTCGCGTCCCTGCACCCGGTAGCCGCCGAGCGCGTGCACCGATTGCGGCGTGAGCCCGATGTGCCCCATGACCGGAATGCCGATGTCCACGAGGCGCCGCACCGTCGCCGCCATGGGCTGCCCGCCTTCGATCTTCACCGCGTGACAACCCGTTTCCTTCATCGCGCGGCCGCAGTTTCGCAGCGCGTCGTCCGGCGAGATCTGATAGCTCAGGAACGGCATGTCGCACACGACCATGGCGCGTTCGGTGCCGCGCCGCACGATCGTGGTGTGATAGATCATCTGATCCAGGGTGGCCGACAGTGTGGACGGCGCGCCGGCGAGCACCTGATTGAGCGAGTCGCCGACGAGCAGGATGTCCACGCCGCTCGCATCGAGCAGCCGCGCAAACAGCGCGTCGTAGCACGTGAGGGCCACGATGCGCTCCCCCCTCTCCTTCATCTCCAGCAGCGCCCGTGTGGTGACGCTAGACATGTTCACCTTCCAGCTCGGCGATTTCCCGCCGCCAGAAATCGCGGTTCGGAAGTTCGGGGTGTGGAATGGTCAGGTCCGGTTCCCGCACTGTTCGGGCTCCAAAGCGCACGATGTCGAGATCGAGCGTCCGCGGCCCCCACCGCTCCCGGCGTGCTCGTCCCCGCTCCGCTTCGATCGCCCGACAGTGGGCGAGGAGCTCGGACGGGCTCAAGGCGGTCTCGAGCAGCACCATTTGATTCAAATATGGCGGCTGCGCAACTGGGCCAAGGGGGGCGGTTTCTTCCACCCGCGACACGCTCATCAGGCGGGTCTCTGGGAGAGCGGCCAGCCGCGCCCGCGCATGAGCCAAATGCGCGTCGCGATCTCCCATGTTGGATCCCAGCGCCACGTACGCTCGCTCGACCTTCACGCGACGTTCGCGAAGCCCCGCGTCAAGTCACGCAGCATCGTCGCCACCTGTTCCAGATCACGCGTGGCCCGCTCGAGATCGGTCAAGCCTTCCGCCGCCTGCACCGCCCGCGTCGCCACGTCGTCGGCCTCGGCGCGATTCTGTCCCGCGATGCTCGCCACCGCGTTGATGCGCTCGCGCAGGCGTGCGAACGCCTGGGTCTGCTCCCCAGCGGCCGCCGTGATGCGGCCGGCATGCGCGGTCGCTTCGGCGGTCGCCGCCACGATCGCGTCCAACGCTTCCAGCGCCGCGGCGGACAGCTCCTCGACGCCGCCGACGTTCACCTGGCCGCGGCGCATCTGCTCGACCACCTCACCGACCTGCGTATGGATGTCCTGGACGAGATCCCCCGCCTCCTCCGCCGCCGTCGCGCTCTGCTCGGCGAGGTGGCGCACCTCGTCGGCCACGACGCCGAATCCTTTCCCGTGTTTGCCCGCGCGCGCCGCCTCGATCGCGGCATTCAAGGCCAGCAGATTCGTCATGTCGGCCAGCTCGCGGATGGACGCGATGAATCCCGTGATGCGGCGGCTGGTCTGACCGAGCTGTTGGACCTTGCTCGAGCTCTCGCCGACGAACGCTTTGAGCGCGACCAGCCGCTCGATCGCCTCGCGGATCTGCGTGCGATTGCGGGTGGCGACGTCGCTCGCGGCGGTGGATGCGCGGGCGGCGCCGGCGCCGTCGTCGGACACGCGGCGCGAGACCTGGGCGAGGCTCTCTGTGGCCTCGAGACCGCCGGATACCTCGCCCTCTTCGCGGCGCACCCCTTCACGAATCACGCCGGTGGAGGCCGCGACCGCGGACGCCGCGCCTTTCAGCGCCTCGGCCGTCTGCGCGATGGTGGCGAGCTGCCGCGTCATGCGGTCCACCGTTTCCACGAGGGGCCGGCGCAGATCGGTGATATGCACGGCCGTGGCGAGCTGGCTCGCGAAGGTGGTGATCGTGAGGATGTCCTGGCGCCGGTAGCAGTGCTTCTTGTGGTGCTCGAGCTCCAACGTTCCGATGACCTGATCCCCGAACTTGAGCGGGACGATCACGAGGCTTTGCACCTCGAGCGGCGCGTCCGCGACGCGCTTGTCACGGGTGACATCGTCGATGACCACGGTCTCGCCGTGCGTCGCCACCTCGTTACGGAGGTGTTTCGTGTCCGGCGACGGGTCACCGCGCCCCTCCCGCCCCCGGTGCGAGCGGTGCGCGAGGGACAGTTGACCATCGTGGAGGCGGTAAATACGGAAGTCACCCCAGTCCACGAGGCGGTTGGCGAGGCGCTCGATGCGCTGGAATGAGTCGTCGAGGCTGATGTTGGCCGTGATCACAGCTTCCATCGCGTGAATCTTGTTCAGCTCCTCGGCGGAGATCGCTTCTTCGATCATTTGCTTCAGGAGCAGACCGAGGAATGTGAGGACGAGGCCGACGAGGATCCACGCACCGAAGGACCACGCGACGACCGCGCCGACGAAGATCGTGACCGCGAGCAGGGTCGCCGCGTACGCGATGACCTCGTAGCGCACGATCATCAAGCGCTCCGCCGGCTCGAGCTTCGACCGGATGATCAGGCTGAGGTAGAAAAGCAGGCGGCCGAACAGGAAATACGCGAGCGCGTACGCGACCAGCGCCGGCAGCAGTTCGATCGTGATGGCGGGTGCTACGGGCATGCCGAGCCAGTGCAGCACCGTCGCGTACACGCCGTACGCGGCGACGATCGTGATGACCTCACGCCCCAGATTGATCCACGCGACCCGCAGCGGCTTGCGCTGCCACGCCGAATCGGTGACCAGTGTCGCGCCGGCGATGGCAAGCGCGGTCGCGGGAACGCCGACGAGCAGGCTGCCGGCGATCCCCACCAGCGCCGTCTGCGTCAGATACGAGTATTTGCTGAGCGGAACGGACAAGCCTCGCAGCGCGACGCCGGCGCCGAACAACACCACGATCTCGGGGAACTGTCCCAGCCAGCGCGTGTCGGTGATCACTACGACGCCAAGAATTGCCGTCCCGACGTAGGCGAGTGCCTGGCTGTAGATCGCGACGAAGCGGGACATGTTCACGCGTGCACCGCCGACGCCAGCGCACCGGCAAGACGCTCCATCCCGGCTACCCCGCCCTGCGCCAGCGCGTCCATCAGCGCACTTCCCACCACCACGCCGTCGGCGTACCGGGCTGCCGCGGCCGCCTGGGCCGGTCTCCCGATGCCGAACCCCGCGGCGACCGGGAGCCGCGTCGCCGCACGAATGCGACGGACCTGCACCTCGAGATCGGGGGGCACGTTGTCGCGCGCGCCGGTGACGCCCAGCCGCGAGATGAGGTAGACGAACCCGGTCGCGCCCTGCAGCGCGGATGCGAGTCGCCGGTCGTCAGTCGTCGGGGCCACCAGGCGGATCAGGGCGAGGGCGCTGTTCGTGACCGCCGTCTCGACGGCGGGATCGGCGCCGGCGGGGAGATCGGTGAGCAACACCCCGGCGGCCCCAGCTGCCTGCGCGTCCCTGGCGAAACGCTCCACGCCGTACGCCAGCACCGGATTCAGGTACGTCATGATGACGACCGGCACCGGGAGCGCCGCCTCGCGGATCAGGCCGAGCACGCGCGGCAGCGTCATGCCCTGCTCCAGCGCGGTCTGCGTGGCGCGCTGGATGGTCGGCCCGTCGGCGAGCGGATCGGAGAAGGGCACGCCGACCTCGACAAAGTCAGCGCCCGCCGCGGCGACTCGGCGCAGCGCTTCGAGCGAGATGGCGGGTGTGGGGAAGCCGGCGGTGAGATACGGAATCAGCGCCCGTGATTTGCCGAGCGCGCGCCACCGCTCCGCGATGGCGTTCTCAGACAAAGTAGTCGCTGACGTTGATACCGTATTTGACCGGGTCGGTGACCTTGACGATGGTGCGGGGATAGTTGCCGTTGGCGTCCTTCTGTGAGAGATCGACAACCGTACCGGGATTGAGGAGCGCGCCGTCGGGCGTCGTGACCAGACGCACGACGGGCCGGTGCACGTGGGCCACGTCCGGATTCGCATTGTGTACGAGCGCCACTTCGTACGTGTCGAGGATGACGCACGTGCCCACCGGGTAGATCCCGATCAGGTTGATGAACGCCTTCACGACGACGGGGTCATAGCCGCGGCGCGGGTTCTCCCACATCTCCTTCAGCACGGCATCGGGCTGAATGGGCACGGTCTGATAGACACGCCGGCTCGTCGCTGCGTCGAATCCATCGGCGACGGCGATCACCTTCGAGTAGATGGACAGCGCCCGGTTGCGGATCGACTTTGGGTATCCCGTCAGGTCGATCTTCATATGGTGTTCGTACGCGACCACCATGCCGCGGTACGGAATCTCCCCGTAGCCGCGCAGACCGAAGAGCGTCAGCACACCCAGCCAGGGATGGGCCTGCATGATCCGCCATTCCTCCTCGCTCAGTCCCCCTTCCTTATTTAGGACCTCTAGCGGCACGCGCGACTTGCCGACGTCGTGGAACAGCGCCGCCATACCGAGATCGTAGAGCTGCAGCTTCGTCAGTCCGAGCTTGCGGCCCAGCGCGACGGAGAAGATGCAGACGTTCACGGAGTGCGTGAACGTGTATTCGTCATAGTCCCGCAAGGTCGTCAAACCGACGAGGGACGACTCGTTGTTGAGCACCTGATCCACGATCGCTTGGACCGCGCGCTTGACCTTCTTCACGTTCGCGGTACGGCCCATGCGGATCGAGTTGATGACCTCCTTCGTTACCGCTACGGAGCGCGCGTACGTGCGCTTGGCAGCCTCCTTCTGGCGCTCCTCCTCCTCGACGTCCTCTTCCTGCTCGAGGGGCGGCTCGACGCTGATGAACGAGACTCCCCCGTCCACCAGCTTCTGCGACAGCTCGAACAGCTTGTTGGGATTCGCTTCCTTCGCTGCGTACGACAGCAGCAGCGACACGAACACCTGCAGCTGCCTGCGGTCCACGCCTTCGTCGACCCGCACGGCGCCGATGCCGCACTGCTGGAAGACGTTGAGGATGTGCGAGAAGGACGCGTAGTTGTCGAGATCGAGGCGCAGCCGCGTCGAGTTGACGAAGATAAACTCGCCCTGCAGCCGGATCTCGAGCTCGCGCTCGACGTCGAGGAGCTGCTTGGTGGTCGCGGCGAGGTCGTCGAGCGCCTTCTGGACCTGCGCGTTCTCGATCGGGTAGAGCTTGAGCGAGCGGAACGCCGTGTAGAGCACGATGAGAAAGTCGCGCCCTGCGTGACGCAGGAAACCGTCCGTGGTCTGGACGGTCTCCATCATCGAGGGACGCTTGCCGCCGGGCGTCGTCATGAGGC
>JBOHSJ010000077.1:0-14057 GCA_050733035.1 Gemmatimonadales bacterium | reverse complement strand
GTGCTGCGGCGCGTCGGCGAGCACGGCTACGCGACGGCGGAGGCGCTGGAGCGCGCGAGTCGCGAGCCCGTCGTGGCAGCGCGCGCAACGCCGCCGTTCCTCGCGCCCCACTTCACAAGTCGTGTCGTGCAGTCGCTCGACACCACGGCGGGCACGTGGCGGACATCGCTCGATCTGCCGTTGCAAACCGCGCTGGAGGGCGAGGTGCGACACACCGTGCGCAGTCTCTCAGACCGGGGCGTGCGCGAAGCAGCGTTGGTGGTGATCGAGAACAACACGGGCGAGCTGCTGGCGTGGGTGGGGTCGCCGGATTTCTGGGCGGATATGGGCGGGCAGGTGGATATGGTGGTCTCGCCCCGCCAGCCGGGCTCGGCCTTGAAGCCGTTCCTGTATGGATTGGCGTTCGACCGCGGGTATACCGCCGCATCGGTTTTGCCGGATGTCCCGCGCGCTTATGCGACCTCGACCGGTCCCTATCAGCCACGCAACTACGACCGCCGCTTCCATGGGCCGGTGCGTGCGCGCGAGGCGCTCGCCAGCTCGTACAACGTGCCCGCCGTCGAGTTGACCGACCGGCTCGGCGCGGCGAGCCTGCTGCGGGTCTTGCACGAGGCCGGCTTCGCGTCGCTGACGCACACGGCCGACTACTACGGGCTGGGCCTGGCGCTCGGCAACGGCGACGTCACGTTGCTCGAGCTCGCGAACGCGCACCGTGCACTCGCCTTGGGGGGCGTCTGGCGTCCCGTGGAATGGCGCGAGGTTGGTCCCGCTCCACGATCGGCGCAGGATCGTCGTGTTGTCTCAGCGGGATCGGCGGCCCTCGTGCTCGACATTCTCGCCGATCCCGCGGCGCGGATTCCGGGTTTCGGCATCGAGACGCCGTTCGACTTCCCGTTTCAGGTGGCCGCAAAAACGGGGACGAGCCATCACTTCACGGACAACTGGGCCGTCGGTGTTACGGGCGGATTCACCGTCGCGGTCTGGGTGGGCAATTTCGACGGCCAGCCGATGCGCGGCGTGAGCGGCGTGACCGGCGCGGGACCACTGCTGCATCGTGCGATGTTGGTGACGGCGCGTCACTACGAACCGGGAGCGCTGCCCAGTCCAAGTTCCGCCGGCGCGACGCGAATGGCGGTGTGCACCATTTCCGGCATGCGTGCGAGCGCAGGGTGTCCCGAAGTCGGCGAGTGGTTCCTGCCCGGAAGCGCGCCCCAGATGTCCTGCGACTGGCACCGCGACGGCGTGGTCGTGTGGCCGGCCGAGTACGTCGAGTGGGCGGCGCAGAATGGCCGAACTCCAGAGGCGGCGGCGAGTGAGACGGCGGCGGATGAAGCGGCGGCGAATAAGGCGGCGGCATTGTCTCGGGGGAGTCAATTCCAGATCGTCTCTCCGCGTGCCGGCGACCGCTACGAGATTCCGCCCGGCACCGACTCCCGCTATGCGACGATCGGGCTGCGCGCGGCCACGCGGCCCGGCGACGGCGCGGTGCGGTGGTTCGTGGATGGCCGCCGCGTGCAGCAGACGCGCTGGGTGCTCGTGCCGGGACTCCACGTGGTGCGAGCCGTCACGGCCTCGGGCAAGAGCGCCGAAACGCGCTTCGAGGTCCGTGGCAGCGTTGACAAGGCTGGTGCACAGCCCTAGAACTCACCCATGCCGTCGCGCGCTCTCGTTGCTCGCTGCGCCGTATTGTGTCTGGGGATACCGAGCGCTCTCGTCGGGCAGGGAGCGCGCGAATGGGCGGCGCCCCAGCCGCCCTGTGACATCAAGGCCGGCTTTTTTCGTATTACGACGGCCATCGTCAATCTCAAGAGCGCTGTCGAGCATCCGATGACCCGCGAGCGCATGCTCGATGGGGCGAAGGAAGTGCTGGTGCGCTCGATCACCAATGACAAACAGGACAAGAATCCCGCCGCGTGGTACTACCTGGGCCGCTACTACGTGGAGGTCGGGGACGGGGCGGGCGCGGACAGCGCGTTCCAGCGCGCCGTAGGGCTCGCACCGCAATGCACGCAGGACATCGATTCGTATCGTGAGCGAGTGTGGGTGGATGTGATCAATGCGGGATTGCGCAGCTGGCAGGAGAACAAGCTCGATTCGGCGAAGACGCTGCTACGCCAGGCGGCCGCATTGCGTCCCAGTCATCCGCGCGCGCATCTCGCGCTCGGGCAGATCTACGCGACGGAGAACAAGATCGATTCCGCCGCGGCGTCATTGAGCCAGGCGGCGGCTGCGGCAGGAAACGATACGGCATTTGCCGAGCAGAAGAAGGATGCTCTGGGGACGGCGGCGCGACTGCACGTGCGGCGGCTCCAGGGTGATACGACGGTGCAGCGCTGGCAACGGACACGCTTCAGTCGTGACTCGGTGCAGCGTCAGCTCGCGAGCGACTCGATCGTGCTCGCACGGATCGGTGCGTCGTCGGCGTCGCGGCGCGCGCGGGGCGCGCGGCTGGCGCCCGCCGATCAGCAAGCGTTCGCTCGTGACTCGAGCGCCCGCGCGCGTGCGGTAGCCGATCGGCGGGCCGCGCTCGCCGCGCGGGCGTCCGCGGTCGCGAGCGACAGCAGTGCCGCGCATCCCGCCTACGACCCAGCGATCCGCGCCTTCCGGGCCTACCTCCAGGCGTATCCCGAGGCGACGGATGCCGTGCCGGGGCTCGCCAACCTGTACTATCAGAGCGGCCGCTTGGCCGAGGCGTCTGCGGCGTTCGATAGCATCTATCCGGCTGGCCGGAAGCTCGACCCCGACGTGCTCGTGGAAGCAGGGCGGGGTGCCGTGCGCGCCAACGTCCCGGCGATCGGCTCCGTGCTGATCGGGCGGGCGCTGAGCCAGCGGCCCTACCATCGCGACGCGCTCGCGGACCTTGGCGGTGCCTACCAGATGCTGCGGGATTCGGCCCATCTGCTGCCCGTCGCACAACGGCTCCAGGCGATCGACCCCCTCAATCGCACCACGCTCCGGCTGCTCGCCGCGGGGTGGGACCTGCGCGGCCAACGGGATTCGGCCCAGAAATACAAGGCTCTCGCGGACGGCGGCCTGCAGGTCGAGATCGCGATCAGCAGCCTCGACGCGGACTCGGGGAGCGGCGCCTACACCTTACGGGGGGTCGCGAGTAATGCCGGAACGACGCCATCGTCCGTGCAACGGCTGACGTTCGAGCTCCTCGACGTGATGGGGAATGTCCAAGTCACACAATCCGTTGAAGTGCCTTCACTCCCTCCTCAAGGTTCGCGTGACATCGTGGTGCGCGTCCCCGGAACGGCGCTCGTCGCCTGGCGTTACCGTCCCTCCTAAGCGATATTAGCTGTTGAAGTTGCGCCGTTAGCCTCAGAAACTCCTTGAACCTCTAGGCGGTCAGTCAGTGATTCGCGTGCAGGCGGTCGCGCCCGACTCGTTGGGCGCGGCCCTACAACTCACCCCCGGCACCGAGCTGCTCACGGTCAATGGCAAAGGCCTTGAGGACTTTCTGGACTGGGAGTTCCTGACCGCCGACGAGCAGTTCGTGCTCACCGCACGCCTGCCGTCAGGGGAAGAGATCGAGTACGACGTCGAGCGTCCGGAAGGGCTCCCGATGGGTGTCATGCTGGAGCCGCCGCGCATTCGGCGCTGCGCCAATCACTGCGATTTCTGCTTCGTGGACGGCAACCCGCAGGGGATGCGTCAGGCGCTCTACATCCGCGACGACGATTACCGCCTCTCGTTTCGTTACGGCAATTTCGCGACGCTCACCAATCTCAAACCGTGGGACCTCGAGCGCATCGTCGAGTACCGTCTCTCGCCACTCTATGTGTCGGTCCACGCCACCGACGCCGTCGTGCGCCGCTGGTTGCTCCGCAATCCGGAAGCAACGGACGTCATTCCGCAGCTGCGCTGGTTTGCGGAGCGGGGGATCTCGTTCCACACGCAGGTCGTCCTGGTTCCCGGCATCAACGACGGGGCGCAGCTCGTGCGCACGCTGAGCGACTTGTACGGCCTGGGTCCGGCCGTCCTGTCAGTCTCGGTCGTGCCGGTGGCGCTGACCGAATTCAGCAAGCACACCCTCGTGCGCCAACCCACGCGGGACGAGTGCCGCGCCGCGCTCGCCACGGTTGGCGACTTCGCGGCCCGTGCCGTGGCCGATCGCGGGATGCCGTGGTGCTATGGCGCCGACGATCTCTTTCTCCAGGCAGACATGCCGTTGCCGCCGGCCGAGTGGTACGGCGATTTCGAGCAGCGGGAAAACGGCGTCGGGGCGGTGCGCTATCTACAGACGCGCATTCAGAGCGCGCGCGCCGCTCTCGAGTCGGAGAACTGGCGGGATAAGCGCATCGGCATCGTCACCGGGACTGCGATGGGGCCGCTGATCCCGCAGATCGTGACTGATCTGACGCAGTTGACTGGCGCGCATTTCGAGATTCTGGCTTTGGAGAACACGCTATTTGGACTGTCGGTGACAACGGCCGGCTTGCTGCCGGGAAAGGCTGTCCTGGCCGCGCTCCAGAATCGCAGCGACCTCGATCTCGCGTTGCTGCCCGCCGAGTCGGTCAACGACGACCTGCTGTTCATGGACGATATGGAGGCGCATGACCTGGCGGCGCAGGTCCCGATGCCGGTCAAGCTGTCGTACGACTTCGCCGACGCCCTGGTGGGAGAAGAGGTGGGCGTATGAGCGTCCCTACCGTCGCGATCATCGGGCGCCCCAACGTCGGCAAGTCAACGCTCTTCAACCGCATCATCGGCCGGCGGCAGGCGATCGTGGATGCACAGCCCGGCGTCACGCGCGATCGCCACTTTGCGCCCGCGGAATGGAACGGCCGGCGTTTCTGGCTCGTGGACACGGGTGGCCTGGTGCCGGGCTCGACCGATCCGCTCAATCGCGCGATTCGCGGGCAGGTCGAGCAGGCGATCGCGGACAGTGACGTGCTGCTGTTCGTGGTGGACATCGAGTCGGGGATCCATCCGATGGATCTCGAGATCGCGCAGTATCTCCGGAAGGCCAAACGGCCGGTGCTCTTGGTAGTGAACAAGGCCGATCATTTGCCCGACGAAACTCGACAGCTCGCGTTCTACGAGCTGGGGTTAGGCGATCCGTTTCCGGTATCGGCGGCCGTCGGCAAGAACAGCGGAGATCTGCTGGACAAGGTCGCGTCGATGCTGCCGGACTCACCGGAGGCGGTGGCCGAAGACGCGATTCATGTCGCGGTCGTGGGCCGGCCCAACGTCGGCAAGTCGAGCCTGGTCAATCGCCTGCTTGGCCAGGATCGACACATCGTCGCCGCCGAGCCCGGAACCACGCGCGACGCCATTGATACGCAGTTCGATTTCCAGGGCCGGAAGCTCGTGTTCATCGATACCGCCGGCCTCCGCAAGCGTAGCAAGGTGGAGGAGGATCTCGAGTTCTACTCGACGCTGCGCACGTCGCGCGCGATGGAGCGCGCCGAGGTGTGTGTGCTCGTGGTGGACGCGAAGGACGGGATGCACGTGCAGGACCTCAAGATCGCCAACGAAGCGTGGGATCGCGGGGCCGGCGTGATCATCGCAGTGAACAAGTGGGACCTGATCGAGGAGAAAGAGACCAACACCGCGCGCGACGGCGAGCGGGACATCAAGGCGCGCGCGCCGTTCCTCGAATTCATCCCGTTCTTCTACGTGTCGGCGAAAACCGGGCAGCGCGTCTCGAAGCTGCTGGACGCGATCGTGACGGTGGCGGACGAGCGCGAGAAGCGGGTGCCGACCGCAGAGGTGAATCGCGTGCTGGAGCAGCTGCTCGCCCGGCAACAGCCGCCGCAACCGGTGGGTGAGTCGGTGCGGCTCTTTTATGCGACGCAGGTCGGTACGGCGCCGCCACGCTTCGCCGTCGTGGCCAACCGGCCCGAAGCGATTCCGGAGTCCTACACGCGCTACCTGCACAACGGATTTCGCGAAGCGTGGGAGTTCACGGGCGCGCCGCTGACGATCAAGTTCCGGCGCAAGCGAGGCCGGCGCTGAACGCCGTCCTGGCGATTCTAGCCGCGTATCTCCTGGGCGCGACGCCCACGAGCTACATCGCCGGCAAGCTGGGGCGGGGGATCGACCTGCGTGAACACGGCTCGAAAAACCTCGGCGCGACCAATGTCTACCGCATGCTCGGCTGGACATACGCGATTCCCGTCGCGCTGTTCGACATCGCCAAGGGAGTTGTGCCGGTCCTGCTCGCTCGAAGTTCGTCGTATGCTTGGCTCCCAGTTGCCGTCGGCGGCGCCGCGGTGCTGGGGCACATGTTCTCCCCGTATGTGCGCTTCAAGGGCGGCAAAGGCGTGGCGACCGCCGCGGGGATGTTCCTCGCGCTCGCGCCCGTGGCGGTGCTGCTCGCCATTCTGGTGTGGGGGATCTGCCTGTGGCTCACCGGCTACGTGTCTCTGAGCTCGATCATCGCCGTGCTCAGCGTGCCGTTGTCGGTCGCGCTGCTCCAGCCGGGCGAGCCGTACGTGTTTTGGGCGAGCGTGGCGTTGGTCGCGCTGATCATTTTCGCGCACCGCAAGAACATCTCACGCCTGATCGCGGGGACCGAGAATCGGTTTCGCACCCGCCCGTCCGCCCAATGAAGATCGCAGTCGTGGGCGGTGGGGCCTGGGGAACGGCCCTCGCGGATCTGCTCGCGCGAAAGGGCGAAGAGGTCACCCTGTGGGCGCGGGAACCGGAAGTTGTGGAGAGCGTGAACCGGAGCCACGTGAACGAAGTGTTTTTGCCTGGAGCGGCGCTCGCATTGACGCTGCGCGCAAGTGGGGACCTCGCCGCCGTGGTCCGCGGCGCCGACACGGTCGTGTCGGCCGCACCGTCGCATGCCGTGCGATCAGTGATGACGCAAGCGGCGGCGGCGATCGGTAAATCCCGACCCTTGGTCGTGAGCGTCTCCAAAGGCCTCGACCCAGATCGTCTCGAGCGGCCTTCCTGCGTCCTGGGGGAGGTGCTGCCGGCGGGAATACCCGTCGCGGTACTCTCGGGGCCGTCGTTCGCGTGGGAAGTGTTCCAGCAGCAGCCGACAGCGGTCGTGGCAGCCGCCGCCGACCATGGCGTCGCGCAGCGTACGCAGCGGGTTTTCTCGACGAACTACTTTCGCGTCTACTCGCACACCGACGTCGTGGGCGTCGAGCTGGCGGGGGCGCTCAAGAACGTGATCGCGTTGGCCGCCGGTATCCTCGAAGGGCTCGGGCTGGGATTCAACACGCGTGCGGCGTTGATCACGCGCGGGCTCGCGGAGATCACGCGGCTCGGCGTCACGCTGGGTGCTCAGCCGATGACCTTCGCCGGGCTCGCGGGCATGGGCGACCTGATCCTGACCGCCACGGGCGCGCTGTCCCGCAATCGCACCCTGGGTGTGGCGCTGGGGCAGGGCCAGACGCTCGAGCAGGCCCTGGCGGGGAAGGCGGCGGTGGTCGAGGGCGTCAACACGACGCGCACGGCGGTCGCTCTAGGGGAGCGCCATGGCGTCGAGATGCCGATCGCCCGTGAAGTCGCCAACATCCTGTTCAAGAGCAAACCGCCCCGGCAGGCGATCAGCGACCTGATGGAGCGTGAGCTGAAGGCGGAAGGCTGATGAGCAGCGGCCCAGCCCAGCCCGTCCAGGAGTTTTTCTCCATCGGCGAGGTCTGCCAGCTCACCGACCTCAAGCCGCACGTGCTGCGCTACTGGGAGAGCCAGTTCCGCTTCCTGAATCCCGCCAAGAACCGCTCGGGCAATCGCGTGTACCAGCGGCGCGAGATCGAGCTGATCATGCTCGTCAAACACCTGCTCTACACGGAGAAGTACACGATCGAGGGCGCGCGCCAGAAGATCGAGCAGTATCGGCGTTCCGGCGAGCTCAAACCCGAAGCGCGGCGCGCGTTGGCCACCGAAACGGTCAAGGAGCTCCGCGCCGAGCTCAAGTCGGTGCTCGGCATCCTCGAGGGGAGCTGACGTGCAGGTAGCAGTCGTCATTCCCGCTTTTCAAGCCGCCAAGACTATCGGAGATGTTGTCGCCGGTACCCAGGCAGCGGTGCCGGGCGCTCAGATTATCGTTGTGGATGACGGATCCGATGATGGGACGGGACAAGAGGGAAGGGGAAGGGGGGCGACGGTGCTCACGCATCCCCGCAACCGTGGAAAGGGTGTTGCGCTGCGCATCGGGATCGCGCGGGCATGCGCCGACGGTGCCGCGGTCATCGTGACGCTCGATGCTGATGGACAGCATCCACCAGCCGAGATCCCGCGTTTGCTCGGGCCGATCACCGATGGCCGAGCTGATCTCGTGCTGGGCGCGCGGGATCGCACCGGTACGATGCCCGTCGGCCGGCGCTTCACGAACTGGCTCTCGGCCAGCCTGGCCTCGCGCATCGGCGGACAGCCGGTGTCGGACGCGCAGACGGGTTTCCGGGCGTTTACGCGTGCCGTTGCCGAGCAGGTGCAACCGATCGGTGACCGCTATGAGTACGAGGCGAGTTTCCTGCTCGACGCTTTGCGGGCCGGGTATCGTATCGCGTCGGTCGAGGTGCCGACGATTTACGGCTCACCCAGCCATTTTCGTTACTTGGGCGACACGTGGCGCATGGCACGCGCGTTCGCGCGACATGCCGGCCGGATCGTGGCGGGAGCACTGTGACTAATCAAGCAAACGGCTTGAGAATCCTCGTGTCCAACGATGACGGCGTCCTGGCGCCGGGCATCGCGTTGCTCGCCGACGTGTGCGCCTCCGTGGGGCAGGTGACCGTGGTCGCGCCCGACCGGGAGCAGAGCGGCACATCCCACTCGCTGACCCTGCATCGGCCGCTGCGGGCCCATCGGCGCTCGGATGGCGCGTTCCAGGTGGACGGCACGCCGACGGATTGCGTCCTGCTCGCCCTCGGCGCGCTGATGCCAGACGGTCCGAACTGGGTCTTCTCAGGCGTCAACCATGGGCCGAACATGGGCGAAGACGTGCTCTACTCGGGCACGGTCTCGGCGGCGATGGAAGGCCTGGCAGCGGGCGTGCCGAGTGTGGCGATTTCGTATGGCAGCTTCGATCTCGAGCACCTGGAGAGTCACCGCACAGGACTCGAGCATCTCATTCAACGAATCGTGCGCGTCGAGAACTTCCCCGGCGAAACACTGCTCAACATCAATCTCCCGCCGATCCCGGGTGATCAGGTGAAGGGTGTGAAGGTGACGAACCTGGGCAGCCGCGTGTTCCACGAAGAGATCGCCACGATGAAAGATCCGTGGGGGCGCGAGGTGCACTGGATCGGGGGAGGGCGCGTCACCTGGTCGGGCGGCGCGGACTCCGATTTCCAGGCCGTCAAGGACGGCTACATCTCCGTCACGCCGCTGCACGTGGATCTCACGAACTACAAGCTGCTCGAAGTCGTCAGCAAGTGGGAATTGGGTAAGTGACCGGCAGTCGCGATACGTACGGCGGCTACCGGGCTCGCCTTGTCGAACAGCTTCGCACCCAGGGCATTCGCGATCTGGCCGTGCTGCGCGCCTTTGCCGATACGCCGCGCCATCTCTTCGTGCCCGAAGCCGTGCGCCACCGCGCCTACGAAGATGCCGCGCTCCCGATCGGGACGGGGCAAACGATCTCGCAGCCCTATACGCAGGCGCGCTATCTCGAGGCGCTCGGTCTCAAGGGCAAGGAGAAAGTACTCGAGATCGGAACCGGCTCGGGCTATCAGACGGCGCTGCTTGCCGCGCTCGCGGGCCAGGTGTTTACCATCGAGCGCGTGCGCAACCTCGCCGAGTCGGCACAGGCCGCGTTGCGGGCAGCCGGCGTAACGAATGTTTCCATGCTCGTGGGCGATGGCACGCTTGGCTGGAGCGCGTACGCGCCCTACCACGCGATCCTCGTGGCCGCGGGTGGACCGGAGATTCCACCGCCGCTCGTTGAACAGCTCACCCCGGACGGCCGCATGATCATCCCCCTGGGCGCCCGGGGCAATCAGATCCTGACGGTGGTGCGGCGCACCGCGGACGGCATTCACGCGACGCCCATCGGCGACGCTCGCTTTGTCCCGCTGGTCGGAGAGCATGGATTCGATGGTTGATCGTTTCGTCGCGTGGCTCACGGAAACCATCTTCGCACTCGGCTACCCCGGGATCGTGATTCTCATGACGATCGAATCGTCAGCGATCCCGTTCCCAAGCGAGGTGGTCATGCCGCCGGCAGGGTACCTCGCCGCAAAGGGCCGGATGAGTTTTCCGCTGGTCGTTGTGGCGGGCGTGACGGGAAGCCTGCTCGGGGGGCTCCTCAACTATTGGGTCGCGCATTGGCTCGATCGCTGGCTGCGGCGCTATGGCAAGTGGCTGCTGATCAAACCTCAGGCACTCGACAAAGCGGAGCTGTTTTTCCGCCGGCACGGCGAGATTGGGACCTTCATCGGGCGGCTGGTCCCTGTCGTGCGCCAACTGATCTCGATTCCAGCGGGGATGGCGCGGATGCGGCTGGACCGCTTCATCGCGTACACGACACTTGGAGCCGGGCTATGGTGCTTCATTCTGACGTACATCGGTTACGTGCTCGGACGAAATGAAGCTACGCTGCGCAGCGAGGAAGTCCATCGCCGGGTGGGACAGGTTCTCCTCTACTTGCTTCCCGCGGTAGTGCTCGTCGGCGCGATCTACGTAATCTGGTATCGCCGCCGCCGCAGGAGCGCTCCCTCGACGGCCGGGGGTTCCGAGCCACCGCCGAAATGAGCACGCGACGCTGGATCATCCGGGGTCGAGTTCAGGGGGTGGGGTTCAGGTGGTTTGTCATGTCCCATGCGGAGCGGCTGAAGCTCGGCGGCTATGTGCGCAACCTGCCGGATGGAGCGGTTGAAGTAGTTTCGCAGGGTCCTGACGCGGCACTTGAGACGCTCGAGCAGCATCTGCGGCGCGGCCCGTCAGCCGCGCGCGTGGACCAGCTCGCGCGTCTTCAAGTTCCACTTGAACCTGATGTGCCGAGGTCCTTTGAAATCCGATAAATCCGCCGTCGTCGACGAATTGCAGCGCACGATTCGAGACGTCAACAACTTTCCCAAGCCGGGGATCGTGTTCAAGGACGTCACGCCGGTGCTGCTCGACGCCGGGTTGTTCGGCCGCGCGGTGGCGCTCATGGCGGAGCCGTACCGCGACGCGCGGATTAGTCGCGTCGTGTCCATCGAGTCCCGAGGGTTCCTATTCGGCGCACCGCTGGCGCTGGAGCTCGGGGCAGGGCTGGTCCCGATCCGGAAGCCGGGAAAACTGCCCGCGGCCACTCAGCGCATCGAGTATGCGCTCGAGTACGGTACGGACGCCCTGGAGATGCACCATGACGCCGTACAGGCCGGCGATCGCGTGCTGATCGTGGACGACGTGCTGGCGACGGGCGGCACCGCCAATGCTGCCGCGCAGCTGGTCGGTGGGACCGGAGCCTCGGTGGCGGGATTCAGCTTTCTGATCGAGCTCGACTTCTTGAAGGGCCGTCAGCGCCTGCAGGGACGGCGGGTCGAGGCCTTGCTGCACTACGCCTAACTCGCGTACATTTCGCCGTTTACGCCCCCGGATATGCCCCTGTAGCTCAGGTGGATAGAGCAGCGGTTTCCTAAACCGTTGGCCGGGTGTTCGAGTCACCCCAGGGGCATGCGAACTACCAATGTCCAATGATCAATGCCGAATGATCAATCGATCATTGATCATCGGACATTCTCCGAAGGAGCAGGGAGCGGCAATGGCAACGCAGACCGTAGCACCAACCAGCAGCGCGAAACCGACGCCCGTCCGAAGCTCCGCGCGGCCGCCGTTTTCAGATCGATTCGTCGCGTGGGTGAATGCCCACAGGCAACTCTCTTACTGGATCGGCACGATTCTCGTCGTTGGTGCCGTGCTGTTCGTGTGGCAGCTCTCCACGAAGCGGCGTTCCGAAGAGATCGCAAGCCGCGAGCTCCAAGGCGCCCGTTTTGCGTTCGAGAACCAAAACCTGCCGCTGGCGGCGAGCGAGCTGGCACGCGTCATCGAGAACTACTCGGGCACGAATGCCGCGGAGGAAGGCCGGCTCCTGCTGGCCAACGTGCGGCTGCTGCAGGGGCAACCGCAGCAGGCGGTGGAGGTCCTCCGGGACTACGCACCTGGGGCCGGGGGGGCGTACCGATCCCAGGCGTACGGGCTCCTAGGGGCCGCTTTCGAGAACCTTGGGCGTTTCCGCGAGGCGGCAGAGGGCTACGAAAACGGGGCTGCAGCGGCCCGTCTGGACTTCCAAAAGGCTCAGATGCTGTCAGATGCCGGTCGCGCCTGGACGAGCGCTGCGGACACCACCACGGCCGTTCAGGTCTATCAGCGCATCGTGAAGGAGCTACCGAACGAGGGGGCGGTGACGGAAGCAAAGGTGCGCCTGGGGGAGCTGACGAAGGGGACAGTCTCGTAGCAGTCGAGTTCGTATAATAGATGTTATGTTAAGTAGCGATGTGGGTGAATGTGGACAAGCCGGTCACGTAATCACACCCCTGAACACCATTCTCCCCTCGCCCACAAGCCAGACATCCTCGTAACGGCCTCCCGCTTTCGTGGCTCGCACCGTGAGCATCCGCCCGCTCCGGCTCTGCATGTGTATCGGCAGACGTCCCAATCCCCATTCCTGGATCGCACAGCCGGCCGCCACGGCGCCCGTCCCGCAGGCGAGCGTTTCACCCTCCACGCCGCGCTCGTAAGTCCGCATCCGCCAGACGGGCGTTCCGTCCTGAACGGGACCATCGGAGGAGATGTAGTTGATGTTGGCGCCCTCTGGAGCCAGCGCCCGGTCGAATCGCAGCGCCCGCCCCCGATCCATCAGCTCCAGCCGATCTACGTCGTCCACGACCACCACAAGGTGCGGCACGCCAACGCGACCGAGCACGGCCTGCCGCTCGCCAGCGGCGAGCCCCAGCCCTGAGACCGCGACTGGTGGCTCGACAGGCGCAAGGTTCAGCTCCGCGCGTCCCGGCTCACTGGTGCGGCTGCGGTAGGTGCCGGCATCGGTCTCGAGATCCATCCCGTCGGCGGCGCCGACCGCCAGGTGCACCGCGAGGACCGTACTGCAGAGGGCGGCATTCCCGCACATCGCGGCGTGGGAGCCGTCGGCGTTGTAGTAGATCATGCGGGCGGCGCCGGCGTGCGATCCGGGTCCGACGAAGACGACGCCGTCTGCCCCGATCCCCGTCCCGCGCGCGCAGAGCGCCTGCATGTCCTCCGCGCTCCACTCCGCCGGCGTGCACACGCGCGCGTCCAGCATGACGAAATCGTTTCCCGATCCCGTCATTTTGTAGACCGGCAGCCCGATCAGATGCGGCGAAACCAGGCCATGAGCCGGAGGCGTGGCACCTTCCACACCGCCTCGCGCACGATGGCCCGATTCATTTTGCTCTGTCCCTCGGTTCGGTCTACGAACACGATCGGGATTTCCCGCAGCTTGAACCCTTTTCGCCATGCACGGACACTCATCTCGATTTGAAAGGCGTAGCCGTTGGAGACGACCTGCGAAAGATCGATTGCCTCGAGCACTCGCCTGCGAAAACACTTGAACCCACCCGTCAGGTCCCAAATGCGCAGCCCTGTGAACCAGCGGGCGTAGATATTGGCCAGATACGATAACATGAGCCGGCCCATCGGCCAGTTTACTACCGTAACCTTGCCGTTCAGGTAGCGCGAGCCGAGCACGACGTCCGCATCCTGGATGGCCTTGAGAAACTCCTTGAGGTGCACCGGGTCGTGCGAGAAATCGGCGTCCATCTCGAAGACATAGTCGTAGCCCCGCTCGAGAGCCCACTTGAACCCGGCGAGGTACGCCGTGCCCAGGCCTAACTTCCCTTCCCGGTGCATGACGTGCACGCGTGCGTGGGTGTGCGCCATCTCGTCGGCGATCTTGCCGGTGCCGTCGGGCGAGTTGTCGTCGACGACGAGCACTTCCAGCCGTGGGTCCTGAGCCAGGACCTGCGGCACGATCTGCGGCAAGTTTGCCGCCTCGTTGTACGTCGGAATGACGACGAGTGCCCGCTCAGGCATTTGCCGACACCACTGAAGCGCGGCGCTGGCGCCATCTGCGGCTGATCCCGGGCGCGATGACCAGGCTCAGCGCCACCAGCGCGGCCACAATGCTCAGC
>JBOHSJ010000076.1:0-24142 GCA_050733035.1 Gemmatimonadales bacterium | reverse complement strand
TTGCCAGGTAGAGCGCGGCGTCCGCTTCCGCAATGAGCTGCTCGGGCCCGTCGCCGTGCGCCGGAAACGCCGACACGCCGAGACTCAACGTGATCCGGCCGGCGGGTAGCCGTTCGGTCGCCAGTTTCTTGCGAACCCGCTCCGCGAACTCCGTCGCGCCCTCGATCTCCGTCTCCGGCATCATGATCAGGAATTCTTCACCGCCGTAGCGCGCCACAAAATCCACGTCGCGGCTCGCCTCGCGCATGATGCGGGCCACGCGCTTGAGCACCTCGTCGCCCGCGGGATGGCCGTGCTCGTCGTTGTAGCGCTTGAACAGGTCCACGTCCGCCATGACGACCGAGAAGTGATGGTGCAGCCGCCGCGCGCGGCGCACTTCGTTGTCGAGCACTTCCATCATCCGCAGGCGGTTGGACAGGCCGGTGAGCGGATCGGTGACCGACAGCCGCTGCAGCTCCGCGCGGCTCTCGCGCAGCCGCGCCACCATGTCGTTGAACACCTCGGTCAGGTAGCCGACTTCGCCCCCGGTGGTCACCGACAGGCCGACGTCGAGGTCGCCCTTGGCGACCTTGGCGGCCGCCTGCGTCAGCCGGTTGAGCGGCCGCACGATCAGCATGCTCAGCAGATACGCGAGCGCGCCGACGATGGCAAGCAGCAGCGCGACGATGCCGAGGGTGATGTTTCGCAGCCGCGCCACCTGCCGGAACGCTTCGGCGAACGGGATCTCGGATACCACCATCCAGTCGAGCGCCGGGACGACGCGCACACTACCGACCACGCGGTCGCCGGTGAAGCTCGCGAACTGCACCGCACGGCCTTCGCGCGCCAGCAGCCAGTTCGCGGCGTCGCGCGAGTACCCCTGCCGCATCAGCTCGCGCGAGGTGCCCCGCGAGCTGACGATCAGCCGGCCGGTGCGCGTGGTCAGATAGATCTGCCCCGACTCGCCGGGGACGAAGCGGCGCAGCGTGTCGGCGACCGTCCGCAGGTTGACGCGCGCGGCCAGCGCGCCGAGCAGATGCGCGCCGCCCGTGCCGCGTCCCGCGCGGCGCACGGACATGATCGGGACGGATACCAGCATTTCCGCGTGCGTGCCGCTGGAATCCCAGTACGGCGTGCCCAGGGCCCACTCGTTCTTGGTCAGCTCGGTTGCCCAGTCGGGCGCGAGCGGCACCGGCCGGGCCTGCGTCGAGCTCGTGGCGACGACGTGGCCGTGATGGTCGAGGACGAGCATCTCGGAGTAATCGGGGAAACGATCGCGCACCGAGTTGAGGTAGTCCGTGAGCCGCCGGAAATAGATGCCTGAGCGGACCGGCTCGCCGGTGGCGAGCGGAATGCGCTCGAGGTTTTCGGTGACTTCGTAGGAGCTCGAGAAGACGCGCAGATCGTAGCGCAGCTCCTTGGTCCAGAGATCCACTTCACGGGCCGCCTGGGCGCTGACGCCGAGCAGCTCTTCCGAGGCTTTCGCCTGAAGCGCCCGTTTGTTTTCGATGTACGAAATCCACACCGTCGTCAGCGACGGTATCAACGTCGCGACGACGCCGAACATGAGCATCTTCGTCCGGATGCTGGCGAGCCAGGTCTTCTTTTCCACAGTGCCCACAAGATTCATTCTGGACACGTTATTGCAAGTCGGGTGGCGTAACCGTGCGTAGAATCACATGATCTGGCGGACACCCCCAACCGGAGTTTCGGATGACGGTTCATCTCAGCCGGCGTTCGTTTTTGCAATACGGTGCCCGTGCGGTCGCAGGGTCGGTCATCGTGCGACCTGTAGGGGCGCAGCCTGCTGCGCCCCGACAACCCGCGATGACGGACTTCGACCTCGAAGAAGTCACGATCGCCCAACTCCAAAACGCGATGCGTACCGGCAGTCGCTCCGCGCGTTCGATCTGCGCGGCGTATCTCGCGCGCATTGCCGAGCTCGATCCCACGCTGCACTCGGTGATCGAGACCAATCCGGACGCGTTGGCGATCGCGGACCGGCTCGACGCCGAGCGCAAAGCGGGGCGCGTGCACGGGCCGCTGCACGGGATTCCGGTACTCGTGAAGGACAACATCGCGACGGCGGACAAGATGATGACGACCGCCGGCTCCCTCGTGCTCGCCGCCGTCACGCCCCCGCGCGACGCGCCGCTCGTCGCCCGGCTCCGCGCCGCGGGCGCGGTGATTCTCGGCAAGACCAACCTCTCCGAATGGGCCAACATCCGGTCCAACCAGTCGTCGAGCGGCTGGAGCGCGCGGGGTGGGCAGTGCGCGAATCCGTACGCGCTCGACCGCAATCCGTGCGGCTCGAGCTCGGGCACCGGCGCTGGCGTAGCCGCCAATTTCGCCGCGGTTGGTGTCGGCACGGAGACCGATGGCTCGATCGTGTGCCCGTCCGGCGCGTGCTCGCTGGTCGGCGTGAAGCCGACGCTGGGATTGATCGACGGCGGTGGAATCATTCCCATCGCGCACAGCCAGGACACGGCGGGGCCGATGGCGCGTACGGTCGCGGATGCCGCGGCGTTGCTGGGCGCGTTGTCCGGGCGCGACTTCCGCGCGAGTCTCGATCCGGCGGGGCTGCGGGGTGCCCGCATCGGCGTCGCCCGCAAGAAATTCTTTGGCTATAGCCCCGAGGCGGACAAGCTTGTGGAGGCGGCGATCGACGTGCTGACGCGCCAGGGCGCGGTGCTCGTCGATCCCGCCGATATCCCGCACCTCGGCGAGTACGACGACTCGGAACTGACCGTGCTGTTGTACGAGCTGAAGGCCGATCTCGCGACATACCTCGCGAGCTGGGCGCCCAATTCCCGGATCAAGACGCTCGCGGATGTGATCGCGTTCAACGAAGCCAACCAGGAGCGCGAGATGCCGTACTTCGGCCAGGAGTTTTTCCTGCAGGCGCAGGAGAAGGGGCCGCTCACCGATCAGGCGTACCGCGACGCGCTCGCGAAGGACCAGCGGCTCTCGCGCACTGAGGGGCTCGACGTGGTCTTCACGCAGCAGAATCTCGACGCGATCGTCGCGCCGACGGGCGGCCCGGCGTGGCCCACGGATCTCGTGAACGGCGATCACTTCCTCGGCGCCAGCTCGACGCCCGCCGCTGTCGCCGGGTACGCGAGCGTCGCGGTGCCGGTCGGCTATTCCTTCGGGCTGCCCGTGGGGATGTCGTTCATCGGGCGCGCCAACAGTGAGGCGACGCTGCTGAAGCTCGCCTACGCATACGAGCAGACGGCGAAGCCCCGCCGGCCGCCGCGGTTTCTACCGCAATGGCGCCCCGACCTGGATCCAGCGCGCTAGCAGGGCCCGCTCGTCGTCCGTCATGCCGGTCTTGTTCGCGAGCGGCATGGTTCGGGTCTCGACCGCCCGCACACGGATGCGCTCGGCCAGCCGCGCGATGCTCTCGGGCGTGTCGAACGTGACGCCGCCCGGCGCGGGGCCGAAGGTGCGATCGCTCTGGTACTGCGAATGGCACGGGAGGCAGCGCTGGGCGATTACGGAACGCACGACCGCGAACGAAGGCACAGCATTGGCGGGCTGTGCCGCGCCTTTCGGGGTCGAGAGGAACATCGCGCCGGCGAGCGCGAGGCCGGCGGGCACCAGCGCCCAGCGACTCGAGGCGCCACGGCCGATCATGGCGTGCCGCACCGCGGCACCGGCCACGAACAGCAGTAGAAGCACGAGCCAGTTGAGCGGGCTTGCGTAGGTTGCGGGGAAGTGATTGGACAGCATGATGAAGAGCAGCGGGAAGGTCATGTAGCTGTTGTGGACCGATCGCTGGTTCGCGCGCTCCCCCAGGGTGAAATCCGCCGGTTGCCCAGCCCGTGTGGCGGCGACCATCTGTTGCTGGGCGGGGATAATCCGCTCCCACACGTTGGCGACCATGATCGTGCCCAGCATTGCGCCGACGTGCATGAACGCGGCGCGGCCGGAGAGCACGCGGCACAGCAGGATAGTGATCGCGGTGAGCAGTGCGAGCGAAACGGCCGTCGCGACCGCCGGGCGCCGGGCCAGTGGTGAACGCCACAGCCGGTCGTACACCGGCCAGCTGAAGATGACCAGGCCGATGCCCAGCGCGATCGCCGCCCCGCGGCCGATGCGGGAGACGCCGGGATCGAGCAGGTAAGCGCCGGTGAGATAGAAGACGAGCACGAGCAGGGCGATGCCGGTGATCCAGGTCAGCATCGCTTCCCATTTGAACCAGTGCAGGACGGCCGGGATTTCCCCAGGCCCGGGGCGGCGCTTCTCGACCTGATAGAAGCCGCCGCTGTGCACCATCCAGAGGCTCCCGGTGGGCCCCCCGATGGCCCGGTCGAGCCAGATGAAATAGAAAGAGCTGCCGATCCACGCGATGCCGGCGATGAAATGCGTCCAGCGCAGCAACAGGTTTGCCCAATCGCCCAGCCAACTGGTCATGGGGGCTGTAATTTCACCGTGAAACCGTGACCGGCCAGCCCCCGTCGTAGGGGCACAGCATGCTGTGCCCCAACACGGCGCCTCCTTTCGGGAGTTTGGTGCATGAAACCTGCCTTGGTTCTCGCCGCCATCGCTGTCTGTGTGCCCCTCATTGCCTGCAGTAAAGCCGACGCGAACGACGGATCGAGCCGACCTTACAAGGTCGGCGTCGTGGACCGGGGCGAGGTGCGGGTCGTGGTCGAAGAAACCGGGGTCGTCTCCCCGGAGCGCAGCATCGTGGTGAAGTCGCCCATCTCGGGCGTGGTGGAGCAGCTCTTCGTCCGCGAGGGCGATCGCGTGGCAACCGGGCAAGTCCTCGCCCGCATCAAGCCGGACATCGCGCAAGCCAACAGCCTCGCGCAATTGCGCAGCGAAATCGCCAAGGCGCGCATCGCGCGCGACAACGCGAAGCGCGACTACGAGCGATCGCAGTCGTTGTCGGCGATCGGCGGCATCACGCAGGCCGACCTCGATCAGCGCCGCGTGACGTACGAGCAGGCGGAGAATCAGTGGCGCACGGCGGAGGACCAGCTGCAGCTCGTGCAGCGCTCCGGCGTCACCGCCGGCGATTCGACCGGCACGACGACGCAGTGGGCGCGCATCACCGCACCCGCCGCCGGCGTGATCATCGGACGCGGCGTGGAAGAAGGTGAGACCGTTGTCGGCGGGACGAGCGCGTTCGGCGGCGGCACCGAGCTGTTTACGATGGCCGATCTCTCGACGCTCCTCGTGAAAGCCGCCATCAACGAAGTCGACATCGGTAAAGTGAAACGCGGCGACCGCGTCGCGCTGACCGTCGATGCGTTTCCCGGTGACACGGCGCAGGGCGTCGTGCGGCTCGTGCCCCCGGCCGCCCGGCAGCAGGAGCGTGTGCGCGTCTTCGATGTTGAAATCGAAGTCACCGGTGGTCCGCGGGTGTTGCGACCTGGAATGACCGCCAACGTGCGCATCTCGGGGCCGCTGCGCACAGAGACGCTGCGGGTGCCTGTGGAGGCCGTGCTATTAAAGGAAGGGAAGCCGGTCGTCTACAAGCTCGGCGGCAGCGGTCCGCAGCCGGTGCCGGTGACGCTCGGCCTGTCCGACCTCTTTTATGTCGAAGTGCTGAATGGCCTCGCCGCCGGCGACTCGATCGCCCTCGAAGATCCCGTCGCCGCACTGGAGCGGGCCCGGAACCCGGCCCGGCGTCGCTGATGGCTGCGCTCATCGAAGCGCGCGGTCTCTCCAAGACCTACCGCTTGGGCCAGGTCGACGTCGAAGCGTTGCGGGGCGTGGACGCCGACGTCGCGGCGGGGGAGTTCATCGCCATCACGGGACCATCCGGATCGGGCAAGAGCACGCTGATGCACATCCTGGGCTGCCTCGACTCTCCCACCGCGGGCAGCTACCGCCTGGACGGCGAGGATGTCGGGACGCTCTCGGGCAAGCGCCTTGCGCACGTGCGGAACCGCAAAGTGGGATTCGTCTTTCAAACGTTCAACCTGATGCCGCGGCTCACCGTCGAAGAGAACGTGGCGCTGCCGCTCAAGTACCGCGGCGGCGTGCCGCGCCCCGTACGGCGGACGCGCGCGCTCGCGCTGCTCGAGCGGCTGGGGCTGTCGCATCGTGTTGGTCACCGGCCCGACGAGTTGTCGGGTGGCGAGCGCCAGCGCGTGGCGATCGCCCGGGCCCTGGTGGGTGAACCGGCGATCCTGATGGCGGACGAGCCGACCGGCAACCTCGATTCGAAGGCGGGCTCCGAAGTGCTCACGACGTTCGACGAGCTGCACGCCGCCGGGCACACGATCGTGCTGGTGACGCACGACCCCGGCGTGGCGGCCCGCGCGCAACGCGTGATCCAGATGAGCGACGGACGAGTCGTCGGGTGAATCTCGTCGAGTCGCTGCTCACCGGACTGGATGAAGCGCGGCGCCACTGGGGGCAGACGCTCCTGTCGCTGCTCGGCCTGGTGCTGGGGACCGGGAGCATCGTCACGGTGCTCGCGCTGTTCGGCGGGCAGACGGCGCTCACCGAGCAGTTTCTCAACGAAGTCGGCGGACGCGGCACGATCATCGTGTCGGACCGCGACCGCTCCGCCCATCCCGGCGCGCGCGAGCTGGCATCCAAGCGCCTGACGTTCAAGGACGCCCAGTATTTGCGCGACCGATCGACCGCGCTGGCGGCGGTGAGCCCCGGATGGGCGAGACAGCTCGCATATCGCGCCGGCAGCACGAGCTTCGAGGGGCAGGTCATCGGTACGGTTCCCGATTACATGGTCATCAACGACATCCAGCCGCTGGTCGGACGCTACCTGAGCGATCTCGACATCCGGCATCAGGCGCGCGTGGCCGTGCTGGGCTGGAAATACGCCGATTCGCTGTTCGGCGCCGCGACCGTGGCGCTCGGCCAGATCGTGAGCATTGGGGACAAGAGCTATCGCGTGGTCGGCGTGTTGGAGCGCGAGGAGTTCTATTTTGCGGCGTGGGAGGACAACGCCCTCGAGTATCGGAATGAGCGGGCGTATATCCCCATTTCGACCGCGATCGCGCAATACAGCGCGACCGACAATCTCGACTTTCTCACGCTGAAAGCGCGGCCCGGCTCCGGCGGCGCGGCGGCCCAGGCACAAGTCCGCAGCCTGTTATTCGCGCGCCACGGCGTGGAGGACTTCGACATCAGGGCCTCGGGACAAGGGGCTGGGGCCGACAGCGGCCAGTTCTTGCTGCTGTTCAACTTCATCTTCCTGGTAGTGGGTGTCGTGTCACTGATTACCGGCGGGATCGTCATCGCGAATATTCTGCTCGCCGCGGTGGTCGAGCGGGTGCGGGAGTTCGGCACGCGCATGGCGCTCGGCGCGACCGCGGGCGGCATCTTCGCGCACGTGCTGGCGGAGGTGCTGGTGGTGACGGTCAGCGGCGGCTTGATGGGACTCGGTCTGGGCGCGGCGCTCACCGGCGTCGTCGCGCACTTCATGCAGATGCCCGCCGTCGTCAGCCCGTTCATCGCGACCGTGTCGCTCACGACGGCCGTGAGCGTCGGGCTCATCGCCGGCCTGTTCCCCGCGTTGCGCGCCGCGCGGCTGGCTCCCGTCGAGGCGTTGCGCTATGCGTGATTGGGGGGAGCTGGTGCTCGACGCGCTGCGCGAGATCCGGGCGCACACGCTGCGCTCCTTGCTGACCCTCTCCGGCATCGTGTTCGGTGCGGCGTCGGTGGTTTCGATGACGTCGCTCGCGTCGGCGATGCGGACGCTGGTCTACGAAGACCTCATTTCCATGGGCCTGTCGCGCAGCTACTGGACGAACGACCGCGGCCCGCGCTCGGACGCGCAGGGCGCGGCGGCGCTGCGGCACACCGGGCTGCGGCTCGTGGACCTCGAAGCGCTGCGCGCCATGCCGGGCGTAGCGACGGTACACGGCCGCAATTTCGGGTCGGAGCAGGTGGTGAACGCGCCGGCCGACCGGCGGCGCGTCCGCGTAGACGGCGTCGATGCCGGATACCTGACGCTGCGGAATTTTCGGATGGTGTCCGGCCGGGAGATCCGGCCGCTCGACGTCGAGAACCGCGCGCGCGTCGCGGTCGTCGGTTCGGAGCTGACGCGCGAGCTGTTCGGAAGCATCGATCCGGTGGGGCAGACGATCACGATCGACGGCGTGCGGTTTGTCGTCGTCGGCGTCGTCGCGCCCATCGAATTCGACATCATTCCCGCCGATTTCAGCTTCGTGGCGCGGCGCATCTACGTGCCGTACACGTATATCACGCGCTACACCAACGGCGAAGGGCGCGTCGATCAGGCGCTCATTACGGCGGCGGCGTCGGCGGACTTCGGAGACGTGCTGCGCCGCGGCACGCTGCTGCTGAAACAGCGACACGGCGGCACCCAGGATTTCGAGATCGACAACGAGGCGGCCGACGTGCTCTCCGACCTCGCGATGGCCGACAACATCCTGGGGGGCTGGAATGCCGTGATGTTCACGATCGCGGGCGTCACGCTGATCGTGGGCGGGATCGGGCTGTTCAGCGTGCTGCTCATCTCGGTGCGGGAGCGCGTGCACGAAATCGGTATCCGCAAGGCGCTGGGGGCCGACGACGGAGCCATCCTGCGGCTGTTTCTCGCTGAATCGCTGACCCTCGCGTTCCTGGGAGCGGTCCTGGGAATCGCGGGAGGTGCGGGACTCACCGTCATTACCGAGCTGATCGGCCGGCAGTTCGGCAAACCGTTCGCGATTCCGGTCAACGTTCCGGGGGTCGCCCTCGCCGTGATCTTCGCGCTGATTGTGGGATTCTTGTTCGGCTGGTACCCGGCGCGCCGGGCTGCCCGACTCGATCCGATCGAGGCTATTATAGGGACGTGAACGCCGCGATCCTCGCCGCGCTTGTCGCGCTCCAGGTTCCCGCCGACACCGTCGTGTTGCCGCCCCTCACGGTGACGGCCACCCGTCAAACGATGAGCCTGTTCGCCGTTCCCCTAGCCGTCACACAGGTCAAGAAAGCGCAGTTGTTCGGCGCGACGGGCTACGGCCTCGACGAGGCGTTGTCGCTGGTGCCCGGTGTCGTCGCGCAATCCCGTTACGGGAACCAGGACGTGCGCATCGCCATCCGCGGCTACGGCGCGCGCGGGGCCGGCGACCGGTCCAACGCCGGCACGACCCGCGGCATTCGCGTGCTGCTCGACGGCTTCCCCGAGACCGAGCCCGACGGACGCACTTCATTCGACGGGATCGACCTCGCCGCGGCGCACTCGATCGAGGTGGTGCGCTCCAATGCATCGGCGGTCTGGGGCAATGCCGCGGGTGGTGTCGTGAGCATCTCGACGCTTCCTGACGCCGGCGATCCGCGGCTGACGCTGGAGCCGATGGCCGGATCGTTCGGACTGCGCCGGTATGCGGCGCGCAGCGGTTCTGATCTGGGAGGCGGTGGTGTCCTGGCTGTGAGCTTCGTCCGCAGCGCCGCGGACGGCTGGCGCACGCACTCCGCCAGTGAGCGCTCGTTGCTCAATGTCTCCATGCTCGCTCCGGTCGCCGACCGGACGAATATCGGCGTGTACGCCGTCGGGTCGGACAACACGTTCCGCATTCCGGGTCCCCTCACGGCGGCGCAGGTCGCCGCCGACCCACGCCAGGCGAACATTACTTATTTCAACCGTGACGAGCGGCGCGAAAACCGCGTCGCGCGACTGGGCATCACGCTCGACCATAAGCCTTCTGAGCGAGTCGGGCTGAGCACGTTGCTCTATCTCAACCCCAAGTCGTTGCACCGCTCGGAGCGGGGTACCTGGCGCGACTTCACTCGGTATCACCTGGGAGGCAATGGCACGGCCCGCATCGCTACGCCGCTGGGAGCCCGGGTGCGCGGGACGCTGCTCGTCGGCGCCGACTATGCGCTGCAGGACGGCGCGATTCTGTTCTACAACCTCACGTCGCAGGGCACCCAGGGTGACACGAACGTAGCCAACAAGCGGGAGGGAGCACGGAACGCCGGCGTGTTCGTTACGGAGGAGCTGGCGTTCGGCACCGGCGATCGCTGGAGCGTCGCGCTGGGCGCGCGCTACGACGACATCACGTACGACTACCGCGACAACATCGATCCACGCCTCAATGCCAAGAAGTCGTTCATCGGCGTCACGCCCAAGGTCGGTGTGACCTATCGCCTCACGCCCACGCACAGCGTGTACGCGTCGGTCGGCGGTGGGATCGAAGTGCCGGCGGGCAACGAGACCGATCCGGCGAGCACGTTCGGGCAGGACACCGTCACGGCGATCAATCCGCTGCTCGATCCCATCCGATCCACGACCTATGAGGTGGGCACGAAGCGTCTGTGGACCCTCGGTGAAGCGTCGTTCATCCGCGAGGTCAGCTACGATTTGGCGCTCTATCACACCGCGGTGACGAACGAAATCGTGCCTTATCGCGGCGGCCGCTTCTATTTCACGGCAGGACGGGTGCGGCGGCGTGGCGCCGAGTTCGGCGCGCGGATCGCAACCCGCGCGGGCGTGGCGGTGCAGGCGGCGCTGACGTGGAATGCACATCGGTACACGCGCTACCTGGTCGATTCGGTTCACTACGACACCACGAAAGCAGGCGTCTTCGCGGACTACGGCGGCAATCGAGTCGTGGGAGTGCCGGCCCTGATCGGCGCCCTAGCGCTCGACGTGACGCCTGCAGCGCTCAAACCACTGCGCCTGCGCCTGGGTGTGGAGAGCATGGGCTCGTTCTTTGCCGACGACGCGAACCAGGTAAAGGTGCCGTCGTACCGCGTGGCGAACCTGACGATCGGTACTGAGAGTCCGGCCCGCTTGGGGGACGGGTTGGGCGTGAACGCTTTCGTGACGATCAACAACCTGTTCGATCGCCGCTACATCGCGTCGGCGTTTCTGAACCCCGACGTCGTGGGCGGCGAGCCGGTGGCCTTCGAGCCCGGCTTTCCGCGGAACGTGGTAGTGGGAGTGTCCGTGGTCGCGCGTTAGCCGCGCTTCACGCCGGCTGCCTTCGTCGCCTCGTCGAGAATCGCCCAAATACGGTCCGTCCACTCGCGGTGTTCCGGCTTCATCAGCACGGACCGCAGGCAGATGATCGTCTCGCGGTCGCCCTGCATCTCCTGCGTTTCGATGAGATGCAGGGGCAGGGAGACGAGCGCGAGGTGCAGCTGGCGCCGAGCGGCTTCGTCGAAGATCCGCCGTGACAGGTTGGACGCGTCGCTGACGCGCGCGACGCGCGGCGCCCAGACGAGAATGTCCAGCTCCGGCGCCGTACCGGTGACGAAGCGCCCGTCTGTGCGGAGCCGGTCGTGCAGATCCAGGGCCGCGGACCGCCCATCGCCCAGTCCCTTGGCGAACTCGCCGTCCCGCACCAGCGGTAGCAGGCGCTGCGTCGCCCAGAGCGCGACCGCGGCCGCGCCCGGGCGCGAGCATTCGAGCGCGATTTCGCCCAGATGCATCTCGGTGGACGTGTAGTACGTGTACGGCGAGTCGTGACGGTAGAGCCGGCCCACCGACGGATCGCGAAAAAGCACGCACCCACAGCCGTACGGCTGCAACCCATGCTTGTGCGGATCGATCACCGCCGACGCCGCTTCCTTCATCTGCTCGAACGCGCGCATGGTCTCGGGCTCGAGATTCGCGGCGAGCAGGAAATAGCCGCCGTACGCGGCGTCCGCGTGAATCCGGAAATCGTGGCGTTGCTGGAGCGCGACGATCTCGGCGAGCGGGTCCACGGCGCCGGTCGCGGTTGTCCCCAGCGTGGCGACCACGGTGCCCACGCCGCCGGCCGCGAGCCGGCGGGCGAGGGCCGGCGTGTCCATGCGCCCACGCCGATCGCATGGGATCGTTTCGAACGGCAGGCCGAGCACGCCGGCGATGCGTTGATGCGTGTAATGCGCCTGCGTTGAGGCGAGCACGGTCTTGCCCGGGTGCAGCTGTCCGGCGATCCACAGTGCCTCGAGATTCGCCATCGTGCCGCCGCCACAGAGGTGGCCGAGGTGCGTGTCCCAGCCGATCATCTTCGCCAGTTCGGCGACGGCTTCCTTCTCCATCGCGGAGCTGGCCCGTCCGCCGTCGAGCGCGTGGTTGTTGGGATTGATGCGGAGCGCCAGCTCATACGCCAGGCGCGCGATGGGATGCGGCGGCTTGAGCATCTGGCCGGCGTACAGCGGGTGGAAGTAGGGATAGTTGTCGTGCAGGCGGTCGGCCACTTCCGCGAGCACGCGCTCGAGCGCCGCCGGATCGGTCCGACTCGTGACTGCGGGCAGGTGGGCAAAGCCGGCGTCGAGCCGCGTCAGCGCGGCCCGGAGCTGCTCGAGGGAGTCGGCCGCTTCGGCCATCACCCCCTCGGCTCGTCGGTGCGGCCGGTCATCGGGGGTTCAGGATCCGATCGATGCGCGCCGCCACATCCGCCCAATGCGCCCGCCGAACGCCCGGCGGCGCCGCAGCGGCGGCGCCGCGGGCGAGCGTGAGAACGGTCTGCAACTCGTTACGCGCGAGCGCGGGGACATCTCCGCGCTGCACTGTGAGCGGGGCGAGCAACGGCGACGGCGGCTCTGTTCCACCCCCACTGCCACCACCCGGCGCAGCGGCGGGCTGCTCTGGGGGCGCGACGATCGCGCCCAGTCGCTCGATATACACACGCTGCAGAGCACGCCGCCCGGCGTCCTGCTCCAGCTCGGTGCTGCCGACCTCCCACAAGGCACGGCGCAGGTCCGTGAGATAGCTCGCGAGCGCGTAGGCGTTGGCGGGGTCCAGGCGTTCCGATGCAGCAAGGCGATCGAGCCGACGCGCGTCGAGCAACTGTCTCACCACACCCGTCTGATCGTCGAGCACTGACGTCTGGCCGGTCGGCGGGCCGAGCCGCGACAGAATGGCCGGGGGGGCGAGCCATGCCGGCGTCCGGAAGGCGTTGTCCCTCAGGAACTGGAGCGCGGCGCGCTGGCGCGCCCCCGGTACCACCGTGTATACGGCCCCGTCTTGGTCGGCGGTCTTTGCGTCGACCTGCACGCCGCCGATCAGCGTGACGACATGCCCCATGTAGAGGCCCCACATCCCGAGCACTTCGCCGTACAACTCCTCGAGGTCCTCGTAGTCCTCGCCGGGCTTCGTGGTCCACGCGACCAGCTGCGGCATCACCCGCTGCAGATTGGCGATCGCAAGCGTCGACGCGCGCACCGGATCATTGCTCAAGTCCTCGGTCTGTGCGCGGGGATCGATTCCCGAGAGAAACTGCGGCACGTAGCGGTACGGCCAGGGCCCGGTCTGCGCCGTGATCCAACGCCGCAACGTCGGCAACTCCGCCTCGGGAGTCGGTGCCTCCGGCAACGCGCGGTAGCCCCAATTGATGATGAAGTCGTCGAATGGGCCCAGCCGGCGGATGAAGTCTTCCGGCTTGAGGCCGTCTCCCGGCTGCGCGACATAGTTCTGCCGCGCGTAATCCATGATGGTGAGCGACACGCCGTAGCGACTCGCGAACGACGGACTGCGCAGCGAGTCGACGGGGATCGAGCTCGACGCAACCATGTTGTGCGGAAGACCGATCGCGTGCCCGACCTCGTGCGTGATGACCATGCGCAAGGTGTTGCCGAGGTATTCGTCGGTGATGGCGAGTCCACGCGCGGCGGGATTGGCTGCGCCGGTCTCGATGAGGAGGCGATTGCGGTAGGAGCGCAGATGATTGTGATACCACGTGATGTCGCTCTCGATGATCTCGCCGGTCCGCGGATCGTGGGTGCTCGGCCCAACCGCATTGCGAACCAGGCTCGCCGCCCAGCGCACCACGGAGTAGCGGATGTCCTCCGGGTCCCAGTCCGGATCTTCGGCCCGCGACGGCGGGTCACGCGCGATGATGGCGCTGCGAAATCCAGCGGCCTCGAACGGCCGCTGCCACGCCTCGACGCCCTCGCGGACGTACCGCCGCCATTTCGCTGGTGTGGCGGGGTCGATGTAGTACACGATCGGCTTGACGGGCTCGACCAGCTCGCCGCGAGCGTAGGCCGCCGGGTCCTTCGGCTCGAGCCGCCAGCGCCGGATAAACCGTTGCGCCGCCGCTTTCTGCTCTTCGAGCCCGTAGTTCACCCGCTCCACCGTCAAGAAGCCGACGCGCGCATCGGCGTAGCGCGGCCGCATCGCCACGCGCGGCAACACCACCAGTGACTGGCGCATTTCGAGGCTGATCGTGCCGCTACGCGCGTCGAATGGTGGCTCACCCGCCTCGAACGTTTGGGTGTGCCGCACTTCGACGTTCAGAGGGAAGGATCGAATCGCCGTCACCTGGCTACGGCTGGTGTCCAAACGTCGGACTTGATACTGGCGCCGCTGCGCGGGCGAGAGGCCGGCGATGCCCGGTGTATCACCGGAGAAGAACTCGGTTACGTCCAGGACGAACGTCGCGCTGTCCGCACCGAAGGCCTGGATGGGGAAAGCGCCGAGGACTGGTCCCTGATTGTTGCTCGCCACCGACTGCGCGATGGGCAGGGAATCGTCGGCGACGGCCTCGTAGCTCATGGTGCGGAGCAGCAGCACCGTGCCCTGACGTTGCCAGCGAACGACTCGCTCGGCGACGGATTGCCCGGCGGAAGTGAACCCCCCGAGCCGCGCCGGGACACCGGCGATGCGGCTCACCAGCAGAAAGTCCCGGTTCAGGAGGGAGTCGGGCAGCTCGAAGAACCACTTGTCGTCCACGCGGTGGACCGGGATGCCACCGGAGTCGGTGAGAGCGCGTGCCGGAATCACGTCGCGATAGGGGCGGGGTCCGCGCCGAGGAGGGGGAGCGCCCTCTCGCTGCGCCGCGCCGCTTGGAGCAGCGCCGCCGGGGACCGGCTGCTGACTCGAGGTGGCGGCGGGGCGCGCGCAGGCGGCGAGCACGCTGACGACCGCGAACACCGGGAGACGACGCATGGTCACACGCCCTCCTCCTTCAGAACCCGCAGGTAGGTGCGATCCCACGCCGCTGGAATGCTCTCGCGTGGAGAGTAGGGGCCCGGCGCGTACACCCGGGAGCTGATACCGAGCTGGCTTTGCTCGCAGATGTGCCAATCCTGCCGGTTGGTGCGATCCCAGAATTCCTCGGCGTCCTGGATGTTATAGCCCGCGGCGGCGGGCGCGTCGGGATGCACCAGCCATTCGCAGACGACGCGCGACTGCAGCGGCGCGACCGGCCACACGGTATAGAAGACGGCGTAGTCCGGATGCAGGCTCACCATCATGGTGGGAAACAGCGCGTAGTAGAAAGCGCGCCGTCGATCCTCCACCGCCAGCTCGCCCAGCGGCAATGCGCAGGCCCGACCCGTCATGGTCGCGCTCTCGTTCGGTGCTTTAATCTCCATGTAGCCGCCGAGGAACGGGCCCTCAATCAGATCGTTCGCGCCGCTGGTATAGGGCAGCTTGGTGGACAGCTCGGGGTGGATCGTGGGGCAGTGCAGGCACTCGTTGTAGTTCTGGAGAATCAGTTTCCAGTTCGCGCGCACGTCGTACTCGATATGGCGCACGGTGCGCAGTTTCGGGAGGTTGTAGCGCGAGAATCTCCCCGCGAGCGGCGCGAACCACCTGGCGGCGGGCGTTGCCTGGGGATCCAGATTCACGAACAGAAATCCTTCCCACTCGGCGAGCGCCACGGTGTGGAGCGGATACGATTTCTTGTCGAATCCTTCCACCTCGTGCATGTGAGGCGCGCCGATCAACCGGCCGTCGAGCGCGTACGTCCACGCGTGATAGGGGCACTGAATCGTTTCGGACAGCTTGCCGGCCGTTGCCTCGCACAACCGGGTGCCGCGATGGCGGCAGACGTTGTAATACGCGCGACGCTCACCAGACTGATCGCGCAGCACGATGATGCTCTCGCCGGCGACTTCGACCACGAAGTAGTCACCGGGCGTCGCGAGCGTCGCATCTCGGCCCACGCAGATCCAGTGGCGACCGAAGATTCGCTCCCGCTCCGCCGCGAACACCTCGGGCGCCGTGTAATAGCGGCCCGGCAGCGTGCGGGCGCCCTGCTGATAGCTTTCGACCGTTTTCAGGAAGGTCATCCGATCTCCCGCGCCGCGTTGCGGCCCGCTGCGCCCGGAATTCCGCCACCCGGATGCGTGCCCGAGCCGCACAGGTACAACCCTTCGATCGGCGTACGATAACGGCTCCACCCAGGCACGGGGCGCATGAAGAGAATTTGGTCGAGAGTGAGCTCACCATGGTAGAGGTGTCCCTCTGTGGCGCCGCGCTGCAGCTCCTCCTCGTCGGGCGACTGCAGCTTCACCTGGTTCGCCTGAACGCCCAGCAGCTGTGCGACGTTCTGCCGCAGCGCCTGATGGCGCTGGACGTTCGCCGTCCCATCCGTATAGGGCACGAACTGAACGTGCAGCTCCAGCCTGCCGTCCGTTCGCTGCACCTCGACGTACGGCGCCGCCGAGTCGCGGCCGTACTTGGCATCGTCGTAGGCGCGTTCCAGATACTCGAGCGACGGCGCGATGCACAGGGACGAGTAGTCCGGCGCGCGCTCGAGCGTGAGCGTCCCGCGCGCCACGACGCCGCGCGCCTTGATGTTGCCCACGGCCCACGCGAACTCGGGGTCCAGCTCGAGGGCGACGGGATGCAGGGTCGCGCGCGGATCTGCGCTCGACACCACAATCGGGGCGAGAATCGCCTCGCCGCTCTTTTCCAGGACCACACCGGTAGCCCGGCCGTTCTTCGCTAGAACGGTCGCGCGGTTTCCTCGACGCATCTCCACACCCGTCAGACCCTCCAAAACCTCCGTGACGTTCGAGCGCGCCGGCCTGAACACGCCCACCGGACAGCCGGCGTGGTGGTGCAGGAAGTTGAAGGCGGTGCCGCCGGAGCGGGGACCCTGCTTCAAGTGCCAGATGCCGAGCGCACCCAGCGCGCCCTTCAGGGCGTCGCTCTCGAACCAGTCGTCGAGCAGCTCGGCGATGGACATCGGCAGAATGCGGGCGAGATCGATGACCGCCTGCTTGCCGAGGCGGCGCACATACAGCCCCAGGCCGCCAATGCGCGCCAGCTCGCGAGGATCGCGCGTCTCGATATCGGGCGCCGGGACGAGGTAGAGCTTCTCGAGCACGCCGGCGAGCGTCCGCATACGCACGCAGAACTCGGGCCACTTGGCGGCATCGGCCGGGCTGACGTGGCGAATCGCATCGGCCGAGCGGCTCACATTGCGCGACAGCTCGAGGGTTCCACCGCCGCTGAGCGGTACCGTGAGCCACGGATCCGGTTGCTCGAGCCGCAGTGTACGCAGCCCCAGGTCCTGAATCACGCGAGGCGGCACCCAACCGATGTCCGCCGACGGATCAGGCGCCGGCCGTTGCTCCACGACGAGCACCCGTTTTCCCGCGCGCGCGAGGTAGTGCGCTGTCACGAGCCCGTTGGCGCCGGCCCCGATGACGATCGCGTCCCACCGGTTGCCGCTCACATGCCGTCCTTCAAAATGCGCATCGCCGCGAGTCGCCCCGACGCGCCCATGATGCCGCCGCCCGGATGCGTGCCGGAGCCGCACTGATAGAAGCTCCGGACCGGCGTCGCGAACTTCGCCCAGCCCGGCGCGGGACGCAGAAAGAACAGCTGATGTAGCGCCAGCTCGCCGGCGAAGATGTTGCCCTCGGAAAGACCCGTGATGCGCTCGATGTCGAGCGGCGTAATCACCTGCCGGTGCAGGATCTTGGACTTGAAGCCCGGCGCGAAGCTCTCGACCGTGTTGACGACGGCATCACCGAACGCCTCGCGCGTCGCGTCGGTCCAGCCGCCGTTCAGGTTGTATGGCGCGTACTGCACGAAGATGGACATCACGTGCTTCCCCGGCGGCGCCATTCCAGGGTCGATCATGGATGGGAAGACGATGTCCATGTAGGGGCGGCGCGAGAACTCACCGTATTTCGCGTCGTCGTACGCGCGCTCGACGTAGTCGAGGCTCGGGCTGATCGAAACGGCGCCGCGGTGGAGCCGTCCCCCGGCGCTGTCGGGCATGCACGTGAAGGTGGGCAACGAGTCGAGCGCGATGTTCACCTTGCCGGATGAGCCGCGGAACTTGAAGCGCTTGATGTGCGACACGAAGTCGTCAGGCAAATCGTTGGACTCGAGCAGCTGCAGGAACGTGCGGCGCGGGTCGAGGCTCGAGACGACGGTGCGCGCGTGCAGCTCATCGCCGTTTTCCAGCACCACGCCGGTGGCCTTGCCGCCCTTAACGAGCACCTTGGACACGCCGGCGTCGCAGCGGATTTCTGCGCCGAAAGAGCGGGCAGCCGACGCAATGGCTTCGCTGACAGCGCCCGTGCCCCCTTTCGCGAATCCCCAGGCCCTAAAAACGCCGTCCAGCTCGCCCATGTAATGATGAAGGAGGACATAGGCGGTCCCCGGCGAGCGCGGCCCGAGGAACGTGCCGATGATCCCGCTCGCCGACTTCGTCGCCTTGAGCACGTCCGTCTCGAACCACTCGTCGAGGAAGTCCGCCGAGCTCATCGTCATCAGCTTGACGAGCGCATGCAGCCGCTCCCCGCCCAACCCGCGGAAGTGTTTGCCGAGTTTGAGCAGGCCGGCCAGATCACCGGGGGCGAACGAGGTGGGATCGGGCGGCACCATGGAAAGGATCGGCTTCACCGCCTGCGCCATGAAGTGCATCAGCCGGCCGTACTCGTCGTAGGCCTCGGCGTCGCGCAGCGAGTGGCGGCACAGCTCGCGTCGAGTCTCGTCGTGATCGGCCCAGGCCGCGAAGTAGTTGCCGTTCTCCATCGGCGTCACCGTGCTCTCGAGCGGCAGGATATGCAGACCATGTCGCGGCAGGTCGAGGTCGCGGATGATCTCGGGCCGCAGCAGGCTGACGACGTAGGAGAACATCGTGAACTTGAAGCCGGGGAAGATCTCCTCGGTAACGGCGGCGCCGCCGACGCGTGGCCGCCGCTCGAGCACCAGCACCGATTTCCCGGCACGCGCGAGATAGCCGGCAGTCACGAGCCCATTGTGACCGCCGCCGATGACGATGGTGTCGTAGCGCGTGGCCACTAGGCGCGCTTCCGGTCGGGATTGAAAAAGGGCAACGGCGTCACGCGGGCCTGCGCCGCCTTGCGCTGGTGCTCGATGGTGATCTCCATGAGCAATTCCGTCCCCGGCTTTGCGAACTGCGACTCGAGGTGCACCAGCGCCATGTACTGTTTGAGGAGCGGCGACCAGCCGCCGCTCGTCGCGTAACCGACTTGCCGGCCTCCGCGACCGTCGGCGTACACCGGCACGCTCGTCCGCCACGCTTGCGACGGCAGCCGCGGCGGCAATCCGACTTGGGCGTATAGGAGTTCCAACGAATCCCAGTCGACGGCCAGCCCGGTGAATTGCCACGCCGGCCCCCGGGCCCGCTCCGCGGCGAGCGCGGCCTGGCCGTTGTACCGCTCCTTGTCGGCCGCCACGGTCCAACCAAGTCCGAGCTCGAGCGGCGATGACTTCTGCGCCTCGATCAAGGCGTGCCGGGAGGAGAAGTAATCGACCTCGATGAGCAACAGGCCGGCTTCGATTCGCGCGACGTCGAGCGCCAGCATGCCGGCAGGCGTGATGCCGTAGGGCGTGCCCGTTTGGATCAGCGCGTCCCACAGCGGTACCGCCTGAGCCGCGTCCACCCAGACTTCGTAGCCGAGGTCGCCGGTGTAGCCGGTGCGCGAGATCGTGACGGGGATGCCGCGGATCTTCGCGCCGGCGAGGCGGAAGTACTTGAGGCCCGACAGATCGCGCTCGGCGGCAAGCTGCAGAATCTCGCGCGAGCTGGGTCCTTGCAGCGACAACGCGGCCGTGCGCTCCGAGACGTCTTCGATCGCGACGGTCAGGCCGGAGGAGTTGAGATGCAGCCAGCGCAGCGTCGGGTCAGCCGCCGTCATGCGAAATGTCTGCTCGTTCAGGACGGAGATCGTCCCGTCATCGATCTGCTTGCCTTCGTTGTCGCACCACGGGGTGTAGAGCACCTGCCCGACTTTGGCCTTCGCAACGTTGCGTGTGACGACGTGGTCGAGGAGGCGGGTCGCGTCGCGCCCCGTGACCATGTACTTGTAGAGGGGCGAGACGTCGAACAGCGCCGCGGAATTGCGAATCGCGTGATACTCGCGGTCGTGCGACAGCTCGTACGAGCTGGCGACGACATAGCCGGCCCAGCGCCGCCACGCCTGGCCTTCGGAGAGCGGCCCGGTGCGCGCATGAAACGGGGTGGTCCGCAGGCTCATGTCGTTGTCGCCGTCTCGGCGGGAGCGAAGATGACGAGGACCTGCAGCTCCGCGGTGATCGAATGAAAGTGATGCTCCGCGCCCGCCGGGACGAACACCGCCGTTCCTGGTGCCACCGGGCGATCCTCGGAACCGACACGGATTGTCGCCCGGCCTCCCACGACGTAATAGATCTCGTCTTCGTGGTGTGGCGCCTGACGGTCGGGCTCGCCGGGCTGGAGCACATACAGTCCCGCCGACATCGCGGGCACGCGGATCAGCTCGAAATAGTTGTGGCCGGCGGGACGGTCGGCGAACAGCCGGGGCAGCTCGAAGTGCTCCATTGTCGGGCGCGAAATCTCACTTCGCACGGCGTTTCGTGCAAATTTCTCCAGCGTGCGCCTGCATCTCGTCGAGCTTCATGATCTTGCCTGGTGTCCACCGTCGCTCCGCGATGCGCTGACCGACTTCCTGGCGTTTTCGTTGAACCTCGCCCGCGCCTACGACCCCGCCGGCCCGTTGTTGCGTCGTGCCGTGCGCCGCGCCGGCGCGCAGCGGATCGTGGACCTCTGTTCCGGGGCGGGCGGTCCGTGGGGCAGGTTGGTGCAGGACGTCGGCGTGCCGGTTCTGCTCACCGATCTCTATCCCCATCCCGGTCGGCGGATGGCCGGCCAGCTGCCGTTTCATCCGGAGCCCGTGGACGCGCGGGCGGTCCCGGAAGCGCTCGACGGGTTCCGCACTATCTTCACGGCGTTTCACCATTTTCGTCCGTTCGAGGCCCGCGCCATCCTGGCGGACGCGGTCAAACAGCGGCAGGGCATCGCGGTCTTCGAGGCGGCGCGGCGCGCACCGTGGGAGATCGGCGTCGTCGCGCTCACCTGGCTCGGCACGCTGGCAGCGGCGCCGTTCGTTCGCCCCTGGCGTTGGTCCCGGTTCTTCTGGAGCTACCTGCCGCCGCTGCTGCCGCTCGTGGGGACGTTCGACGGTGTCGTCTCATGCTTGCGGGCATACTCGCCGGCCGAGCTGCGCGAGCTGGTGCGGGGCCTGGACACCTACGATTGGGACATCGGCGACATGCGCGGCGGCTGGTCGCCGTTGCGGGGGACATACTTGATTGGAGTACCCAAAGACTAGACGCCAAGTGGTTTCAAGAGTCTAGCCGCAAGAGGTACCGAGGGTTTTCTTAGAGATCCCTCACATGCCGCGGCTTTCAGGAGGCCCTATGCGTTCCGTCGCCGTCGCCGTTCTCTTCACCATTGGTCTGTCCCCTGCCGTTGTCGCGCAAGAAACCGCGTCCGATACGCTGCTCACCGTCAACCACTATCTCGACTGGGAACAGGTGGCCGATCCGCAGGTGTCGCCGGACGGCTCGCAGATCGTGTACACCCGGCGCTGGGTGAACAAGATCGAAGACCGCTGGGATTCGGGGCTGTGGATCATGAACGCCGATGGCTCGAAGAACCGGTTTCTGATGAAAGGATCCAGCGCGCGCTGGTCGCCCGACGGGTCACGCATCGCTTATTTCGCCGATGGCGAACCAAAGGGGACGCAAGTTTTCGTGCGCTGGATGGACGCCGAAGGCGCGACATCGCAGATCAGCCGCGTCAGCGAGAGCCCGTCGAACCTGAGCTGGTCGCCCGATGGCCGCTCGCTCGCGTTCACCATGCTGGTGAAGAGCGAGACACCGTGGAGAATCAGCATGCCGGCCGCCCCGGAAGGCGCGAAGTGGACACCGGCGCCGCGCGTCGTGGACCGGCTGCACTATCGCCGCGATCGCAGCGGCTATATCGAGCAGGGCTCGAATCAGATCTTTCTCGTTCCCGCCGAAGGCGGCACGCCGCGTCAGGTCACGACCGGCGACTTCGGAACGAGCGAGCTGGGCTCGGGGCTGAGCTATTCCTGGACGCCCGATGGGCGCACCATCGTGTTCGACGGCCTGCGGGAGGCCGACGCCGATCACCGCTACCGCGAGTCGTATCTGTATACGGTGGACGTCGCCAGCGGCGCGATCCGGCCGCTGGTCGCGACCAAGGGGATGTGGTCGAATCCCGAGGTGTCGCCTGACGGCCGAACCGTGGCGTTCAGGGGTCGCGAGCAGGGCCGTTTCTCCTACCGCGCGAACGAGGTGTGGGCGGTCGGGATCGACGGCAGCGGCATGCGCGCGCTGACGACCTACGACCGGGACCCCGGCAATCTCGAGTGGGCTCCGGACGGCAGCGGCGTGTTCTTTACGCTCGGCGACCGCGGGACCAGCAACGTGCACTTCGCCGGAGTCCGTGGTGGCGCGCGCAAGGTGACCGACGGGGTTCACATGTTGGGGCTCGGCTCGATCGCACGGGATTTCACCGCGGTCGGGACTCGCAGCGATGCGGATGAGCCGAGCGACATCGTTCGGTTCAGCCTCCGACGTCCCCAGCCAGTGACACGGCTGACCAGCGTGAATGCCGACGTGCTGGCACGGATCAAGCTCGGTCAGGTGGAGGAGATCTGGTACACCTCGACCAGCGGCGCGCGCATCCAGGGTTGGATCGTCAAGCCGCCCTCGTTCGACCCGGCCAAGAAGTACCCGCTCCTCATGGAGATTCACGGCGGGCCGCACGCCATGTACAATGTCGCCTTCAATTATCAGTTCCAGAACTTTGCGGCCAACGGGTATGTCGTGCTCTATACGAATCCGCGTGGCTCAACCGGCTACGGCAGCCCGTTCGGCAACGCGATCGAGCGTGCGTACCCCAGCGTGGACTACGACGATCTGATGGCAGGTGTGGATAGCGTGGTCGGGCGCGGGTACATCGACACCCAGCGCATGTATGTCGGCGGCTGCTCCGGGGGCGGGGTGCTGTCGAGCTGGGTCATCGGCCATACGACCCGATTCGCCGCGGCGGCGGTGCGCTGCCCGGTGATCAATTGGTTGAGCATGGCCGGCCAGACCGACATTCCGCTGTTCACGTACAACTTCTTTGACGCGCCGTTCTGGGAAAAACCGGAGCAGTGGCTCAAGCAGTCATCGCTGATGTACGTGGGGAACGTGAAGACGCCGACGCTCGTCATGACCGGCGAGCTCGATCTGCGGACGCCGATGCCGCAAACCGAGGAGTACTACGCGGCGCTGAAGTACCTGAAAGTGCCCGTGGTGATGTTGCGCTTCAACGGCGAGTATCACGGGACCGGCTCCAAGCCGTCCAACTTCCTGAGGACCCAGCTCTACATGATGAGCTGGTATCAGAAGCACCGGCTCGGCCCCGAGACGGCCGCGAGCAGCGGCGGCGACGCCCCGAACCGCTAGGGACGGCGCAGCGTCTGGTCGAAGATTTTCTGCGCGCGCGGGTCATCGCTCTCCGCTAGACGACGCAGCGCGTCCGCCCGAACCTCGCGGTTCGGGTGTGACCGCGCTGCGTCGATGAGTGCCGGGATGCCGGCGCCGCCGTCCATCCCTTCAAGCTCCTCCAGCACCCTCGAGTAGACGTCCTCCGGCGCATCCGCGGCGAGGACACCCTTGAGCAGCGCCAGCGCCGAGTCGGGTGACGCCGCTTGTTCATACGTCTCGATGGCTTTCCGGCGGACATCGACGTCCCCGGGTCCACGCGCGATGCGGGCCACCACCGTGAGGGCGCGCGCATCATGCAACTCACCCAATGTTTCGACTGCTTCACGGGCGATATCAGGGTCCCTCGCGTCACGTGCCACGTCGCTGAGCACGGCGATGACGCTGTCGGTCCGGCCTGTTTCGCCGAGGGTCTCGATCGCCTTTCGGCGCACGTCGGTGACGGGATGAGTCCGCGCGAATTCCACGAGCAAACGGTACGCGCGGTCATCGTGCAGCGCGCCGAGCGCTTCCACCGCCGCGCGCTGTACGTCGGGATTCTGGTCGCGACGCGCGATCTGGCCCAGCAGGTCGAGCGCCTGCGCCGGCGGCGCGTGTTCGCCAATCGTCTCGATCGCCTTGCGACGCACGTCCGGGGAGGGATGGGTGCGCGCGATGTTGATCACGGCGGGGAGGCCCAAGTCCCCGATTTCACACAGCGTTTCGACCGCCCGGCGTTGGACGTCTTCATTGTGGTCGCTGCCGGCG
>JBOHSJ010000075.1:0-7971 GCA_050733035.1 Gemmatimonadales bacterium | reverse complement strand
CCGCCACGGCGAGGGCGACCGGGAGCGGGCGGCGCGTGCGGCGGCAGTCGCCGTGGCCTACGCGCTGGTCGCCGGCGCGGTCGTGAGCGTCGCCGGGCTGATCATCGCCGACACCATGTTCCGCGTGATGAACGTGCCGCCGGAGGTCGCGCGGCTCGGCCACGCGTACCTCTCCACCTGGTTGTGGGGCTGTCCGCTCGTGTTTGGATTCTTTGCGATCGAGGCCACGTTCCGCGCGGCGGGCGATACGCGCACGCCGTTCCTGATGCTGGCGGGATCGGTGTGCGTTTCGATCGCGCTCGATCCGCTGCTCATCATCGGGATCGGTCCGTTTCCGCACCTTGGCGTCGAGGGTGCGGCGCTCGCCTCGGTGATGGTCAGGGGTGGGGGGTTTTTTCTCGGTCTCGTGATCGCCCTGCGCCGCGGACTGCTGCGCATCGCCGCCCCAGACTGGCGCGCCCTGCCCACGATCATTCGCATCGGCGCGCCGCTGTCGCTCTCGGGAGTCCTGCTGTCGGTCATCTACATGTGGCTCACCCGGTTCACGTCCCGATTCGGAACCCCGGCGCTCGCGGCGCTGGGCGTGGGCCATAAGATGGAAGGGCTGGGCTTCATCGCGATCAGCGGATTCGCGCTCGCCGCGGGCGCGCTGGTCGGTCAAAACCTCGGCGCCCGCCAGGAAGCGAGGGCGCGCGAGGCGGTCCGGCTCACCGTCGCCTATTGCCTGGCGGTGACCGTCACCACCGCGGCGGCCTTTCTCTTGATACCGGGGCGGCTCGTCGCATTGTTCACGCGGGATCCGCAGGTCATTGCCGACGGCGTCCTGTATCTGCGGGTCATCGCGTTCGCGCAAATCGGCCAGAGCTTCGAGCTGATTCTCGAAGGCGCGCTGGCGGGCGCCGGATACACGTTCTGGCCGCAGGTCGCGAGCACGACACTGACGGCGCTGCGAATTCCGCTGGCAGCGTGGTGGTCGAGCGCGCTTGGCCTGCTCGGCATCTGGCTGGCGTTGAGCATCACGGCGATCGCGCGCGGCGTGGCGATGGTGTTGTTCTGGAAGGGCGGTCGTTGGCGAAGGATCAAGGTCTAAATGATCATCACCCTGCTCACTGATTTTGGCACCGTCGACAGCTACGTCGCCGAGGTGAAGGCCGTGCTGCTGTCACGCGCGCCCGATGTCACCACCGTGGATATCAGCCACCAGGTCTCGCCCGGCGACATTCGCGCCGGCCAGTATCTGCTCAGCCGGGCGTGGCAACACTTCCCGGCGGGAACGATCCACCTGGCGGTCGTTGATCCAGGGGTTGGCACGGAGCGCCGGGCGATCGTGGCCGAGAGCGGCGGCCATCGCTTTGTGGCGCCAGACAACGGGTTGCTGTCGTTCCTCCGGCAGGAAGCCCGCTATGTCTCGTTACCCATTGCCTCGCGCGCCGCTGCGACGTTTCACGGCCGGGACGTCTTCGCCCCCGCGGCCGCTTCGATCGCCAACGGTGCTTCGCTGGAATCGCTGGGCACGATAATCACCGATCCGTACCACGCTCCACTCCCCACTCCCCAGACCGACGGCCTCACAGTCGTGGGCGAAGTGATTTATGTGGATCGCTTCGGGACCCTGGTATCGAACATCGCGGGACATGCGGTGCAGGCCGGCGTGCGAATCCGGGTGGAAGGAACGGACGTCGGCTCGCTGTCACGGACATTCCGGGACGTCGCACGCGGCGCGCTGGTCGCGTTTGTGGGGTCGGGCGGGACGGTGGAGATCGCAGTCCGGGACGGCAGCGCGGCGCGGCTGCTCGGAGTGGGTGTCGGAGCGGAGGTGCGAGCATGACCCACGGTGTCACGAAGACGAGCGTCGGCGAGCGACGCCTGGCTCGTTTTCTGCGACTTGACTGACCCTGGTTGTCGTGTCGTTCGGCGCGGTAGTGAAACTCGCCGGCGTGATCGTCGCATATCTCCTGATGTCCTCCCGGACCCCGAACGCCGACATTGCACCGTGGATCAGACGCTGGACGCGAACAGCCAGTGGAATAGCGGGTCTGGCTGCGCTGTGGGTGAACGCGGAGAGCCGGTACCACCGCGCGCACGGCAGCTACTCGGATGACATCGCCGAGTTGCGCCGTCTCGGATCTTCGCTGATCGATTCGCTCGTCGTCGTGGCCGTGGACGCCAGGAGATACCGGGCGATCGCCACGGATCCGGGTGGTCGCGTGAGTTGTGGTCTCTGGAGCGCGGCGCGGATCGGAGAGCGGACGCCTTTGCAAATCGAGGGCGCCGGGGCGGGCGAGCTGGTCTGCTGGACGCCGTCGGACAGCGCAAAAAAGGCGGCGAGGTGATTTGCCGCCCCTCGCCGCCCCTTAGGGCATCCAGTCTCCCGATGGAGTCGGAACCTTCACCTGCGCCATCACCCGATCGGCAAAGCCGGCGGTCGGCGCGAACCTCGGCAGCTGAACCAGCTCGAGAATGACTTTGCGCTCCCGGTCGGCTTCGACGCGGCAGAGCGAGCAATCGGCAAGGTGCAACGCCCGGGCGGCAGGGAGCAGTCCCTGCGCCCAGAGCTCGATTTCATCGGTTGTGAGGTGCATGGTGAGGTCAGTCATTGGGTGCCCTACGGCCGAGGTTTGGGGCCGGTTTCAGTCCCGGCGGTCTTCCAGGTAACCACGCAATTCATTACGGGCTCTGTGGATATAAGTTTTGACCGTGCCCAGGGGCAGCTCCAGCGTTTCGGCTATTTCCTCGTAGGAATACCCCTCCACATGTCGTAACAGAATGCACGACCGGTACTCCGGCCGGAGCCGGGCGATTGCCCGCTCGATCGCCGTGCCCAGCTCGCGGCTCTGGACTTCATCCAGCGGGCTTTCCGCGCGGTCGCCCAGCTGGAGCGACGTGGCGCGCATCTGCTCCGGTGTCTCGGCGCTCGGCGAGCCATCGAGCGACAGTGTGTCGATGCTTTTGCGGCGCAGGTGGTCGATCGCCGCGTTGTTCGCGATCTTGAAAATCCACGACGAGAATTTGAACTCGGGCCGATACGATTTGATGCCGTTGAGCACTTTGATGAACGTTTCCTGCGCGAGATCCTCGGCGAGCGCGCGGTCGCGCACCATCCGATACAGCAGCGAAAACACCGGTCGCTCGTAACGGCGGACGAGCTCGCGGAACGCGGCGTCATGACCCTGCTTTGCCCACGCCACGATCTGTTGATCGCTGGCGGCGCTCAGGTGGTCCGGCCTATCTTTCGCGCCTATGGCTCGCTCCCCAGCCTACGTGCGTGGCATGTTCACAGCGATCGCACCGCGCTACGACTTCCTGAACCATCTGTTGAGTCTCAACGTAGACCGGTCGTGGCGCCGCACCGCCGTGCAACGCCTCGGGTGGGAGGCGAAACCGGACGGGACGTACCTCGACCTCTGTGCCGGCACGCTCGATCTCGCGGCCGAGCTGGCCCGCCGCGACGGCTTCCGCGGTCGCGTGATCGGCGCCGACTTCGTCGTTCCGATGCTGGCCCGGGGTCGAGACAAGGCGCCTCGCACCGTGCCCGTCGCCGCCGATGCTCTGGCGCTGCCTTTTCCCGCGGCGCGGTTCGACGGTGCGCTGGTGGGATTTGGCGTACGTAATCTCGCCGACCTCGACGCCGGGTTGCGTGAAGCGGCCCGCGTTCTGAAACCGGGGGCGCGTTTCGTGATCCTCGAGTTCGCCACGCCCCGCTTCGCGCCGCTCCGCGCCGTGTATCTGTTCTACTTCCGGAAGATTCTGCCCGCCATCGGCCGGCTGGTCTCGAAACATAGGGATGCCTATATCTACCTGCCAGAGTCGGTGCTCGCATTTCCGGAGCCGGAGGTGCTGTCGCAACGCCTCAGCGCCGCCGGATTCTCGCGCGTGGGGTTCGAGCGCCTGACCGGCGGCATTTGCGCGATCCACTATGGCACTCGATAACCTTCGCCAGTTTCTCGAGGCGATCGACAAAACGGGCGATCTCACGCGCGTCGAGCGTCCGGTTTCGATAGACAAGGAAATCACGGAGATCGCCGACCGCTGCATGAAATCGCCCGGCGGGGGGCCGGCGCTGCTGTTCACGCAGCCCACGCTGCGGAGCGGTGGGACGTCGCGGTATCCGGTGGCGGTGAACCTGTTCGGGTCAGAGCGACGCATGTCGCTCGCGCTCGGCGTCGAATGCCTCGATCACGTCGGTGCGCGCATCAGCGAGCTCGTCGCGCTCAAAGTCCCCGAAGGATTGCTCGGCAAGCTCGCGATGCTGCCGCGGCTCGCCGAGGTCGCGAAGTTCCCGCCGAAGACGGTCGGACGCCCGGCGTGTCAGAGTACGGTCGTCGAGGATGCGGACGTGGACCTCACGCAATTTCCGGCGCCGATCTGCTGGCCCGAAGACGGCGGGCCATACATCACGCTCGGTGGAGTCATTACGCGCGATCCGGCGTCCGGTGTCCGAAACGTCGGCATGTACCGCGTGCAGGTGCTGGGCAAGAACACGCTGGCGATGCATTGGCAGCGCCACAAAGTCGGCGCGGCGCACTGGCGCGTGATGGCGGAGCGGGGGGAGACGATGCCGGTGGCGATCGCGCTGGGGGGCGACCCCGCGAGCATCTACGCCGCGTCGGCACCGCTGCCGCCGACCATCGACGAGTTCCTGTTCGCGGGTTTCCTGCGCGGCGAGCCGGTGCGCCTCTCGAAGGCGGTCACCTCCGACCTCGAGGTGCCCGCGGAAGCCGAGATTGTGATCGAAGGTCACATCGATCCGCGCGACGAGCTGGTGCTCGAGGGGCCATTCGGCGATCACACCGGCTTTTATTCGCTTGCCGACTATTACCCGAAAGTCCACGTCACCGCCGTGACGTTCCGCGACAAGCCCATCTGGCCCCACACCATCGTCGGCCGGCCGCCGATGGAAGACTATTACCTCGGCCACGCGACAGAGCGGATTTTCCTGCCGCTGCTGCGACTGACCATCCCCGAAATCGTCGATCTGCACATGCCGGCCGAGGGGATCTTTCACAATCTCGTGTTCGTGAGCATCGACAAGCAGTACCCAGGGCAGGCGTACAAGGTGATGAACGGGTTGTGGGGGCAGGGCTTAATGTCGCTCGCGAAGGTCATCGTGGTGGTGGACAAGGACGTGAACGTGCGCGATCCGAAGGAAGCATGGTGGGTCGCGCTCAATCACATCGACCCCGAGCGCGACGTCCGCTTCACCATGGGCCCGATCGACGTACTCGACCATTCCAGCCGGGGATTCACGTACGGATCGAAGATGGGCATCGACGCGACGCGGAAGTGGAAAGAGGAAGGCTTCACGCGCGAGTGGCCGAATAAGATCGTGATGGATCCGGACACGAAGCGCCGCGTCGATGAAAAGTGGAAGGACTTGGGGATTGAGCTCTAATCGGGAAGGTCAGACGTTCGCCGGCCAGTCGCTGCTGGTTCGATACGTCAATTTCGTAAAGCTCCCGCACACCATCTTTGCGCTACCGTTCGCACTGCTCGGCGTGATCGTCGCATCCTACCGCCAGCCGGTGACGTGGCGTGTCGCGCTGCTCGTCGTGATCGCGTTCACCGCGGCCCGCTTCGTCGCCATGGGATTCAACCGCATCGCCGATCGCCGGATCGACGCGAGAAACCCCCGCACCCGGGGGCGCGAGCTGCCCGCCGGCCGGCTGACGATCAGCCAGGCGTGGGGCGCGGTGATCGCGGCGATGGTCCTTTTCCTCTATGCGGCGTGGGCGCTGAATCCGCTGTGCGCCGCGCTCGCCCCACTCGCCTTGATCTGGATCGCGACCTACAGCTACACCAAACGCTTCACGGACTGGACGCACCTCTGGCTCGGCGGATCGCTCGCGATCGCCCCGGTGGGTGGCTACGTTGCGATGACCGGCGCCTGGAGCGAGCCGTGGTGGCTGCTGCTGGTGATCGCCTTCGCCGTCGCCTGCTGGGTGGCGGGATTCGACATCTTCTACGCGCTGCAGGACGAAGCCTTCGATCGCGCCGAGCGGTTGCGGTCGTTCGTCGTACGCTTTGGCCAGGCGCGGGCGATAACTCTCGCGAAGGGACTACATGGACTGGCCGTCGTCGCGTTGGTCGCTTTTGGCTACGGGGCGGGGCTGGGCTGGCCCTATTTCGTGGGTGTGGGCATGGGCGCGGGACTGATGGCGTGGGAGCACCAGCTCGTCCGGCCCGGCGATCTTTCTCGTCTCAATGCTGCCTTCTTTACCGCTAATGGGATCGTAAGCATCGTCGTATTCCTTGGCGCGCTCGTAGACCGAGTCCTGTGAGCAAGAGGCGCGAAAAGGCGCAAGCAGGCGCGGCGGGTGTGATCCCGAAGAATCACCCACCGCGCCCTTTCGCGCCTCTCCGCGCAGTTCCACCACCGCGACCACCAGCGCACCCCAAGCGTTCGCCCACGCCGAACCGGAGGGGCGGTTAGGGCGTCGGCTTGTCTCTCACTCCCGCCAAGTCGAGCAGGAACGCGAATTCAAACGCGACATCCCGCCAGCGCTTGTAGCGCCCCGACGCACCGCTGTGGCCTGCTTCCATGTTCGTGCGCAAGATCAAGCGGTTGCCATCGGTCTTCATCGCGCGCAGACGGGCAGTCCATTTCGCCGGCTCGACGTACAACACCTGGGTATCGTACAGGCCCGCGGTGATCAGCAGGTTGGGATAGGCTTTCCGCTCCACGTTGTCATACGGTGAGTACGACAGCATGTACCGATAGAACGTCGGGTCGTGGGGATTGCCCCATTCATCGTATTCGCCGGTCGTCAGCGGAATCGTCGAGTCGCTCATCGTCGTGATGACGTCCACATAGGGCACACCCGCGATGATCCCTCTCCACAGCTCAGGACGCGCGTTGACGACGGCGCCCATGAGGAGCCCGCCGGCGCTCGCGCCGCGCGCGAACAGGCGATCGGGCCTCGTGTAGCCGCGGCGGATCAGGTCGTCGGCCACGTCCAGAAAATCGTTGAAGGTATTCTTCTTCTGTAATTGCCGGCCGTTCTCGTACCAGGCGCGGCCCATCTCCGATCCGCCGCGTATGTGCGCGATCGCGAACACGAAGCCGCGGTCGAGCAGCGACAACCGGTCGGAGGAGAAGGTGGGATCGCTGCTCGACCCGTACGATCCGTAGCCGGTCAACAAGAGCGGTGCCGGACGGGCAATCCCCTTCTTGTAGACGATCGAGACGGGCACGCGGGCGCCGTCCCGCGCAGTCGTGTATAGCCGCTCGGTCACGTAATTCGCGGGATCGAAGCCGCCGAGGATCTGGTCCCGCTTGAGCAGCTCCTTTTGCTTGCTCCGCATGTCGTAGTCATACGTCGAGGATGGCGTCGTCAGAGACATGTAGACGTAACGCAGCAGCGGCGTGTCGAACTCGCGGTTGACGCTGACCCAGGCGACATACGCCGGTTCCCCGAAGTCGAGGTAGTACTCACCGCGCCCCCCCCCGCTCCAGGGGCGCACCCGCAACTGCACCAGCCCGTCCTTCCGCTCGCTCAGCACCAGGAAGTCCCGGAAGAACTCGAAGTCCTCGAGCAGGACATCGGCGCGATGCGGGATGACCTCTTCCCAGTTGTCGCGCCCGGGCCGCGCAACCGGCGTGCGCATCAGCCGGAAATTCTGGGCGTGGTCGTTCGACAGGAGATAGAAGGAGTTGCCAAAATGATTGGCGAAGTACTCGTGACCACGTTGGCGCGGGATCAAGACCTTGAACGGCTGATCGGGCTGGTCGGCGCGCACGTAGCTGTACTCGGTCGCCATCGTCTGCGAGGACTGGATCATGACATACGCGCGCGATTTCGTCGTGAAGACCGAGACGTAGTACGTCTCGTCCTTGTCTTCGTAGACCAGTTGATCGCTCGCCGCCGGTGTGCCGAGCCGATGACGCCAGACCTCGAACGGCCGCACCGTGACGGAGTCCGGTCTCGTGTAAAAGATCGTGCGGTTGTCCTCGGCCCAGGCCATCCCCCCGAT
>JBOHSJ010000074.1:0-16239 GCA_050733035.1 Gemmatimonadales bacterium | reverse complement strand
TGATCGAGCAGCCGCTCGCCTGGGACGACTTGGTGCGGCATGCCGCGCTCCAGCGGCGCCTCACCACGCCGATCTGCCTCGATGAATCCATCACGGGTCCCGAGCGCGCCGAAGACATGATCACGCTCGGCGCGGGGCGGATCGTCAACATCAAGCCGGGCCGGGTCGGCGGCTTCACCCCCTCGCTCGCGATTCACGCGCTGTGCGCGCGGCACGACGTGCCGGTGTGGTGCGGTGGGATGCTCGAGAGTGGGGTCGGGCGGGCGTACAATGTGGCCCTCGCCTCGCTGCCCAACTTCACGATGCCGGGGGACATCAGCCCCAGTGCGCGCTACTGGGAACGGGACATCGTGACGCCGGAATGGGCGATGGACGCGCGAGGCACGATCACCGTCCCCCGCGCTCGGACCGGGCTGGGCGTTGACGTCGATGTGAACCGGGTGGACGACCTCACCGTCCGCCGCGAAACCCTGACGGCGCGCTAAGCGGCCCGTGGTCGATCTCGATCGGCTTGTCCCTCCCGACGTGCGGCGCCGGCTGGTCGCGCTGCGCGAGGACATCCACCGTCATCCGGAGGTCGGGTTTGCGGAGCACGAGACGTCGCGGCGCCTGTACGAGGCGCTCGGCGAGCTGCGGCCGGCCGGGCTCGAGCGGATCGCCGGTACCGGCGTGGTCGCGCGATTCCGGGGCCGCGAGCCCGCGGCGCCGGTCGTCGCGGTGCGAGGCGACATTGACGCGCTCCCCATCACCGAGGAGACGGGGCTGCCCTTCGCATCGCAGCGGCCCGGTGTGATGCACGCGTGCGGCCACGACGTGCACGCTGCCTGGACGGTGGGCGTCGCGCATCTCATGGCGCGCGAGCCGGCGGCAGGCGACGTGGTCGTCGTGCTCCAGCCGGCGGAGGAAACGGGGAAGGGCGCGGCGGCGGTGCTCGCGTCGGGAGCGCTCAGCGGCGTGGCCGCGATCTTCGGCGCGCACGTGGACCGGCGCTTTTTGGTCGGGCAGGTCGTGGCGCAGCCGGGCCCGCTCGCCGCATCCGCCGACACCTTTACCATCACCTTGCGGGGAACCGGTGCGCATGCCGCGCGCCCGCACGAGGGGGCCGATCCCGTCGTCGGTGCCGGCGCGCTGATCGGCGCGTTGCAAACGGTGATCGCGCGACGCGTGAACCCGAGCGTTCCCGCCGTGGTCACGGTCGGAACCGTCCACGCCGGCACCGCGTCCAACATCATTCCTGACTGCGCGACGCTATCCGGAACGCTGCGTGCCGTGGACCCCGACACCCGATCGCTGCTGCACGCGGAGGTGCGCCGTTTGGCCGAAGGGATCGCCGCCGCGCACGGACTCCGGGCCGAGGTCGCGATCGACGTCGGTCCACCGCCCATCGTCAATCCGTCACGAGAAGTCGCGTGGGCTCAGCGGGCGGCGGAGCGCGTGCTCGGGGAACGAGCCGTGGTACCACTCGGGTCTCTCAACCTCGCGGCTGAGGATTTCGCGTGTTACCTGGAGCGGATACCGGGATGCTTCTTGCGCATTGGCGCCCGCGAGGCGGGTGGCGCGTCCATCCCCGCCCATTCACCCCGCTTCTATGCGGCGCATGAAAGCATCTTCGTCGGTGCCGCTGTGCTGGCGGAGACCGCGCGGGTCGCTTCGGCGGAGCTTATGCGCTGACCCGATCAACCACCGGCGCCCAATCGCTCGTTCAAGGGCAACGGCATGCACGTCGTCGTCCCATACGGCACGCCGTTCTGATCGTTGCCGACCTTCCACGGAATGTTGTACCGGAGCAGATCATTGAAGCGCTGCCCGCCTTCCATAAAGAACTCGGCATTGCGCTCCTGCAGAATGAGAGTGGTAACCGAGGCGCTGTCGGTTGCGCCCGTGTAGTCGGGCAGCCCCAACTGAGCCCTGCGCGCATTGATAATCCCGACCGCCGTCGCGCCCAAAGCCGCTTCGGCACGAATCAGCTCGGACTCGATTGAGCTCGCGAGCCGCATCGGATCGGCGCGCGAGAAGTTCTTGTTCGTGACGACGTAAAGATCGGTGACGCCGTCAAAGGCCTTCGCCTGGAGTCCGACGGCGGGCCCCGCCGCAACCTGAACACGCGGATCAGGCGTGCCTCCAACCGTCAGACTTCGATACTGCGGGTCCACCGACGTGTGACGCTGCTGCACCATCGCCGTAAATGCGTCGTTGTAGCGAGTGTCAGCGTCAGCGCTGCGCGTGACGAAGAATTCAAATCCGGGTGTGACGAGCGCCGCGTCCGCCGCCGCGCCTGCCTTGTTTCCGCGATCGAGCCGCACCCGCGCCCGCCCCACGTAGACCACATTGCGGAGCGTGTCACGCGCGAACGAGTCACTGGGGATGGCCGCGGGCATCGCATTCACGAGTGTGAGCGCGGTGTCGAACTTGGCTTCCGCGATCGCCAGCACTTCCTGGGGCGTGCGGATCTGCTGCTCCAGGTCGAAGCGCATCGAGCAGAATCCCTCACCCAGGAAGACGTGGGCGTACGCGCCGTACACAGCGAGCCGCCCCCGGAGCGGCGCCAGCGGTACTTGTGCCGCGGAATCAGTCCATCCCCGGAGCCGCGTCCCGATGTCGTTGGCCTGGAACCGGGCCGTTTGCAGCGGCGTGTACGCGCCGTAGGAGCCGGTGCAGGTGGTCCGCTCGTTGGACGCGTCATCCTCGGGAATCTTCTTCGTCCCCCAGTTCTTGGCGTTCAGATTGCCAGACGCTCCGAGGAACTGGTCGGACAGCGTGGAGGTGGAGGCCACGTAGTTGCTGAAGCCGCACTCGAGGTCCGCAATCACGCTCGAGGTCAACGTGGAGGCCGTCAACGGGTCGTCGAGCAGCTCCGTGGGGATCTTGCCCGGCAGCTCCACCTTCAAAATGTCGGAGCAACCCAATGCCAGCACCGCCGCTAGCCCCGCGGACAGCACCGATCGCTTGAAGGAGATTCGCATAGTCCGTTCGAGTCCGTTCATAGTTAGAAGGAAAGCCGGACCGTGACGAGGAACCGGCGATACTGGGGCCAGGACTCCTGCGTATAACCGTTCGTCAGGTTGGGATCGTTAAAGAACGTCGGAGAATTGATCCGAACTTCGGGGTCCTGCCCGCGCATCCCGAACTTGCGCTCCTGCGCGCGCCAGATCGTGGCCAGGTTGGCAACGGTCAGCGTCACCGATCCACGGCTCGCGCCCAACATCCGGGCCCACCGATCGGGTGCCTGATAGGTCAGCGAGACGTTACGGATCTTGCCGAAGCCGGCCTTCATCAATCCCGCCGCCCCAAAATACCCCTTGGCAATGTGGGCGACTGCGATCGGATCCGTTCCCTCGACCGCGGCCTGGGAATTGGTGAAGAACACGTGCGCCCCCCCGACATTGCCGTCGTCCACGACGTGGCCACCCTGGAACTCGGCGATGCCGGCCAATCTCCAGCGCCTCCAGGAGATGTCTGCGCTCAACGCGCTGAGCCACGTCGGGATCGGGCTGCCGAAGTACAACAGCGGCGCGCTGTCGCACGGTACGACACTGCCGTCACCGCGGCTGAAGTTGGCGCCGCCCTCACACATGACGTTGGTTACCACGCCAGGCGAGGTCAGCGTCGCGCTCACGACCCGCTTGTAGAAGAACGACCCGACGGGGTAGCCGGCGGCGTTATACGCTCCGGTCAACTGTCCCACATCGGTGTTTTGAAGTGGCGTAACCTGGCCCAGCACATTGATCCTGTTCCGGTTCGTGGCCAGTGTGCCCCGGAGGGTGACGCGCAACTCGCCGCGCGCAATCGGTGAACCCTGGAGCGCGAACTCAAAGCCGCGATTGCTGAACTCACCGATGTTGATGTACTGAATGCCAGGAAAGCCGCTTGACGGAGAGTACGGCGCTGCGAAGATGCCGTCTCTGGTGAGCTTGTTATAGTAAGTCACTTCGGCGGAGAGACGATTCTTGAAGAGGCTCGCGTCGAACCCGGCTTCGATCTCGCGAGTGACTTCGGGCTTGAGATTGGGATTGCCGATGTTGTCCGGCGTGACCGTGGGCGTTTCTGCGGATCCTACCGAGGCACGATACGTCTGCGTGGCAGCGAACGCGTTGGGCTGCTGCCCGGCCTTGCCCCACGCCGCGCGCAGCTTCAGCGCCGACACGGCGCTGCTGCGCGGGAAGAACGCTTCGTCGGACAGCACCCAGGAGGCGCTGAGCTTGGGGTAGACCACAAAGTCGTAGTTGACGCCGAACGCGCTGTTGTCGTCTCCACGCACCGCGCCCGTCAGGAACAGACGGTCGCGCCACGCCAGCTGCTCCTGCACATAGACCCCGAGGGTCTTGTTCTCGAAGTTGAAGTTCGGGTCCTCGATTCCCTCTCGCGTCCCACCGCCGCTCACGGAGTTGACGCCGCGGATTGGAAACGCAAAGCCGTTGCCGGCGATCTGCGAAAACCTCTTTTGGTAGTACTGGATTCCGGCCGAGCTCTGGGACCCCAACGTCTGGCCTAAGTCCGCGGTGATGGTCGCCGAGTAATCGGCGGTGACGAACGAGGAGCGATCATTCTCGACGAACTTCTGACCCTGGGGGATCGCGACCAGGTTGCCGCGCGGGTAGTACAGCGACGACGCGTCGTTCGTAAAGTCGCCGCCGAGGGTGAAGCGGTGGTTGAGCCACGTGTTCGGCCGGTGCGTGAACGTCACGCCCACGCGGGTTCGGTCAACGTTGTCCAAGCCTTCGATCTCTCTGAAGGCTTCCGGCGTGACGCCCGCCAGGTAGCCGCGCCCGGCATCGTTGGGGCCGAGTCCCGGGAAGATGCAGGAATTGCTCGGGCAGCCCCAGACGAGGTATGTCGTCATCGGCTGCGTCGCCGAACCTGAGCGCGTCTTCGACCGCGTGTATCCCAGACTCAGGTCGACCTTGAATCTGTCGCCCGCGAAATAGCTCAGATTGGCAGTGCCATTGAGCTTGTTCTGCCAGTTGTAGCTCACAATGCCTTCGTCGTGGTCGTAGCTGCCGCTGAAGAAATAGCGGACGGCGTCGGTTCCGCCTTGCACCGACATCGTGCCACCAAGCGGCTTCCCGGTCGAAAACGGCGACCCGAATCCGCGGCGAATGTCATTCTCGATCAGATTGAGGTGCTGTACGACGCCCGCCGTGTCGCGATAGTAGATGCCCTCATACAGCTTCTCGGGACTCGGCAAATAGTTGAGACCAGCGCGCAGCTCAGTGGACCAGGTGGCGGGACCGGCCGCACCGCGCTTCGTGACGTACTGCACGACACCATTCGAGGCTTCGGTGCCGTACAACGTCGCAGCCGATGGGCCCTTGAGGACCTGAACCATCTCGAGGTCGTTGGGATCGATGTCATTGATGCGCGATGGCGTGTCGCCACCGCCGGCGAATCCGATGCTGTTCGATCCGGCCGAGTTGTCGGCGCGGATGCCGTCGATGAAAATGATCGGCTCCGAGCTCAGACTGAGCGAGCTGACGCCCCGAATCCGCGTGACGCCTCCCGTTCCCGTCTGGCCGCTCGCCCGCTGGATCTGTAGACCCGGGACCGCAGTGGAGAGCGCGTCCTGAACCGACGTGGTCGGTGTGGCCTGCTGTAGGTCGCTCATGTTGACGTTGCCGACAGAGTTGCCGAGCGCCCGAACTTGCGTGTTCCCGGCCTGGCCGGTGACGATGAGCTCATCCAGCCGGAGGGCGGTTCGGCTCAGCTGAAAAACCACGCCGCTCTCGCCAACCGTCACCGCACGCGTGACGGGCTGATACCCGATGCGCGTGACGATCACGGTCACCGTCGGTCCGTCCAGCCCAGTCAGTGTGAACTGCCCGCGGGGATCGGTCCGTGACACGGCGGAGGTCCCTTCCGCTCGCACGCGGGCGTCGCTCACGGGCTGGCCCGTCAGCGAGTCCCTGACGACGCCGCTCACCGAGCCGGTTTGCGCGGCCGCAATGGCGGGTGGCGCGACGCCGGTCAACGCCAGCAGCAGAGATGACAGGATAATTCGCGGCATAGGCGGTGCTCCGAAACAGGTGAGGTCGCAGTGGAGCCCGGACGGCACAATTACTGTATACAGCTTGGTGTACAGCCTATACTACCTGCGACGGGGCGACCCGCAAGAGCCCGCCGAAAGCCTCTATTGCGTAACTCTCAGCCATCGATGACGTTTTCGCGGGAGGCGTTTAATGGCGACCTATCAGTTACGTCCCATGTCCACCGGCGAGATCCTGGACGGCGCACTCATCCTGCTGCGACGCCACTTCGCGCTCGTGCTGGGCATCGCGGTCGTGTGCGAGGGCATCCCGACGGCAATGGATGTCTACATCGATCTGACGGGTGGCGCGTCGCAGAATCCCGGCTTGAGCCTGCTGGACCGGGTGCTGACGCTGGTGGGGAGCGTGCTCGTGACGGGCGCGACGGTGCACGTCGTGTCGGAGGCCTACCTCGGCCGGACGCCCCTGTTCGGCGACGCGATGCGATTCGCGGGCAGCAGGTTCGGAACGGTCTTCGGCGCGAACTTCATGAGCGGGTTTCTGACGGTCCTGGCCACGTTGGCGCTCATCATCCCCGGGATCGTCGTGGCGTGCGGCTACTCCGTCGCCGCGGAAGCGGCCGCCCTGGAGTCGGGCTCGTCCAGCGCGGCACTGCGCCGCTCCTGGGATTTGACGAAGGGGTTCAGGTGGAAGGCGTTGGCGCTGGGGGCCATCTCGATCGGTCTGATCCTGGTCGTGTACATCGGTGCCGGTGTGCTGGGTGGAGTCCTGGCAGAGGTCATGGGAGGGCTGGACGCGTTTCTAGCGGTGATCGCCGCGTCTGTGTCGTTGTTCGTCTATCCGGTGATTTCCTGCGTCTTCACCCTCTTCTACTATGATCTGCGAGTCCGCAAGGAAGCCTTTGACCTCGAAATGCTGAGCCGCGAGCTGGGCGTCGCGACCTAGGGGAGCCATTGCGTAACTCCTAGCCATTTATAATGTTGTTGCAAACCAGCCCCTGGATCGGCATGCCAGCACAACCTGCCCGATACACACCGGCCGCTGCGACCGATACGGTCGTCCACGATCTGCCTCCGATTCGCTTCGACGGACAACCCATAGACATCCGACTCTCCCTGCGCCGCACCGAAGACGGTGTCTGGCGTGGCCGCATCATGTTTGGCGCGGAGGGGACGGAAGCGGAGCGATCCAGCGCGGAGATCTTCTGCGCCGGCTCGGAGCAGGATCTGTGGCAATCGGTGCGCGACCTGCGGGATCACCACCTGCGCGACTTGTACCGCTCCTTGCTGTAGATGGTTGATCCGAAGGTCCTCGCGAAGCTGCGGCACGACCTCTCCAATCCCCTATCGGCGATTCTCGCCGAGACTCAGCTGCTGCTCCTCACGCCCGAGAAGTACGACGAGGAGACGCTGGCCGGGCTCAAACAGATCGAGGACCTGGCGCGCAAGATGCGCCAGCTGCTGCAAAGCCAAGAGTGAGTCGTCGGCATCGCCCTCGGTGTAGTCACTCCACCGTATGGTGGCCTCCACGCCAATTACGGCTGGCCTTCCTTATTAGTCACTCCCGCATTGGACATTGTACGGTTGGACATTGGACATTCGCCCCGCGAAGCGGGGCGCAGGTGACGCGCGTCATAGCGGCTCCGGTCAGACAGCGGTAAATCTTATTCCCCTTCGCGAGGCGGGGTCCCTGACGTTGGCTGGTCGCTGGTCAATGCTCTTAGCTATGAGCGGTTTTGTCGTGGCCTGTACAGGCGGGCCGCGGCCCGCCCCCCTTACGCCTGCGGAAATCCCCACCCTTCAGGCTCAGGCAGCACAGCAACCCACAAACGCGCAGGTCCGCTTCCGTCTCGCCGCCGCCCTCATGGCGGCGGGCCGGTGCGATACGGCTATGGTGGTCGCGAACGCCGGCCAGATGATGGCCCCGAGCGAGGCACTCGGGCCGATGGTGATCGGCGGATGTCAGGAGAGAGACGGTCGCTACGATCTCGCTTACGAGACCTACACCGACTTCGCGCGCCGCTATCCGCAGGCGCGCGGCATCGCGGCGGTTCGCGCGCTGGCGCAGCTCGCGCTGCGTACCCAGGCGACCCAGACCGCGAAGCTCGCGCTGTCGCGTGAATCCACCCTGACCGCTCTCGCTCCCGAACCGTCCACCCTTGCCGTGCTGCCCCTGACGATCGCGGGCGACTCCAGCCTGCAACCGTTGTCGCGCGGGCTCGCGGAGCTGCTGACGACCGATCTCGCGATGGTGCGCAGCCTGCGGCTGCTCGAGCGCGTGCAAATCGGCACGCTGCTCGACGAGCTGCAGCTCGGCCAGACGAGCCGGGCCGATCCATCCACGGCCGTGCGCGTCGGACGGCTGCTCCGCGCCGAACGGATGGTGCAGGGGGTCGCGGCGATTACAGAGAATGGGCCGGTGCGGATGTCGGCGGCGGTGGTACGGGGCGACGGCACCGTCCGCGCCGGCGCGCAGGTGAATGGGACGTTCAAGCAGCTGCTCGATCTCGAGAAGCAGCTCGTGTTTGGCATTGCCACGCAGCTCGGCATCCAGCTGACGGAGGCGGAACGGCAGCGGATTCTGCGCCAGGGCCCGAAGAATCTCGCCGCGTTCCTGGCCTACAGTATGGGACTCGAGGCGCTCGATCGCGGCGACTATCGCGCGGCGGCGGCGGCGTTCAGAGCGGCCGTACGCGCCGACCCGTCCTTTCAGCAGGCGCAGCAGCAGCAACAAGCGGCGGAAGCGGCGCCCGCCGTGCAGGCAGCCCCCGGCGATCTCGTTACGGTGGTCGAGGCGGTCTCCGACATTACGGCGCCCGTCGAGCCTGCGGCACTCGGAGCCTTGCAGCAGGCCGCAACCGATGTGTCCCCGACGCTTACCGACGTCACCGCTCAGAACGGCATCCGCAGTATCGTGACGCATCCCACGAACGAGAGTCAGGGCATCACGAGCGTGATCCAGGCCTCGGGCATCCTCCGCATCATTTTCAAGCTGCCGTGAGGCGATCGGGTTCGCTGGTTCTGGGATTGCTGGCTCTGATCGGGCCGAGTGTTCTGTTGGGTCAGGCCGCGACCACCGTCGCTCGTGCCGGCGTCTACTTCGAGTCGTACGCGTTTGGGGACGGCCTGGCTTTCAGCCGCATCAGCGAGTTCACAATCCCCCTCAGCGTCACGCAGCGTATCGGCGATCGGCTCGTGCTCGACCTTGGGACAGCCTTCGCGAGCGCTTCGGTGAGCGGCGTCGGCGGTGGCACGATCGATCACTCGGGGATGATCGACACCGATCTTCGCGCGACGATTGGCGTCATTCCGGGCAAGCTCGTGATTAACCTGATCGGGACGCTCCCCACCGGCGCCACGACCGTGCCCGATACGACGATCCCGTTGTTCGGCGCCACCGCGACGGATCTGCTCGGATTCACGACGCCGGGGTTCGGCTCTGGTGGCGGGGCATCCGCCGGTTTCGCGTCGGCCTTCAAGCTCGGCTCCAACTGGGCGATCGGCGCCGGGGCGAGCTACCGCTACGGCGCGAGTTACACACCCGTGAAAGGCGGCGGTGAGTTGACGCCGGGCGGCGAGATTCGCGCCCGCGTTGGCCTCGAAGGTCCGTTCGGGGGAGGCAGGTACTTCCGCGGGGCGCTGATCTATACGACGACGGGCGCCAACGATATCGGGTCCGGACAGGAAAGCACGATCGGCGACCGGATCCTCGCGTATGGCGCAGCGAGCTTGCCGCTCGGCAGCTCGCATCTCTCGCTCTACGGCTGGGAAATGCGGCGCTTGCGCGCGCGCAATTTCGGCGCGCCCGGCACGCTTGCGGTGCCGCGCGGCAATGTGCTCGCGCTCGGCGCACGGCTCGAACGGCCGCTGAGCCCCAGAGCGACGCTCGTGCCGCTGGTCGAGTTCCGACACGAGCTCACCGGACCGACCGCGAGGATGGAGCTGCTGGGCTACTTGTTCCGCGCCGGCTCGGATCTGCGCTACCAGCTGAGCCCGCACGCGACGGCAGTGATTCAGGCGCAGCTCGCGTTTGGCTCCCTCTATGATGAAGGGTCGAGCATCTCCGTCGCAGGTCCGCGCATCGGTGCTTTGATCGAATGGTCGCGGTGAGACGCACCCGCGCGCTGTGGCTCCGGCGCGCGTTGGTGCTGCTCGTCGGACTGCTCGGCCTGAATTGTCGCGACTCCACGGGCCCCTGGGGCCTGGCCGGGCACCTCGCCTTTGCCCCCACGTTCGAGAGCAGCTCCGCCGGGATCGTCGATGTCGATCGCCTGCGCATCACGCTCGTCCGGCCGCCGAGCGACGTGGTGTTGGATACCGTCATCGCGATTCCTCCCGGCGCGGATTCAGTCGACCTGTCGCTGACAGTACCGCTGTCGTCCTCACGTGAGGATCTGGATCTCTACCTCCGGCTCCTGAACAGCGCGGGCGACACCGTTTTCCGGAATACGCCGTACCCGCAGTCGGTCACAGTCAGAAGCGGCAGCGCCGGATCGATTGTGCCGGCGCCGCTCGAGTACGTCGGGCTCGGCTTCGACGCGACGTCGGTCGTCATTGGGACGCCGGACACCGCCGTCCTGTTCGGCGACACGCTGCTGCTGGCGGCGACGGTGTGGGGAAGCCAGGCACAGCAGATTCCGGGAACGCCGATCGCCTGGCGCTCGCTCGACTCGAACCGCGTGCGCGTACCGGACCGCGTGGTTGCCAGAGTGGTGGGCGGACCGCAGCGGGGCGTCGCGCGGATCGTCGCGGAGCTGCTCACCGGTCCGGCCGATACCGTCCTGGTGACGGCGCAGCCCGTACCGACCGCTGTGACGCGGGTCAGCGGCGATGGTCAGACTGCCGTGCCGCTGGCGCCGCTGCCTGTGCCGCTGCGCGTGCGGGTCACCGCCAGCGACGGCCTGGGTGTCCAGGTGCCGGTGCTGTTCCGCGCGCTCGCCGCAGGCGCGTCGGTGAGCGCGGACACCGTCCTGAGCGACTCGCTCGGCTTCGCCGAGGTGATCGGGACACTCGGCCCCGGCGTGGGGCCGCAGACCTTCGATGCGCAAGTCGCCCGCATCGCCACACCCGTCGTCTTCACCGCGACGGCCGTAAGCGGTACGGTCGGCAGCGTGACGCTCGACCGCACGGTGGACACGATCGCTCGCGGTGCGACGCTGCAGTACACCGCAACGGCGCGCGATTCGCTCGGGAATCCCGTGAGCGTCACGATCGGCTGGACGTCCACCGTCACCAGCGTCGCGACGGTGGATCAGCTCGGATTGGCGCAGGGCGTGGGTGTGGATTCCACGAAGATCATCGCCACCGCCGCAGGTCATGCCGACACCGCGCTGCTGTACGTCCGCGCGCTGACCAGCGTGGTTGCCGACCCCGCCGACACGGTGATCACGGCGGTGGGGGATTCGTTCGACATCCGCGCGACCGCGTCCGACAACTTCGGCGTCGTGCTGACATCGGGGTTCACTCGAACCTACAGCTCGGCGACGCCGACCGTCGTTACGGTGCACGCGACGACCGGACGAACCCGCAGCGTCGGTCCGGGGAACGGCGTCATCGTGATTCGCGACTCGGTGGATGCCACGCTCCACGTGCAGACCACCGCGACGGTACGCGTCAACCAGACGACCGCATCGATCCGGAATACGCCGGCGTTGCCGGAGAGTCTCCAGGTCGGCGTCGGCGGACGCCGCGCGATCATCGTCCAGGCGCTGGATCGGAATGCCAACCCGATTCCCAACAAGGCCTTCGGGTTCCGCAGCGCGGATCCCGCCGTGGCGACGGTGGACGCGGCCGGGATCGTGACCGGTGTCCAGCTGAATGGCGCGACATTCGTCATCGATTCCGTGGACGGGTTCAAGGACTCAGTCCGCGTTGCCGTCGTCCCGTCGCCGCCGCTGCTGTTGCAATGGAGTGTCGATTCCCTGGCCGTGGGCAACGGCGGCAGCGTATCGGTGCCGCTGACGCTGACCCGCACCGATTCCGCCGCCACAACGGTGTTCCTCCAGGTGCTGCCGGCGGTGGACACGCTCGTGGCCCGCCCCGCGCTGAGTTGCGGCGGACCGGTACTCCGGCGGCTGAGCATCCCCGCGCTGCAATCGGGGACGTCGGTCCTGGTGTGCGGGCTCAAGGCGGGACGCATCGAGATCGAGGCGCGGGATTCGGCCGGCGTGTACAGCCCGGACACGATCGTGGTGACGGTGGTCTCGACCGTCGAGTTCCGAGAGATCGGCGCGTTCAACCAACAGCCGAACTTCTACGCGAATCAGAACGAGACCTACCGCGCCCAGATCTTCCTGTCCGACCCGGCGCCGGCGGGCGGGCTCGGCGTCACGTTCGTGTACGGCAGGCCGGGAACGTCGGCGATCACGCCCGCGCCCGCGATCATTCCGGCGGGCCAGCTCGCGGCGGATATCACGATCCAGGGCCTGAGTCCCGGAACCGACAGCGTCGTACCAACCTCGGGTGGGTTCGTCGGCAAGTTCTCGCGCGTGTACGTCGCGCCGAACCAGCTGACACTGCAGCGTCCCTATCCGTATACCGGCACGCTCGGCATCGGCCAAACGTTCCAGCCCTACGTCGGCATTACGTACGCGATGGATCACATCCTCGTCGTGAGCGCGAGCCTGGGGACCGGGATTGGGACGGTCCAGTCTCCCGACACGATTCGCAAGGGGAACGCCGGCCAGTACTTCACCGTCACGGCGACGGCACCCGGCAAGACCGCGCTCACCGTCGCCTCGTCCGGGTGGGTCTCGGCGACCGATACGGTGATTTTCACGACGCCGTTGTTGCTGGCGTCCGGTTCAGGCAGCCTGATCGCGGGTAACCCCGCGCTCGGCTCCTGGACCGCGAGCGCCGGGGACTCGCTCCGGTGGGGGCACACGGTCAGGGATACGCTGGTGGTCAGCGCGGTCTCCCGCAGTCCGAGCGTTGTCTCGGTTGACTCCGCGATCCTGAAAATCCTGCCGGGTGCGTCCGGCAACACGCGGTTCAACGCACTGCGCGCGTTGCCCTCCGCCGGCGGCGACTCGGCCTGGATCGTCATGTCGGCCTCCGGATACAGGCCCGATTCGTTCCTCGTTCGGGTCACCAAGCCGACGATGGCGGTGCAGGTGTCCTATCCCTACACCGGACGGCTCGGGCTCGGGACGTTCTGGCAGAACGCGACGTACGTGCAGCTCCCCTACGCCCGCACCGACACCTTCACCGTGTACTTCACGCACTCGCGTCCGGGCGCCGTGCGCGCGCCGGCCAGCGTGCGCATCCCGCCGGGGCAGACGTCCAAGTATTTCGATCTCGTCGGTGACTCGATCGGCGTCGACACGCTGCGGGTAGACACGACGGTCACGCCCGGATATGTCGTCACCGGGACGCCGATCGTGTACCGCGTGGATAGTCTGCATGTCCGGCCGTTCCAGTATCCGGGCGCGACGAACTACACGATCGCGCCGCCGTATGCCGTGACCGTGTACGCCTTCGACTCCGCGGATGGCGGTACGGCCCGGCCTTTGATCGCGCCGCTGCGCGTCAATCTCGTCTCCAGTGACACCGCCACCTTCACGCTCGATTCGGCGGCGGTCACGATCGATTCGGGGCAGTACTACAGCTACAATCATCCCGACACGTTGCGGTTCAGAGGGGTCGACAGTGTGGGGGCGCGCATCCACGCAGCGGCCGCCGGCGCGCGGCCTGATTCTTCGGCGCTGATTCGGGTCTTCCCGACGCCGCTCGGTGTTCAGCTCGGCTATCCGTACACGGTCGGCCGCGGACTGCGCCTCAAGAGCAACTATGCGTACCTCACGGGCGGCAACGCGCCCGACACCGTGAAAGTCGCGCTGCGCCGCTTCGACCCCACGCTCGACACGCTGACCGCGGATACCGTGCTGATCTACAAGGGTCTGAACTACAGCCAGGCGTTCGAAATCTGGGCGCTCGACTCGAGCCGCACTGACTCGATCGTCGCGACGGCGCCGGGCTATCTCCCGGGGAAGGTCACGTTCACGCCCGAGCCGGTGAGCCTGCTGCAGGGCGGCTTGCCGTCGACGCGGTTGACCACCGATCCGCCGTATCGGCCCTATGTCTACGCCGGCACGCGTTCCCGCTACGGGCTCAACCCGTTCGCGCCAGTCACGATCACAGTCGTATCTACCGATCCCAACGTGATGCGGATCGATTCGGCCTTCAGCGTGAACGCCGGCGGCGACACGGCGACGGCGGTCGTCGATACGAATACCCAATACGTCAACGTGCGTGTCCAATTCGTCGGCAACGGCACGGCGCGGCTGCGGTATGCGGCGGCGGGATTCCTGCCGGACTCCACCAACCTGGTGAGTGTGAGCGGTCCCACGCTGCATCTCTCCACGGGCAACCAGACCGTCGGCCTCGGGCAGCTGCTGCCGAACCAGTATGTGTACGTGGACAACGTCGTGACCGGGGCGCCGCTCGTCGTGACGCTCCTGCGCAGCGACAGCACGCAGCCGCCGGCGGGACAGGTGTTCCAGCTGTCGGCCGGCACCGTGACGATTCCGGTCGGCCAGGCCGCCAGTAACGCGTTCGAGATCACCGGCAACTTCAGCAACAGCGCGGTACTCACCGCGCGCGCCACCGCGTACAGCCAGTCGACGGCGACCATTTCCGTCGGCGCGCCGCAACTCCTCGCGCCGGCGACAGCCACCCTGTACGTCGGCCAGGTGCCGACGAGCCTCGCGGTCTACACGGCCGATCAGAACAGCCAGCAACGGATCATCGCCGCCGCGCTCGACGTCTCGAGCAGCTCCAGCGATCCCGCGGTCGCGAGCATCGATACGGCGTTGAAAACGGTGCCCGCGAGGAGCTCGTTCGTGTCCTTCCCCATCCGGCCGCGGGCCAGAGGTGCCGTCAACCTCATCTTCGCGGCAACGGGCTACAAGGCCGATACGACGGTCGTTTCCGTCGATACCGCCCAGCTCTCATTCGGAGCGGTGCCGCTGGCGCTCGGCCTGAATCAGACGACCCAGATGTACGTCACGCTCCCGTTCACGAACGATTCGGCCGTGTCGGTCTCGCTCGCCTCCTCGGACCCGGCCGTATTGACGGTGCCGCCGACCGTCGTGATTCCCGCGCGCACGTCGTCCGTGTACTTCAACGTGAGCGGGGTGGGTGCAGGCAGTGCAACGGTGACCGCTACCGCGGCGATCGCGAACGCGGGTGTCTCATCCGCGGTGGTCGTCGGAACCCCGAAGCTGTTCGTCTCCATGAGCACGACCAGCGTCGTGGGCCAGCGGCTGGGATTCACCGTCTATGCGCATGACTCGCTCGGCAACCAGCGGATCGTCAACGCTCCGCTGGCCGTGACGTTGCAGTCCGACAAACCCGGCCATACGGTGTTCGACGCGCAGATCGTCACGATCCCGGCGGGGAGCTCGAACGTGGCGGCGGGCGTCGTGTTCGACACGGCGGGGACCTATGCCATCACGGCGACGGCGACCGGCTACGCGCCGGGATCGACTCCCACGACGGCAAGCGGCGCGCTGGTGCTGATGACGGACTTCGCGTTCGGCCCCCAGACCGTCACGATCACGCGCAATCAGGCCGTGACATGGAAGAACCAGGGGAGCGTGGCGCATACGTCCACGTCTGATGCGCCGCTGTGGAACACCAGCAACATTCCGGCCGGACAAACATCGGGGCCCGTGTATCTGAGCACCGCGGGTTCCTACACGTATCACTGCAACATTCACCCCGCCATGACGGGTACTATCATCGTCAATCCGTAACCGTCGTCCGCACTAGACGGTCACGTCCGGCTCATCCATATCTTATACAGACCTTTCTCCGGAGGCTGTCATGCGGCGTTTCTGTCAGGTTCTGCTGGGCGGCGTGGTGTTGGGTGCATGCGGTGGTGGTGACGGCACCGGCCCGACGCCCGGTAGCATTGCGGTGAGCGCAGGCAACAATCAGGTCGGGGCGGCGGGCACGGCGTTGGCCGAATCGTTGGCGGTGATCGTGCGCGATCAAAGCGGCGAGCCGCTCGCCGGGGTGACCGTCACGTTCACAGTCCTCGCCGGCGGCGGTAGCGTGTCGCCTACGTCACGCGCGACCGGCGCCGATGGCATCGCGAAGACGCGGCGGACCCTCGGCTCGATTGCGGGAGCGCAAACGGCCCTCGCCACGGCAGGCAGTCTGACGCCGGTCCAGTTCAGCGCCGTGTCGCAGATCAACGGCGCTGTCAACATCGCCAACAGTTCGACCGCCCCGTTCACCGATACCGTGGACGCTGT
>JBOHSJ010000073.1:0-3435 GCA_050733035.1 Gemmatimonadales bacterium | reverse complement strand
TTGTCGCCCGTCATCCCGATCTCCTCGCCGTAATAGACGAACGGCACGCCCGGCAGCGTGAGGAGAATCGTCGCGGCGAGCTTTGCGCCGGCGAGATCGTTCCCGAGAAAGGTCATCGTGCGCGTCTGATCGTGATTGCGCTGGAACGGCGCCCAGCGCCACGCCGGCTGAGCGGCTTGAAACTCGAGCACGCTCGGAATCAGCCGGCCCGCCTTCCCGCTCCGCACCGCCTCCATGAGCGCCTCCGAAATCGGAAACGCGAAGTAGGCGTCGAGCTGATCGGGGTAGTACCTGAGGATGTTCTCCGTATTGTCCCAGACCTCGCCAATCGTGTACGACCTCGGCGCTACGCTGCGGACGTATTGGCCGTACTCCCGCAGCGCGGCAAACGTGGGTGGGGTATTGGCGTTCTGATCCCCAACCTCGATCAGATGGCGAATCGCATCCAGGCGGAAGCCATCGACGCCCAGTGAGTCGAGCCAGTAGCGGGCCACCCACTTCGCCTCGCCCATCACCGCCGGGTGCTCGAAGTTCAGATCCGGCATCCCGCTCCAGAAGAACCCGTAGTAGTACTCGTCGCGCACCGGCGACTTGTGCCAGTTATTGCCCGCGGTCTTGGACCACCGGAACCAGTTCCGGTGCGGCGCGAGCGTGTCGCGGAGCGCTTCCTGGAAAAACGGATGCTCGTTCGAGATGTGATTCAGCACGAGATCCACGAGCACCTTGATGCCTCGCTGGTGTGCCGCCGCCATGAACGTCTTGAAGTCCTCGTTCGTGCCGTAATCCGGCTCGATCTTGTAATAGTTCGTCACGTCGTACCCGTGATAGCTCGGCGACTCGGCCACCGGCATCAGCCAGATGCAGTCAGCGCCAAGCCCTTTGATGTAGTCGAGCTTCTGCGTGAGACCGGGGAGATCGCCGATCCCGTCGCCGTTGCTGTCGTAGAACGAGCGGACGAACACTTCGTAACACATCGTTGGAGGTGCCTGCAACAGCACCGCGAGGATTAGGGCGTGCATTCGAACGTAGCCTCCAAACCTTCGGCAGAATTCGGTCCCACGTACACACGAAACGTGCCGGGCTCGACGACGGGCCTCATGTCGAGGCCGATGAACCACAAATCCTTCACCGCAACGCGCAGCGTCACCGTGCGCGATTCGTTCGGCTTGAGCGTGACGCGCTGGAATGCTTTCAGCTCGCGGACGGGCCTGCTCACGCTCGCCACTTCATCCCGCACGTACAGCTGCACGACCTCGGTGCCCTCGCGAGTCCCGGTGTTCGACACCGTCACGGTCGCCGTGACCGTGTCGGAGACGCGCGCGCGCGCCGGGCTGAGCTTCAGGTCCCGGTAGGCGTACGTCGTGTATGACAGACCGAATCCGAACGGGTAGCGCGGCGTGTTGGGGACGTCGAGGTACTTAGATGAGAACTTGTTCTGGGGCTGCATCGGCCGGCCCGTGTTACGGGCGTTGTAATAGAGCGGAACCTGGCCGAGTGAGCGCGGGAACGTCACTGGCAGCCGGCCGCTCGGGTTCGCGTCGCCGAACAGCACATCCGCCGTCGCATTCCCCGCTTCCACGCCCAGGTACCAGGTCTCGAGGATCGCGGGCACATGTTCGGCGGCCCACTCGAGAACCAGCGGGCGCCCGTTCATCAGGACGAGGACGACAGGCGTGCCCGTCGCCGCGACCGCTTCGAGCAGCTGCTGTTGCACCCCCGGCAGGCCGAGCATCGAACGACTGGCTGCTTCCCCACTCATGTCATGGCGCTCACCTAGCACGAGGACCGCGACGTTGGCCCGCCGCGCCGCAGCGACCGCGGCGGCAAATCCCGCCGTGGCTGTGTCCTCGATCCCTGCGCCCTGCGCATACAGCACCTGCGCCGCGGACGCGCGTGCCCTGATGCCCTGCAACACGGTGATGACGTCTTCGGCCCGCCCCTGCGTGTGCCAGGGGCCGAGCGGATCGAGCTTGTTGTCGGCGAGCGGCCCGATGACGGCGATCGTCGCGAGTTTCGCGTCCAGCGGCAGTGTCGATCGTTCATTCTTGAGCAGCACGATCGACTCGCGCGCCACGCGCCGCGCCAGCGCGCGCGTTTCGGCCGTGGCCGGTGCGGTGCGCGCGCGATACGGATCGCGGAACAGGCCCAGGCGCTGTTTGGCGCGCAGAATGCGCAGCACCGCCGAATCCACGACCGTCATCGGGATCCGGCCCGATCGGACCAGGGCGGCCATCGAGTCGCTCACGAAACTGCTGCTCATCATGTCCATGTCCACGCCCGCGGTGAGCGCTACGCGGCCGGCGTCCGCGAGATTGGCGGCTACGCCATGCGGAATCAGCTCGGCGACCGAGGTCCAGTCGCTCACTACAAAGCCGGTGAACCCCCACTCCCGTCGCAGAACAGTATCCGTCAGCCAGGCGTTGCCGGACGCCGGCACGCCCGCGATCGAGTTGAACGCCGACATCAGGCTCGCGACGCCGGCGTCCACCGCCGCCTTGAACGGCGGGAGGTAGAGCTCGCGCATCGTGCGCTCGGAGATCTCCGTCTCGTTGTATTCGCGGCCCGCCTCGGCGGCGCCGTACCCCGCGAAGTGTTTGACCGTGGCGAAGATCGACTGCTGGAATCCGCGCACCCGCGCCGCCGCTAGCACCGAGCCCAAGTACGGATCCTCCCCCGAGCCCTCCGCGATCCGCCCCCAGCGCGGGTCGCGCGCGATGTCCACCATCGGGGCGTAGGTCCAATTGATGCCCGCGGCTGCCGCCTCCAGACCCGCGGCGCGCGCGGTGGCTTCGGCTGCTTCGGGATCAAAGGCACCCGCTTCGGCAAGGGGGATCGGGAAAATCGTGCGGTAGCCGTGAATCACGTCGAGCCCAAACAGCAGCGGAATCTTGAGCCGCGACTCGGTCACCGCGATGCGCTGCACCGGCGTCGTGTTCTCCGCGCCGATCACGTTGAACAGCCCGCCGAGGTTCCCCGCGCGGACCAGCTGCATCTGCGCCGGCGACGCGCGCCCGTCGGCCGAGAGCAGATTGAGCTGGCCGAGTTTTTCTTCGAGGGTCATGCGGGCGAGGAGGGAGTCGAGATTCTGCGTCGTCATCGAGGCTATCATGAGGAAGGCATGCAGCATAGAACTGAGTCTCCGGTGCTAGGGATGGCGAAGACTGGAAACTACGGCGCAAAACGAGACACCGCGAAGGCCTAGCGCTGGCCCGGACCGTTTTGGCAAGTTACTGGCACTCACCCGATTCACTGGAGATGATCCATGTGTCGTCATCGTTTTCTGTGGCTCGTCTGTATCGGTCTGCTGTCCTTCCCGCTGTCCCTCAATGCACAAACCACCACCGGCACCGTTCGCGGCTACATAAAGGATCAGAATGGCGCGCCGGTGGCTGCCGAAGTGCAAGCACGGCAGACCGAAACCGGTGTGGTTCGCAG
>JBOHSJ010000072.1:0-3172 GCA_050733035.1 Gemmatimonadales bacterium | reverse complement strand
GTGAGCTTCCCGCCGGACGCAGCCTTCGCGATGCCGAAGTCAGTGACCACCGCGTGCCCGTGCTCGTCGAACATGATGTTGTCGGGCTTGATGTCGCGGTGGACGATTTCCTTCTTGTGCGCGTACGCCAGCGCGCGCGAGACCTCGGCGAGAATTTTGCGGATCTCGCCCGGCGGCAGCGTACCGCGCGCCGCCAGGACACTGGAGAGCGGCTTGCCGCGCAGGAACTTCATGACGAAGTAGATGACCCGCCCTGATTTTCCGACGCGGTAAATCGGGATGATGTTCGGATGCTCGAGCTTGGCGGACGTGCGGGCTTCGCGCTGGAAGCGCTCGACGAATTCCTTATCGAAGGCGAGCGAGAACGGCAGCACCTTGATCGCGACCTCGCGGTCGAGCTGCTTTTCTTTCGCCTTGAACACGATCGCCATGCCGCCGCGGCCCAGCTCGTCGAGGATTTCGTACTCCTCGTTGAGCTCCTGGCGGACCATGTCGATTTCGGTGATGTCCGGCGCGTCGATGCGCGCACCCGTGGGCGTCGTCGCGGTCAGATCGAGACCGCACGAGTCACAGAACTTGGCAGTGTCCTTATTCTGGGTGCCGCAGCGAGAGCAGTACATCCCGTCTCCGAGGGAGCCGGGCCTAACTTAGGGTTCGCGCTGAGGCCGGTCAACAACTTGGAAGCGTTGTGTGCGCGTGACACTCGCGCCGGTCGCGGGATCGGAGATGATGACGCTGAGCCGATAACGGCCCTTCGACAGGTCACGCAACTCGATACCACGGTGCTCGCGCGTGACCGGGCCCGATGCGGGCGCGTCGAACTCGAGCAGCACCGGCGAGCGGCCGCCGCCGAACAACCGGCCGATCGCGCCGAACACCGAACGCCCCCCTTCGCGCTCCAACCGCACGACGGTGTGATACGGCGCGCCGCTCGCGAGCCCGTAGACCTCGTAGTACAGATGCACGGCGCTGCCTTCGGGGAATCGCTCCAGCGGATTGAGTCGCACGGTGTCACCGGACGGCGCGTACCAGACGAGCCCCGAGCCTTCACGGCCCACGACCACGTCGCTGACGGCGAAGCGCCGCGCGTCCAGCGTGTCCACGCGCAGGTCACCCGAGACGAGGTCCCCGGCACCTCCGTCGCGCGTCGCCACGAGCAGGCGGAAGACGTACTGCCCCGCGGGCACCGGCAGCGCCAACCGCCCGGTGAGGTAGTCGGGGTGGCGCAGCTGCTGCCGCGCCGTGAACACGCGCAGCGTGTCGAGTCGCGCGACGACGCGGCCGGTCGCATCGGCGACGATCAACCGGAACTGGAGCGGATAGCGAAGGCCGCCCGCGGCTTCCGCCGGCGCGGCGGACAGCCGCTCGGCGGGAATCGCGAACACGACGTGGAGCAGCTGGGCCTCGCCGCCCGCCGTGCTGTCCGCGCCGCTGCCGGTGACGAACTCGCTGGCCACGATGTCCATCGGCAGATCGAAGCGCCGTGTGTAGCTGTCGCGCATCGTTCCGTAGGCGATGCTGCGGCGGCCGCGCTCCCGCTCGTCCGCGAGCTCTCGAGCGGGCGCCCGCTGACTTGCCGCGACCCGCGTGTACACCGGCCCGAAATCGTGCCGCGACGCGTAGAGATCGGCCGTCTGCGGGTCGAGCGCCGACGACGCGCGCAGCGAGCGGCCGAACCCCAGCACGTCGATCAGGCTCTCGACCACCTTGAAGTCGGTGGCGTCGTCGCGCGCGACGAAGTGAAAGACGAAGTCCCCTCCGGGCCGTGGACGACGATACAACCAGCTCTCGTTAGGTTCGACGTTGGTCTGCACGAACTGGGCACGCCGATCGGGCTCGCCGTGACGCAGGTAGATCACGCCGCGATCGTCGAACTCCGCCTGCGCCGACCGGTAGCGCTCGGTGATGTCGTAGTGGCGGTGTCGGCTGACCAACCGGAAATCATGGCGGGCCTTGAACCAGCGCCGGTAATGCTCGGCGAGCCGCTCACCCACGTCGCGCGCGTCGGTGGCGTCGCGCGTGCTCCAGAACGCGTCGAGCCACGCGGCACGCTCCCCGGGATTGCTCAGCGCATCGAAGGCTCGCAGCTCCGCCGAATCCGCGATCCACGAGAGATCGAGGCGGTACAGGGCCACCGCGGCGGCAGAGGTCGCGCGGCGCGCGCCGTTGAAGTAGGCGGCCCATGCCTCGGTGGGCCGCTGCGCGAGATAGGAGGTGCGCGCCACCTCGAGCAGGGCGATCCCCGAATCCCCGCCGGCACCGAGGTACGAGCGAAACGCGGCGAGCGCCGAGTCCGCCTCCCCCGCCTCGCGCTCCACGCGCCCGCGCACGAGCTGCACCTCGGGATGCCGGCCGGCGGGCGACGCCGCGGAAAGACGCACCGCGCTGAGCGCCACGTCGAGCCGCGGGCGGATGCGCTGGGTCAACGCGGTGTTGGCGAGGTCAACGACGGCCGAGGCGAACGTCGGATCGGCTTCCGTAGCGCGCGCGAACGCCTTCGCGGCCTTCGAGAGGTAATCCTTCCCCATCATCTGCCGGATATTCTCGATCGCCATCACGCTATGCTCGCCCACCGCCAGCTCCGCGAGCCCGACGCCATACCACGGATACGGCCACTCGGGGCGCAGGTCCCCGGCCCACTCGAACTCGCCGGCGGCATCGTCGTAATGCGATTTACTCTTGGTGATCTCGCCGAGCCGGTACGCGATGAAGCCGAGCCGCAGATGGATGAGGGGATCATCGCGATGCTGCTTGGCGACTTCGATCGTCGCCAGCTCGAGCCGGCGCAGCGACACGCTGTCTTTCGCGAGCGCGAGCGAGTCGCGCAACGTTGCGAGAGTAGCGCGGTCGGCGGGCGATTGCGCCAAGGCGGTCAGGAGCAGCAGCACGGAGGGTGCCATGCTCCTTTCATTATACCTGCGACCGCCAGGGGCGGTTTGCGAGCTACGTCAGAAGTCGGCGCCGAAGGCCGCGTACACCTGCGCATGACCGGTGGCCGGCTGCGCGACGCCGACGCGCACGCGCAGCGGCAGATCGTAGCTAATCGTGACGTCACCCACGAGCTCGGCGCCCACCGAGCGCAAGCGATGGAGCCGCGCCGGCTCTCCGGGATCCCACGAGTCGCCCAGGTCGCCGAACACGGTGACCGCGAGCTTGTCGGCGCCCAGCGGCA
>JBOHSJ010000071.1:0-2203 GCA_050733035.1 Gemmatimonadales bacterium | reverse complement strand
GGGATGAACCGCGAGCCAACGTCGTTTCCTGACCTCATCCAGCTGATCCAGCGGCGCGAGGGTATCCGCGTGTTCGCGCCTGTTCTGAGCGGGGACAGTCTTGCGCTTATCCCGGCCGAATCGCTCTCGGTGATCCCCAAGGATTCCATGAGAGCCCTGCAACGGGCATCGCGTCGTGTCGCCCGGGCGTGGGGGGACCGGTGGATCGCCGCGGCGGCGGACCAGGCGGCGCCGAGGCAGCTCATGACGATGTTGCTGGCCCTCGATCGCGATTATGCCGGCGCGCTCAAGGAGCTCGCGGCCGCCGAGTCCATCGGCATCCAGACGCCCGCGTGGTCGCCGGCCGCGCGCCGCCTGGTGATTCTCGGGAAGTCCGGCAACATCGCGGGCGCCTCACGCATCGCGGACTCGCTCGCGAACGGCGGATTCTTCGCGAACATGAACAACCTGGCAGCCAGTTCGGACGCTGCGATCTGGTCGTTCGCGTTGAATCTTGCTCGCGGGCGCGCGTCCGCCGCGCAGGTGCTGTTGGAACAACAAGCCGCGCTGCGCCGAGCCGTAGCGCCCGGTGCTCCGAATCCAGAGTTCACCGCACTCCTGACGCTGATGGGGAATCAGGATCCGGAGGACGAACCCCATATCACGCGCCAGTTCCGTGGCCGGCAACTCGACAGTCTGCTGGCGCACCTCGCGGACTTCGTCGCGGCCCCGCAACTGGGTCCCTGGTTGCCGATGATACTGTCCGTGCTGGCCGACGTTGCGGACACGACGAACAAGCGATCGGCCGATTTGCTGGTCGCGGCCGACTCGCTGGCGAAGCGCGGGCAGAACTTCCTTGCATTCTCGACGGCGAGTAACGCAGTCACCAACGACACCATGCTCGAGCCAAAGGCGGCCGGCTTCGCGTGGTACCGCGGTCCGGCCGAGGCGTACAACGCGGTGAAACGCAGCGCCGCGGCGCGCATGCGGCCGGGCAGCGCGACCGTGAGCGAGCGTCAGGCCGTCTTCGAGTGGAAGGTCGACGACTCCGCGCCGTTCGCGCTCGATCGGGCGGAATCGCCTGCGGGCCGGGTGGAGTACTCGTGGGAAGTCAATGTGGATCTGGGGACGCGCTATTACCGGATGACGACGAACAGTCAGGCAAAATCGGCCGTTGCCGCGCCGAGGGCCGTGCTGCTCGGCGACGTCCTGCCGCCGACGGCGAATCGGTCGGTGTTTGGTGGCGCATCTGCGGCCGGCGTGCAGAAGGACACTACGCGTCTTCTCAATGTCACGCTGCGCACCGAAATCGCGCCGGGGGTGCTTCGCATGATCGTGAACGATCCCGTCGTGGTGGAATCGTTGCGCCGCGCGCGTCCCGCGCAGGCGCGCTTTCGCTTCTTCCCTTGTGCGGTGCCCGTCGGCACGGTCGGTCGCAGGGAGTGCCTCGACGAGCGCATCGCGATCACTTACTCGCCGTAGAAAAACCTTCCAGGAGACCCGATGAAACGCTCGATCGTGGTTGCGGCGCTGTTGCTGGTCGTTGCGAGTCCTTGTGTGGCGCAGAGCGGTGGGCAGGCGCAGCAGGCTGGATCACCGGCATCTCGGCGTGAGCTCCTCTTCGAGGTCGGCGGCGGAATCGGATATACGCAGGTCGATCTGGAGAAGTGGGGCGGCGCCACCGCAACAAACGAAGAGTTGATGCTGTACCTCTTCGACGCGCGGCTCCTGTTCCTCAACGCCGGTGGTTTTCATCTCGGACTCGAGGCCGGGCACCGCTACTTCTTCTATTACGAAGTGCCGTTCACACCATCGACTCTCACGCGCGACGTCGCTGCCATGCGTCTCGGTGCCGTAGCTCGACGGCCCCTTTCGAGCGCTGTCTCACTGGATCTCGGCGCCGCGGCCTACATGTTCGAGGACTTCACGGACATGGGCGTGAGCGCGGCACTGACATTCCGCTTCCCGGTCGCCGGCAAGTTCTCGATCCCGCTACAAGTGCGCACCGACCTCGTGTTCGACGAGCAGATGATCATCGGGAGCGGCGCGACGCTCGGCCTTTCCTTCAGACGGTAGTAGGATCGGGAGCCCCTTCCGGCAAGCGCTGCGCGCCAATTCGGGCGGCGGCGCGGGCTGCTGATCGCGCGCACTACGGCGCGCGGCTGGCAGGGCATCGTGCGCCCTCGTAGCTTCGAAATGCCTTAACCAAGACACGCCCATGCGC
>JBOHSJ010000070.1:0-6064 GCA_050733035.1 Gemmatimonadales bacterium | reverse complement strand
CGGCTGTTCGAGGTGCGTGCGGTCAGTGGCGGGTTTCCCTACTACGGGACTATCCAGACGGACCCGGCGAACCTGTGGCGTGAACTCCAGAGCGGGCGCCATGTGTTGGTCGACCCCGCCGTTCTCGTCCATATCGACGCCGCCGTCGGCGACACGGTGCTCATCGGCGACGGGCGGTTCACGATCGCCGGCGTCGTGACCGACGCACCGGGCGACGTCGGTCTCCGCACCGCGATCGGCCCCCGCGTCTTCATGCCGGCGCAGTACGTGGGCGAGACCAACCTGCTCCGCTTCGGCAGCCGGGCCCAGTACCGCGCGTACGTGCAATTCACGGACGGCACCGCGCTCCAGCCCTTCCTCAACAGCCACAACGCCCTCTTCCAGCGGCATCGGATCCGGACGGAGACGGCCGCCGAAGAAGAAGAGGACATCTCGCAGGCGTTGGGCCGCCTGGCGCGCTACCTGGGACTCGTGGGCCTGGTGGCCCTGCTGCTCGGCGGCCTCGGCGTGGGCAGCGCCGTCGGCGTGTTCGTCCGCGAAAAGCTGGACGGGGCGGCGCTGCTGCGCTGCCTCGGCGCGTCCGCGCGCATCGTCCTCGCCATCTACGTGCTCCAGGCCGTGGCGCTCGGCGTGCTGGGCGCGGCGGCAGGCGTCGTCCTGGGCCTCGCGGTCCAGATGATTCTTCCCGCGATCGTGGGCGACTGGGTTCCCGTGAAAGTCTCCGTCGCCGTCCACTGGCCGACGGTGTGGGCGGGGCTCGCGATCGGCGCCGGCACCGCGGCTGCCTTCGCGCTGCTGCCGCTGCTCCGCCTGAAAGACGTGCCGCCGCTGCGAGCGCTGCGCCGTGAGACAGACGGCCGGACGGCCGCACGGACGCACGGCCGGATCCTCGTGATTGGAGTGCTGCTTACGGGATTGGTGCTGGTCTCGATCTGGCAGGCGCCGAATGCCGCGGTGGGGCTCGCGTTCGCCGCCGCTGTGCTGGTCACGACCGGCGTGCTGTGGGCGGCCGCGCGGTTGCTGATGGCCGCGGTGCGGCGCTGGTTCCCCTCCCGCGCGAGCTACGTGATCCGCCAGGGCGTGGCGAATCTGTTCCGGCCCGAGAACCAGACGGTGCCCGTCACGCTCGCGATCGGCTTCGGGGTCTTTCTCGTGGCTACGCTTTACGTCGTGCAGCGCAACCTCGTGGAGCAGTTCGCGCTCGACGCCTCGCCCAATCGTCCGAACCAGGTGCTGTTCGACATTCAGGGAGATCAGCGGGACGGCATCAGCGCGCTACTGCGGGAGCGGGGCGTACACGCCGGCGATCCGACACCGATCGTACCGGCCCGGATCGCGCGGGTGAACGGCCGGCTCCCCGATTCGCTCACGGACCGCTGGGCGACGCGGCGCGAGTACCGCAATACGTATCGCGATACGATGGTGGAGTCCGAGCAGCTCGTCGCCGGCGAGTGGTGGTCCGGCTCCCAGCTCCCTGCTCCCGGCTCCCTGCCGAGGATCTCTATAGAGGAAGAGGTGGCCCGTGACGCGTTGGGGGTGGGCATCGGCGACCGGATCACGTGGAACGTCCAGGGCGTCGAGATCGAGACACAGATCGCCAGCATCCGGCGCGTCGCCTGGGCGAGGTTTGCGCCGAACTTCTTCGTGGTGTTCGAGCCCGGCGTGCTGGAGCGCGCGCCGCAGACGATCGTGACGCTCACGCGCGTGGACGACCCCACGCGCCGCGCCGAGCTGCAGCGCGACATCGTGCTCGCCTATCCGAATGTCTCCGCCCTGGATCTCACCCTGGTGCAGAGCGCGCTGGACGGCCTGCTCAGCAGCGTTTCGCTCGCCGTGCGCTTCATGGCGCTGTTCAGCATCGGCGCTGGGCTGGTGATCCTGATCGGCGCGCTCGCGGCCTCGCGCTTCCAGCGGCTGCGCGAGTCGGTGCTGCTCAAGACCATGGGCGCGACGGGGCGCCAGGTGCGCCAGATCATGCTCACCGAGTACGTGGCGTGGGGATCGCTGGCGGCCCTGATCGGGGTGCTGCTCGCGGGCGTGGCGGGCTGGGCCCTCGTCACCTTCCTCTTCGACTCGACCTACCGCGTGCCGGCACTGCAGCTGGCCGGCGTGTGGATCGTGGTCTGCGCCCTCACCGCCGTCGTCGGGCTCGCCAACAGTCGCGAGGCGTTGCGCGGCACGCCGCTCGGGGCGCTACGGGAGCTGAGCGAGTAGACCCCCGCAGCCTGCACGATCGCTCGCGAGACGCGTCTGCTTCAGCCCTGCGCCGGTGCTCACTCAGCCCCGGCACACCGCGTGCACTCCCCCCCAGCATGCACGCCAATCGCAGCTACGCGCTTATCGCCGCGCTCATCGTCGTTGGCACGACGCTGGTCGCGCCGCCCCGCCGCCTCGCAGCACAAGGTGGCCAAAAAATGGCACGCCCTGCCGCGCCGGCCCCATCCACCGCCGACGCGCAACCAGCGCTGCAGCCGGCACGGAGCATCGTCCATCAGCTCGTCGGACGCTGGCGCTTCGCGATCTGGTTCGCCGGCAACTTCGACGGACCGCCTGACGCGTCCGGCATCCGCGTTGTAGACACCATCTACAATGATCTCCGGCTCCAGTGGTCCGAAGAAGTCGATCACTCCGGCAACCGGAGCCAGGGAATCATCGGCTTCGACCCGACAACCGGGCGCTTCTACAGCTCGGCGGTCTACAGCGACGGGACCAGCCCCGAGTTCCTCACGGGCACCATGAGCCCCGGCGAACCACTCGTCACGTTCACGCCCGTCACGCCCGTCACGCCCGCGCCGAATACTGGCCGGCGCCTGATGGAGTCGTTTACCCTGACCCTGATCGACCCGGATCACTTCACCTGGGTGCCGCTCGATCGCGGTTGGCGCGCCGTCTTTACCCGCGAGCGCTAGGGCCCGGAGTGTTCGCTCTGATCGACCGCGCCCCGCTCTGGGAGCGCGGCATCGGCTGGGTGGACGCGCACCTCCTGGCCTCCGCCCGGCTCGACCGGCTGCGCTTGTGGACGCTCGATCGGCGTCTGGCCCGTGTGGCGCAAGATCTCGGAATCGCCGCCTAACGCCCCCTTCCCTTCGTAGTCACTTCGCTGCAGCGTTGTGGAACTCAACACCATCATCTGAGGACCGTCATGTTTCAGCGCCCGTGGGCGGCTGTCGCCGTCCTCACACTCGTCGCAGTCCCTGCCCTCTCGCAACAACGTCCCGCTTCCATCACCCTCGACTCCACCCTGCTCGCCGGTTTCCGCTGGCGGCCGATCGGCCCCGCGAACATGGCGGGCCGCATCACCGACGTCGAAGGTATTCCCGGCTCGAGCACGTTCTTCTTTGCGGCCGCGTCGGGCGGCATCTGGAAGACCACGAACGGCGGCACGACGTACCGCTCCGTGTTCGACCATTACGAATGCATCTCGATGGGCGACCTCGCGATCGCTCCCAGTGACACGATGCAGGTGTGGGCGGGCACGGGGGAGGAAGATTCGCGCAATTCGATTTCGCCCGGCTGCGGCATCTACAAGTCCACCGACGGCGGGCTCACGTGGAAGCGCATGGGGCTCGAGCGCTCCGGCGCGATCGGCCGCATCGTCGTGCACCCGACGAACCCGAACATCGTCTACGTCGCCGCCCTCGGCCAAATCTGGGGCCCGAACGCCGAGCGCGGGCTCTACAAGACGACCGACGGCGGCCAGACCTGGCAGCTCGTCAAATTCATTTCAGATAAAGCAGGTTTCGTCGACGTCGCGATGGATCCGTCGAATCCCGACGTGCTGCTCGCCTCGAGCTGGGATCGCGTGCGCGGCCCCTACTCCCTGCGCTCGGGCGGCCCCGGCAGCGCGCTCTGGAAAACGAGCGATGGCGGCAAAACGTGGACCGAAGCGCGCGGCGGCGGCCTCCCCACGACGACCAAGGGCCGTATCGGCATCGCGATCGCAGCCTCGGATCCAAAAGTCATCTACCTGATGGTCGAAGCCGACACAACGGCCAATGCGCAAGGAGGCGCGGGAAAGGCGCCGCAGGTTCGCCCCTCGGGCCTCTACCGCTCTCAAGACGGCGGCGCCACGTGGGAAAAAACGAACGGCAACAACGTGCGCCCCTTCTATTACTCTCAGGTGCGCGTGGATCCCAAGGACCCGAACCGCGTGTACTGGTCCTCGACGCCGGTGCATTACTCGAACGACGGCGGCAAGACGGTCGGCAACGCCACGCAGGGCATCCACGTCGATCATCACGCGATGTGGATCGATCCTTCGAACCCCAATCGCGTGATCGTGGGCAATGACGGCGGCATCGCGATTTCGTGGGACAAAGGCGGCAACTGGGACTTCCCCAACGTTCTGCCGCTGGGCCAGTTCTACAACGTCAGCTACGGGATGGAATTCCCCTACAGCGTCTGTGGCGGCCTCCAGGACAACGGCTCCTGGTGCGCTCCGTCGCGGCGGCGCCAGGGCGACCTCACCAACGCCGATTGGGTGAACGTGGGCGGCGGCGACGGCTTCGTCACGCAGCAGGATCCGCGCGAGCCGTGGATCATCTACGTCGAGTCGCAGGGCGGCAACATGTCGCGCCTCGATACGCGCACCGGCGAACGCACGGCGCTGCAGCGCCCCGATTACCGGCCGCGCTACCAGATGTTCGAGGACTCGGTCGTGATCGAGCGGCCCGACACGACGCGGCCCGAGACCGCCGCGCAGCGCCGTCGCATCGCGGAGCTGCGCGCCCGCCAGCGCACCGACTCCGCCGAGCTGGCGCTGCGCTGGAACTGGAACACGCCGTTCCTGCTGTCGGCGCACAATCCGAACGTCTTCTACGCCGGCGCCAACAAGGTGATGAAGTCCACGATGCGCGGCGAGCACCTCTATCCGATTTCGCCGGACCTGTCCACGGGGGACACGACGAAGATTCGGGTCTCGCTGCGCGGCACGGGCGGCGTCACGCCCGACCTCACCGGTGCGGAGACGCACTGCACGATCGTGTCGCTGGCGGAATCGCCGGTCCGGCCGGGAATCCTGATCGCCGGTACGGACGACGGTAATGTCTGGATCACGAGGAAGGACGGCGGGACGTGGGAGAATCTCACAGGCCGCTTCGCCGGCGTGCCGCCAAACACCTACGTCAGCCGGATCGAGCCGTCGCGCTTCGACAGCGCCACGTTCTACGTGACGTTCGACGGCCATCGTACCAACGACTTCACGCCGTACGTGTTCGTCACGACCGACTTCGGGCGCTCATTCCGCTCGATCGCGAACAACCTGCCCAAGGGTGGTCCGAACTTCGTCCATGTGATCCGCGAGGACCCGACGAACCGCGACCTCTTGTTCGTGGGGACGGACGTGGGCGTGTATGTATCGCTCAATCGCGGGGCGTCGTGGCAGAAATTCATGACGAACCTGCCGGTCGTCCCCGTGCACGACTTGAAGATCCATCCGCGTGAGCGCGAGCTGATCGCGGGGACGCACGGGCGCTCGATCTGGATCGTCGACGTCGCGCCGCTGCAGCAGCTCAACGACAGCGCGGTGATGGCCGACGCCTATCTGTTCCAGCCCAAAATCGGCTACCAGTACGGGCAGGCGCCGCTCGGCGGCGGGTCCGGCGGCCACAAGGTGTTCCGCGCGCAGAGCCCGCCGTACGGCGCCGAGATCGTGTACCGGCTCGCCAAGGGCAGCGGCGACCGGCGCGCGCGCACGCGTATCGCGATTCTCGACGTCCGGGGCGATACGATCCGCACCCTCCAGGGGCCGGCCTCGGCCGGCGTGCACCGCGTGAGCTGGAACTTCGCCGGCCGCGCGCCGGCTCCGCTCGCGCTCTCGACGTCGCAACGCCGCGACAGCGCCTGGACGGTGGCGCGCATCACCGTCGTGTTCGACTCGATGATCAAAGCCGGCGGGAATGAGCAGACGCTCACCGCGATCAAGCAGGGACTGCTGGCGGGCGACCTCCAGGAAGTCGCGCAGCGCTTCGGCTTCGGAGGAGGGGGCGGCGGAGGCGGGTTCGGCGGAGGCGCGGCAGTCCGTGCGGGCGCCGCGTTCGTCGCGCGGCCGGGCGAGACCGTAGCC
>JBOHSJ010000069.1:0-10199 GCA_050733035.1 Gemmatimonadales bacterium | reverse complement strand
GGCACACCCGTGACCGAAGTCACCCGGACCCCTACATTGGGCCCATGACTTCACGCCGCCCCCCGACCACGAAGAAGCCGGCTCCCGCGCGCAGGGCGAAGAAACCCCGTAGGGTCGCCGATTCCCTCACGGTGTCCGTGCTCCAGGCGACGCTCGAGTCCACGGCCGACGGCATTCTCGTGGTCGACCTCAACGGGAAGATCGTCTCGCACAACCGCCGGTTCGAGGAGATGTGGAACCTGCCGTCCGAGCTGATCGCCGCCAACGATGACGCTGCCGGCCGGTGGCGCCTGATCGAGCACGTGCGGAACCAGCTGATCAATCCACAGCTCTTCGTGGACGGAATCGTGGATCGGTATTCGGACCCGGACGCCGACAGTTTCGACGTGCTCACGTTCAAGGACGGACGCGTGTTCGAGCGGTATTCGATCCCGCTGTGGCTCGAAACGCGGGCCGTTGGGCGTGTCTGGAGTTTCCGCGACGTCACGGCGCGCCGGCGCGCGGAGTGCGTTCAGGAGGCGATATACCGAATCTCCCACACGGCGCACACGGCGGACAGTCTCCAGGAGCTGCTGCGAGCGATCCACGAAATCGTCGGTGAGCTGATGCCGGCCAAGAACTTTTACGTGTCGCTCTACGATCCCGAAAACGATCGGCTCGAGTTTCCCTACTTCGTCGATGAGATCGACCTCACCTGTGATGTGAAGCCGCGCAAGCTCGGCAAGGGTCTGACGGAGTACGTGCTGCGCACGGGACGCCCGCTTCTTGCGACGCCCGAGGTTTATGAGGAGCTCGTCGCGGCGGGCGAAGCGGAGCTGATCGGCGCTCCGTCCATCGACTGGCTCGGCGTCCCGCTCAAGGTCAAGGACCGTAGCATCGGGGTCGTCGTCACGCAGACCTACTCGCAGGGCGTGCGCTACGGGCAGAGCGAGCTCGACATCCTCACGTTCGTCTCGTCGCAGATGGCGATGGCGATCGAGCGCAAGCGCGTCGAAGACGCGTGGCGAGAGCAGAGCGAGCTGCTGCAGCAGATCGTGGACAACATCCCTGTCATGCTCGTGTTCCTCGACGGCCAGGGCCGCATTCAGTGGGGCAATCGGGAGTGGACGCGGACGCTCGGGTACGATATCGGCGAAGCTCGTGAGCGCGACATCTTCGCCGAGCTGTATCCCAACCCGGTCGATCGGGAGCGGGTACGCGAGTCGATCGGCGCCCCAGTTGGTCAGTGGACCGATTTCCGGACGCGCACGCGCCAGGGCACGATCCTCGATACAATCTGGGCGAATGCGCCGCTGAGCGACGGCGGCTGGCTGGCGATCGGCATGGACGTATCGGACCGGCGCCGCGCCGAGGAGCGCTATCGCTCTTTCATTGCCCAGAGCTCGGAGGGAGTGTCCCGTCTCGAGATCGATCCTCCCGTGCCGGTCACGCTCCCCGAGGACGACCAAATCGATCGGTTGTATGCGGGCGCGCGCATCGCCGAATGCAACGACGCGATGGCGCGGATGTACGGGCACAAGGAAGCGCGCGAGCTGGTGGGTACCGCGCTCGCCGACCTGCACAACGTCGGGGACCCGGCCAACCGCGAGCAGATCCGCGCCTTCATCCGAGCCGGATATCGTATGTCCGATTCTGAGACGCGCGAGCATGCCAAGGACGGCAAGCCGCGCGTCTTCCTGAATAACGTCGTCGGCTTCATCGAGGACGGAACGCTGGTCCGTGTCTGGGGCACGCAGCGGGACGTCAGCGATCAGCGGCATCTCGAGGAACAGTTTCGCCAGGCGCAAAAAATGGAGGCGGTGGGTCAGTTGGCCGGCGGCATTGCCCACGACTTCAACAACCTGCTGACCGCCATCCTGGGCAACACCCAGCTACTGCTGCGGGACCTGCCGCCGGGGGACGCCAAGCGCGGCGACGTGGAAGAAATCCGCAAAGCGTCCGAGCGGGCGGCGTCGCTCACGCGCCAGCTGCTGGCGTACAGCCGCCGGCAGATGCTCCAACCGGAGGTGCTCGACCTCAACGTGGTCGTCGCCGAGATGGACAAGATGTTGCGCCGCCTGATCGGCGAGCACTTCGCGCTGGTGACGGTGCTGGCGCCCGATTTGGGCCGCGTGCGCGCGGACCCCAATCAGATCGAACAGGTCCTTGTGAACCTGGCCGTCAACGCGCGCGACGCGATGGCGGATGGGGGCAAGCTCACGATCGAGACCACCAACGTGGACCTCGACGAAACATTCGCACAGGCCCACCTCGGCTCGGTGCCGGGTCCCTACTCGATGATCGCGGTCACGGACACCGGCATCGGAATGGACGCCACGGTCCGCGCGCACCTGTTCGAGCCCTTCTTCACGACCAAGGAAGTCGGCAAGGGCACCGGGCTCGGGCTCGCCACCGTGTACGGCATCGTCAAGCAGAGCGACGGATACATCTCCGTCCATTCCGAGCCGGGTCGGGGCTCGACGTTCAAGATCTATCTGCCGCGGATCGCCGCGCCGGTCGCCGCCGCGCCGCCTTCGGCCAAGGGCGGCGCCGACCGCGGCACCGAAACGATTCTCGTCGTGGAGGACGAGCCCGCGGTCCTCACGCTCAGCCGGCGCGCGCTCGAGGCGCAGGGCTACCTCGTGCTCGCCGCTGCAGATGCCACAGCGGCGCTGCGCCTGGTCGAGCGCCACGGCGGCACCATTCACATGCTGCTCACCGATGTCGTGATGCCCGGCTTATCCGGCCGCGATCTCGCGGACACGTTGGCCGCGCGCCGGCCGGGCATTCGCGTCCTCTATATGTCGGGATATCCGGGGGATGCCGTGGTGCAGCACGGCGAGCTTCCCCCAGGGAGCGCCTTCCTCCAGAAGCCGTTTTCGCCCGACTATCTGGCGCGCAAGGTGCGCGACGTGCTGGACGCCTGATAGTCCATGGGCTACCGTAGCAACATGAGTCAGACCGCGCTCGGGATTGGCGCTGAGCACTTCACCCGGCTCGTCGCCCAGCTGCCGGTGATTGTGTGGTCCACTGATACCGAGCTGCGCTTAACCTCGCGATACGGCGGCGCGCTGGCGCCGGGTCAGACTCCCGGAACCTTCGATGGCCCGGAGATCGCGTCATTTGTGGATGCTGGGGATGCGCCCATCGTCCACGCGGCCCATCAGGCAGCGCTGCGCGGGGAGTCGTCGTCGTACGAAACACGGTTCTCGGGGAGGACATTCACGTCCCACGTGGAACCGCTCGTGGACGCGCACGGAGACATCGTTGGCGTTGTGGGCTTCGCCGTCGATGTCACCGACGCACGCCGGGCGGAAGATGCGCTGCGCGACAGTGAGACCCACCTCCGCACGATCATCGAAAGCGAGCCCGAGTGTGTAAAGCTGCTGGACGAGCAGGGCCGCCTCCTCGACATGAACCCGGCCGGTCTGGCGATGATCCAGGCCGAGAGCATCGACCAGGTGCGCGGGGCCGAAATCACTCAGCTGATTGCCCCTGAGCACCGCGCCCCATTCAATGACCTGCAGCGCCGCGTGTTCGCCGGCGGCTCGGGAACCCTGGAGTTCGAAATCGTCGGGTTGAAGGGCAGGCGAATGTGGCTTTCGACCCATGCCGTGCCGCTCAGGGACACCTCCGGAACGGTTCGCTCCTCGCTCGGCATTACCCGAGACGTCTCACGCCGCCGCGTAGCGGAGCACGCCCTCGTTGAATCCGAGCAGCGCTTCTCCAAGGCGTTCCATGCGAATGCCCTGCCGTTGCTGATCACGAGGCTGGAAGACGGCCAGGTGCTGGATGCGAATGAAGCGTTTTCGCGGCTCATCAACCGCCCGCGGGACGACGTGCTTGGTCAGACCACCGTGTCGCTCGGCGTGATCGATGCTGGACGACGCGCGTCCGTGATTCAAGAGCTGGCCGACCGCGGCACGGTCGGCGATGTCGAGCTCGAGCTGTTCGCGCGGGACACCGGACCGCGCACGGTGCTCCTCTCTCTCGTCAAGATCGAGATTGGGGGACAGCAATGCACCCTGGGCACCTACCGCGACATTACCGAGGCGAAGCGGGCGGAAGAGCAGTTGCGCGCGTCGCGCGCGGCGCTGCGCAGTCTCGCAACGCGGGAACAGGACATTCGTGAAAGCGAGCGCACGCGCATCGCGCGCGAGATTCACGACAGCCTCGGACAAGCCCTGACGGCCCTGAAGCTGCAGCTGTCCGCGGCCCAGGAAGCGGCCACGAGAGAATCGCCGGGGCTAGGCACCCGGCTGCATGAGACGGTGTCCATGGTTGACGATCTGGTGAAGAGTGTCCGCCGCATCGCCAGCGACCTCCGGCCTCCGATCCTCGATCAGCTCGGCTTGCCGGCAGCCGTCGAATGGCTGGGGCAGGATTTCTCCCGGCGTACCGGCATTCGTTGCAAGATCATCATTCATCCGACCGAAGGTGCAATCGTCGATGAGCTCGCCACGGCCTTGTTTCGCATCGTCCAGGAGGCCCTCACGAACGTCCTGCGGCACGCCGGCGCGACGCGCGTGGACATCGAGCTCGGCATGACGAGCGGCTGCGTTGCGCTGGAAATCAACGATGACGGGAGCGGCATCACCGAAGCCAGCTCGATCGGACCCGGATCGCTGGGCATTCTCGGAATGCGCGAGCGAGCATCCGCACTCGGTGGCGTCCTCGAGGTGGCGCCTCGCTCCGGCGGCGGCACGCGCGTCGCCGCCTGGTTTCCGCCGACTCCATGAACCGCATTCTCGTGGTGGATGACCATGCGTTGGTGCGCCGGGGGCTGATCGAAATCCTGCAAGGGCTCCCAGACGGCGTGGAGTTCGGCGAGGCTGGGACCGCGGCCGAAGCGCTGGCGCTCGCGTTGGGTGATCGATGGGATGTCGTGTTGCTCGATTTGGGTCTGCCCGATCGCCACGGGCTCGACGTCCTGCGCGAGCTGCTCGCCGCCCGGCCGCGGCTGCCCGTCTTGATTCTCACGATGTTCCCCGAAGATCAGCTGGCATTGCGCGTCCTCGAGATCGGGGCCGCCGGATACCTGACGAAGGAGTCCGCTCCCGAGGAACTGCTGCGAGCCCTGGAACGGGTCATGGCCGGACACAAGTACCTGAGCCCGGCGATGGCGCAGGCCGTCGCCGATGGACTCGGCGGTCAGCCCCCCGCCCCGCACGAGCAGCTCTCCGACCGGGAGCTCGAGGTCTTGCGGCTGCTCGCCGCCGGCCGTCCGATTACCGCGATCAGTCGCCAGCTCGGGCTATCGCCCAAGACGGTGACGACGTATCGGGCACGGCTGCTCCACAAACTCCGGATGAAATCGAACGCCGAGCTGACGTTTTACGCGACCCAACACGGCCTCGTCAGTCCAGCCGCGTTGCGCTCGACATCGTCCTAGAATGGAGTAGGTGAACCCCTACCAATACAGTTCCCACCCGCCGACAGACACAATTTCAAGCGTATCCAAAACTGTGGCATGGAACAGGTTCGTGTGCTCATGGTCGAGGACAACGACAACGACGCCGTCCTGATCCGCCGTGAGCTCATGAAGCTCGCGCCGCAGCCTTCCATCCATCACGTCCGCCACGAAGCCGCATTCGTCGCGGCGCTCACCGATTTTCAGCCGCAGGTCATTCTCTGCGATCACAATATTCCGGGCTTCGGCGGAGCGGAGGCACTCGCGCTCGCGCATCGCGCGTTACCCGACGTGCCGTTCATTCTCGTCACGGGTTCGCTCGACGAGGAGACCGCAGTCACATATCTGAAGAGCGGGGCGGCCGATTATATCCTCAAGGATCGCGTCGTACGCCTCGGCCCCGCAGTGCTCGAGGCGCTCGAGCGCGCGCGCCAGCGACAGGCATTACAGCAGCACGAGCGGTTGCTGCGGGAGATCATCGATGCCAATCCGAATCTCATTTTCGTGAAGGATTGGGAGGGGCGCTTTGTTCTCGTCAACCAAGCCTCCGCCGACGTCTACGGTACCACCGTAAAGCAGATGGTGGGCAAGACCGACGCGGACTTCAACCCCCACGCCGAGGAGGTCGCGCATTTCTTGCGCGACGACCGAGAGGTGATGCTCTCCGGTCGCCCAAAGCTGATTAGCGAAGAGCCCGTCACGAACCCGACCACCCGACAAACCCGCTGGTTTCAAACGATCAAAGTTCCGCTGCGCATGCGAGATGACGGCTCATCCACGCTGCTCGGCGTAGCAACCGAAATCACCGAGCGCAAACACCTGGAAGAGCAGCTGATGCAGTCACAGAAGATGGAAGCGGTGGGCCAGCTCGCCGGGGGCGTCGCGCACGACTTCAACAACATTCTCACGGCGATCGTCGGCTACACGGATCTCCTGGCCTCCGAGCTGGGCGGAAACACGCGGCAGCTCGAGGATCTCGAGGAGATCCGAAAAGCGGCGCGCCGCGCCGCGGCGCTTACCCGCCAGCTCCTCGCCTTTTCGCGCAAGCAGGTGCTGGAACCGCGCATCCTCGACATGAACGACGTCATCTTGAATCTCGACAAGATGCTGCGCTCGCTGATCTCCGAGAACATCGACCTGAGGACTTCACTCGCGCAGGATCTGGACGCCGCGCGGGCCGATCCCAATCAGCTCGAGCAGGTGATCATGAACCTGGCGATCAACGCGCGCGACGCGATGCCCGAGGGCGGCACCCTCACGATAGAAACCGCAAACGCCACGCTGGACCCCGAGTACGCGACGCAACATGTCTCGGTGATTCCCGGCGACTACGTCATGCTCGCCGTCACCGATACGGGCTGCGGCATGGACGAGCAGACCAAGGCGCGCATTTTCGAGCCGTTTTTCACCACCAAGCCCGCGGGACGGGGTACCGGCCTCGGTCTTTCCACCGTCTACGGGATCGTGAAGCAGAGCGGCGGCAACATCTGGCTGTACACCGAGCCGGGCAGAGGGACCACGTTCAAGATTTATCTCCCGGCGATCCAGGCGTTGCCGGAAGACATCGGGAAGGCCGCGCCGGTCGAAGTCGCCCGGCACGGCAGCGGGACGGTGCTGGTGGTCGAAGACGACGAGCAGCTGCGCCGGCTGACGCATCGCGCGCTCGCGACGCAGGGATACACCGTGCTCGAAGCCGACCGCGGCAGCACCGCGCTGGACATCGCGCGGCGCCACAAAGGCGCGATCGACTTGCTGCTGACGGACGTCATCATGCCGGACACCAACGGCCGCAAGCTTGCGGAGACGCTGCGGCCGGCACGTCCGGGATTGCGGGTGCTCTATATGTCGGGGTATCCCGACGGCGCGATCGCCAATCACGGCATGCTGGAACCGGGCGTCGCCTATCTCGCGAAACCCTTCACCACCGAAGCGGTCGTCCGGAAAGTCCGCGAGGTCTTGGAGGCTCCGTGAACTGGTCCATCCAACGGAAGCTGCCGCTCCTCGTGTCGGCACTGGTCGTGGCGGTGGCAGTCGCCCAGCTGGCGATCGGCTATGGCGCGGTCCGGCAGGCGTCCCGGGTCTTGATGGACACGCGCTTGCCGCTCGCGGGCAAAGTGCTGGCCGATCTGTTTCAGACGGGCCAGACGCGGACCCGGGTCACCGCCCTCGCGAACAACCCGGCGATTACGACGTTCCTCCGGTCGAAGGCCCAGCGCGGCCGCGAACAGGCCCTCACCGCAATGCGGCGTATCACCGCCGATACCGCGACCAACGTTGGCCTCGAGCTACGGGACTTCAGCGGCAAACTCCTGCTCCGCACGGGGCTGTTCGCGATCGCTGAAAGCGTCCTCGTTTCGCCGGGAACCGATTCCGCGCGTTACGGCCCGTTGCTGCGGCGCGATACGGTCCTCTTCTTCGCGGTCGCGTCGGCGACGGGGTCCGAGGAAGGGAGCGGGGGCATCGTCCAGCTGGTCGCGCGCCTGCAGCTCAACGAACGGACGCGGACGGCGCTCACAGGACTGGCGGGAGGGGACATCGCGCTGCTGCTCGGCAACGCCTCCGGCGACCCGTGGACCGACTTTGCGGCGATTGTCCCAGCTCCTCCGACGGCGGTTTTGAGCAGCCGTACGCCGGTCCGTTACGAGAATCGTGGTGAGTCGCGGCGAGCGAGCGCGGCCCCCGTTCCAGGTACGCCCTGGATGGTCGTTGCGGAGATCCCGAGCCGCCTGGTCCGCGCTCCCGCGCAGGCCTATTTGCTCAGCATGGCGCCGATCGCCGCCCTCATCGTCATCGCCGGCGCGCTGCTCGCGTGGTGGGGCAGCCGGTATTTGACGAGACCCCTCGTCGACGTCACGCAGGCGTCAGAAGCCCTGGCCGCCGGTGACCTGGAGCAACGCGTGTCCGTGCCGCGCAATGATGAGCTGGGCCGTCTGGCCCGCTCATTCAACACGATGGCGGAGCAGGTCTCGCGCTCGCACCACGATCTGGAAGCCCAAGTCGCCGAGCGCACGCAGGAGCTGGCGGGGACCAACGCCGAGCTGGAGTCGTTTTCGTATTCGGTGTCGCACGATCTGCGCGCGCCGCTGCGCGCCATTCACGGCTTCGCGCGTATTCTGCTCGAGGATCACAACGCGCAGTTGGACCCCGAAGCGCAGCGCCTGCTCGGCGTGATCGATGGGAACACCCGCCGCATGGGGCAGCTGATCGATGACTTGCTCGCCTTCTCGCGTCTCGGCCGCCAAGATCTTTCGGCAGGCCGCGTCGACATGAACGAGCTCACGCGGTTGGTCGCCGACGACATCCGGCGTAGCGAAGGCGAGCGGAACGGGCACTTCGAAATCAAGATCGGCTCGCTGCTGCCGGCGCAGGGCGACCGCGCGCTGCTGCGGCAGGTGATCAGCAATCTGCTGCAGAACGCCGTGAAGTTCACACGCGGCTGGCCGAACGCGAGCATCGAAGTCGGGTCGCGTCCCGACGGCAAGCAGACCGTCTATTACGTGAAGGACAACGGCGCCGGCTTCGACGCACGCTACGTCGACAAGCTGTTCGGCGTGTTCCAGCGCCTGCACAGCACGGAAGAGTTCGAAGGCACCGGCGTTGGGCTCGCCATCGTCAAGCGCATCGTCCAGCGGCACGGCGGGCGGGTGTGGGCCGAGGGAAAGCTGAATGAAGGCGCCACCTTCTATTTCTCGCTGCCCTACGGGGAGAGCTGATGGAACCCAGCGGAGTCGAAATCCTGCTCGTCGAGGACAACGCCAACGATGCGGAATTGACACTGCGCGCGCTCAAGCAACGGAATCTCGCTAATCAGGTCGTCGTGTGTCGCGACGGCGCGGAGGCCATCGACTTCTTCGCGCGCGGCGCCACGCCCATCCCCAAGGTCGTCCTGCTCGACCTCAAGTTGCCGAAGGTGGACGGTCTCGAGGTCCTGCGCCGCCTGAAAGCCGACTCTCGGACCAAGACGATTCCCGTCGTTGTCCTGACGTCGTCGCGCGAGGAGCCGGACATCGAACGCGCCTACGAGCTGGGTGCGAACAGCTACATCGTGAAGCCGGTCGATTTCGAGGCGTTCGCCCGCGCGGTGTCCGACGTCGGCCTGTATTGGCTCCTGCTCAACCATCCGCCGCAATAGCCGCTCACAGTCGCGACGCGCATCCGCGGTAAGGGTGTGGCTGCTTGTCTCCCCTGCCAGATGTCCATATTATTGCTAGTCAATAACTTATGACCACGCCGCGGGGTTCAGGTGCGCTGCGCGTGCTGATCGCGGAGGACCGCGTCGAAGACTCCGAGCTCGCGATCCGAGAGCTCAAGCGCGGCGAGATCCCCTGCGACGCGCAGCGCGTCCAAGCCGCCGCCGCGTTTCGGCGCGCCCTGACCGGTTTTTCTCCCGATATCGTCCTCGCCGACTACACGATCCCCGGATTCGGCGGGATGGCGGCGCTCGAGATTCTGCGCGACGAAGCACCGCACATTCCGCTGATCATCGTCACCGGCAGTCTCGACGAAGAAACCGCCGCGGAGTGCATCAGGGCCGGCGCCGCCGACTACGTCCTCAAGACCAACCTCGTCCGGCTTCCTTCCGCGGTGCGCGGCGCGCTCGCGTTTGCGCAGAGCGAAGCCGACAAGCAGGCCGCCGAGGCGGCGCTCCGCAGCAGCGAACGGCGGTTTCGGGCGCTCGTCGAGGAAAGCTGGGACGCGGTAGCACTGTTCGGAGCCGACGGGACGATTCTCTACGGCAGCCCGGCCACGACGCGCCTGCTCGGATATGATCTCACCGAGTTCGTGGGCCGCAACGCCTTCGAGTTCATCC
>JBOHSJ010000068.1:0-2893 GCA_050733035.1 Gemmatimonadales bacterium | reverse complement strand
TCCGGCCCCGCAGCATCCAACGAGCGATCGGGCCGGCCTTGGTCCCGATCCGCTCGATATAGGGCGTGCGAATCACGGACAGCGGCACGCCGGTCACGCGCTCGGTGAGAACGATGTCGGCTTCGCTCGCACGGACGATCGCCTGCTTGTAATCGTCGTGCGCACCGCACTCGGTGGTCGCGATGAATCGCGTGCCGAGCTGCGCGCCGGCGTAACCCATGCGCAACGCCGCGAGGAAACCGGCCTCGTCGCCGATGCCGCCCGCGCAGACCAGTGGCACGCCGAGACCGGCGAGCTCGTCGTAGAGTGCTTGGGCGCTGCGCGGGCCGGCGTGACCACCCGCTCGATCATTCACCGCAATCAGCCCATTCACCCCGCCCGCCAATCCCTTCTCGGCCCACTTCCGTTCCGTGACATCGTGGTAGACGACGCCGCCCTCCGGGGCGACGCGATCCACCACCCAGCGCGGATTGCCCAGCGACGTGACGAAGAAGCGCACGCCCTCTTCCATGGCGATGTCGACGTAGCGGCGCATGCGCTCGAGGTAGAGCTTGGAGCTGCGCTCGATCAACACGTTCATGCCGATCGGCTTGTGGGTCGTGCGGCGGATGAGGCGCAGCCCTTCCCGCAGGTCCTGTCCATACACGTAGATCATCGACAGCGGTTGCACGACGCCGATGCCCCCGGCCGCCGAGACGGCCGCGACCAGCTCGGCGTTGGAGCAGGGGTACATCGCGCCGCAAATCAGCGGCACCTCGATACCGAGCCGCCGCGTCAGGGCCGTATCGATCAGACTCATCGGGGCGGGATCGGCCGCAACCGCCAGCGCGCGGTTGCCCGCGCGACGACGTCGCCTTGCGCATCGGTGACCGCAACGGCGGCTTCATATTCCTGCTCGGCGGTTACGTTGAGCCCACTGGCGCGGCACTCGGCCGTCAACAACCCGCGCGCCTTCTTCTGATAGGAGATGGAGAAGCCGGTCACGATCCCCTGGACGCCCGGCGGCAGGCCCACCAGGACCGCGAGTCCACTCGCCATCTCGGCGAGATTGGCCAGAGCCATCGCATGGATCGACGCGAGATGATTCCGCACCCGCCGGCGGTCGCGCAGCGTCACCCGGCACCAGCCGGGCTCCAGCTCTGCCACCCGGGCGCCGATCGTCCCCGAGTATGGCGTCATCCAGCCCAGGAGCAGACTGAACAGCGTCTTGCCACCCGGGAGCTTGGAGAGCCGGCGCCAGGAGGCGCGCAGCCGTTCGCCGGGCGCTGACAAGGAAGAGGGCACGGGTCGAATGTAAACCGGTAGTTAAGTTGTCTCCACATGACGCAAATCGCTTTCGCCGGCGTCGGCGTGGATTTCGGCGCCACCAAACTCTTCTCCGATGTCTCCTTCACGGTCGCGCCCGGTGAACGCTGGGGCATCGTTGGCAGGAACGGCACCGGGAAGACGACGCTGTTCAGGCTGCTGACGGGCGATCTCGACCCCACGCGCGGCAGCATTGCGCGCGCGCCGCGTCTCCGCGTCTCACTGCTCGAGCAGCACCGCGACTACGGCACCGCCACGACGGTCTGGGAAGCAGCGGCCGGCGAGCTCGCCGAGCTGTTGACGCTGGAGCAGTCCCTCGTCGAGCAAGCCGCGAATCTGGCCCACGATTCCTCGCCCCGGGCGTTGGCTCAATACGGCGAAGACCTGGAGCGCTTCGAGCGCGAGGGTGGCTACGCCGTGACGGCGCGCATCGACGCGGTGTTGCACGGCCTCGAGTTCGACCCCGCCCAGGCGCGCATCACGCCGCTGTCCGCGCTGAGCGGGGGCGAGCTCGGCCGTCTCGGCTTGGCCCGCCAGCTCATGTCCACCGCCGACGTCTTGCTGCTCGACGAGCCGACAAACCACCTCGATCTCGAGACGACGCGCTGGCTCGAGCAGTACCTCGCCGCCAACGATCGGACTGTGCTGCTCGTGAGCCATGATCGCGCGTTTCTGTCTGCCACCGTGAATCACGTGCTGCACCTGGAAGGCGGTACCGCCACGCCGTACTCGGCCGGCTACTCCGACTTCGTCGCGCAGCGCGCCGAGCGGCGGCTGACGCAGCAACGCGCGTTCGAGCAGCAGCAACGGACCATTGCGAAGGAGAGCGACTACATCGCACGCAACATCGCGGGGCAGAACAGCAAACAGGCCAAGGGCAGGCGTAAACGACTCGAGCGGCTGCCGCGGCTCAGCCCGGTCATCGGCGCTGACGGGACGATGGCACTGCGCTTCGAAGTGGCCGATCGGGGTGGCGATCAGGTGGTGGCGGCAAAGAACGTCAGCATCGCGGTCGGCGATCGCACGCTCGTCGAGCGGTTCAGCGGGACATTGGAGCGCACCGGAGTGGTGGGGATCATCGGTCGCAACGGGGCGGGGAAGTCCACGCTGCTCCGGGCGCTGCTGGGCGAGCATCCCATCCACGGCGGTGAGCTGCGGCTCGGCGCGTCGATCAAGACCGGCTACTACCGGCAGGATATGTCGCAGGTGCCGCTCGACAAGACGCTCTACGAGGTGATCGAGGATCTGCGCCCGAAATGGCAGCGTGGTCAGATCCAGGGACACCTCGGCCGCTTCGGATTCTCAGGCCAGGAGGTGCTGCGCCGCGCCGACTCGCTGTCCGGTGGTGAGCGCGCGCGCGTGGCGCTCGCGATCCTGATGCTGTCGGGCGCCAACCTGCTGATCCTGGATGAGCCGACGAATCATCTCGACGTCGAATCTATCGAGGCGCTCGAGGATGCGATCGAGGGATACGACGGCACGGTGATCCTCGTGAGCCACGACCGGGCGCTGCTGCGCGCGTTGACGACACGGATCTGGATCCTGCACGACCGCCGCATGACGGAGTACGCCGGCGGTTTCGCCGCAT
>JBOHSJ010000067.1:0-14861 GCA_050733035.1 Gemmatimonadales bacterium | reverse complement strand
CTCCCGCGGCCGCGCAGGGCTACATCTCAGTGAACTCGAACCCGCCGGGAAATCTGTTCATCGACGGACGCGATCTCGGCTCGGTTCCGGTCATCGAGCAGCCCGTCTCCGCCGGCCGGCACACCATTCGCGTCGAGCGCCCCGGCTTCAAGACGAAGACCGAGGTGATCGACGTGCCGGCGAACAACACCGTGCGTCGGACCTACGTGCTCGAACAGGAGGGCTCAGAGTGATGCGTCGCTCGACCTGGCTGCTCGCGGCCGTTCCGCTCCTGATGCCACTCGCCGTTGCGGCGCAAACCGTCCAGAACGCCACGCTGCGCCGCGCGCAGCAGGCGTTCGAGAATCTCGACTACCGTCAGGCGCTCACCGCCGGACAGGCATCACTGCGGGAACGTCTCACGGGGTTCGAACGCGCCCGGGCCTATGAGCTGTTGGGGTTCACCTACAGCGGGATGGACTCGATTCTCAAAGCGGTGGACGCGTTCAAGCAGGTCGTGCTGATCGAACCGGAGCGTGAGCTCGATCCCAACCGCACGTCGCCCAAAGCGCTGAGCGCGTTCCAGGTCGCCCTCACCCAGATCCTGGTGGTGCGGCAGCTGCGCGTGGACAGCGTGCAGTTCATCGGGGGGCAGGGGGCGGTCGCGATTCGCTACACCGTGACGCAGCCGTCCCGCGTGGTCACCAGGATCACCGGTGGCTCGATCGCGGGGATGCGGATCGATTCGACCGTGGCGAACGGCCAGGTCAATCTCCGCTGGCCCGCTCGGCTGCCGAGCGGCGATCCCGTGCCGGCGGGCAATTACAACATCGTCGTGGACGCGGTGGTTGGTCAAAACAATTTCTCGGCCTTGCAGCCGATTCGGATCAGCCACGGAAGGGTGGACACGCTGCCCCACCTCACCAGCTTGCCGGGCTACACCTACCTGCCCGAGACCGAAGTACCGCCCAAGAGCTGGAAACCGATGGGGCTGGCGCTCGTCTACACCGGCGTCGCCCTCGCCGGCACGTCAGCGCTGTCGCATGGCGATCTCGGATCGGCGTCACTGCGGGAGGGTGGCGCCATCGGCGCCGGCATCATCGTGGCGGGATTCATCATGACGCTCAAGAAACCGGCGCCGCAGCCGGCGCGCGGCAACATTCTCTACAATCAGCTGCTGCGCGAGCAGATCGCGCGGCGTAACACCGAGATCGCGCAGGAGAACACGCGGCGCCGCCAGCAGGTGTCTCTGACCGTCGTACCGATTTCGCGGACGGGGGGCGGGCGATGAGAACGCCAGCCTGCGCGGTTCTGCTTGCTGTTTTGGCAACGCAAACCATGACCGCCCAGCACGTTTCTCTCGGTCCGCAGATCGCGTTCGGCGACTACAAAGAAGTCTCGTCCAATCTTCATTATCGTGGCACCGGCATCGCGGCGAAGGCCACGCTGCAGTGGAAGAGGTTCGCCGGCGACATCGTGCTTTCCAAGTTGAAGTACAAGCCGAGTAGCGATGGCACGGCCACGACGGAGTTTGACGCGTCGGAAATCGACATGCGTCTGCGCTACTACATCACCGGTCCAGTCAGCGGCGAGATCGGCGTCATCAGCCGCAAAGCCGATCCGGAGCTCGAAGCGCAGTCAGTCGGCGCGGTGACGGTCGGCGCTCGCTTGGCGTACCTCCTGGGCCCCGGCGTGCGCATGAACCTGAACGGCGGTCTGATGTTCGGTTCCAAGTTTTCCGGTGGGGGCTCGACCGGCGCTTTGGGCGCCTTGCAGCTCGGTCTCGGGCTGACCGTGGACGCGCTGCGCGGCCGCGTGCAGGTCACCGGAGACTACGGATTCGAGCGTTTCTCGCGCAACACCGACGACGGCAGCGGCGCGGTAGCGGCACCGATCCAGCAGTCGATGGGCCGGTTCGGCTTCGCCATCGCCTTCTAGGGATTCCCCGGCCTTGACAGCACCGGTCCCAGAGGGAGATTTCGCGTTGCACATGACCTTGTTCGCGCTGCTGCTCGTCCTCGTCCTGCTCCTGAGCCTTACGCTGCTCGGGGGAGGGTTCGAGGCGCGCGCGGAGGTAAAGATCTAGCAGAGTAGCTCGAGCAGAGTCAGCAGCACCGGCGCCGCGAACCCAGACAGGTTCGCGGCCTTTTTTTTCACCGCGGGGGGGGAAGCCATGATTAGGGATGTGATCATCTTCGATACCACGCTGCGCGACGGCGAGCAGGCACCCGGAAACGCCATGACCCCGGAAGCCAAGCTGCGACTGGCCCGCCAGCTCGACGCGCTGGGCGTGGATGTGATCGAAGCCGGCTTCCCTGCGGCATCGCAAGGCGACGCGCGCGCTGTCCAGCTGGTCGCCGAGAGCGTCCGGCGTCCGATCATCGCCGCGCTGGCGCGGTGCCACGACCGCGACATCGATGCGGCTGCCGAAGCCCTCCAGCCCGCGCAGCGCAAACGCATCCACGTCTTCATCGCGACATCCGATCTGCATCTCGAGCAGAAGCTCCGGATCGATCGCGCGACCTGCATCGAGCGGATACGCGCGGCCGTGCGCCGGGCCCGCACCCACACCGCCGACGTCGAGTTCTCGGCGGAAGACGCCACGCGCAGTGACCTCGACTTCCTGTGCCGCGTCGTCGCGGTCGCGATCGCGGAAGGCGCGACCACCATCAACCTGCCGGACACGGTCGGCTATACGACACCGGTCGAGTACGCGGCCCTGTTCCGCGCGATGCGCGAGCGTGTCCCCGAGACGAGCACCGTCGTGCTCAGCGCCCATTGCCACGACGATCTCGGTCTCGCGGTCGCCAACTCACTGGCCGCGATCGAGGCCGGCGCCGGGCAGGTGGAATGCACTGTGAACGGCATCGGGGAACGGGCCGGCAACGCGGCGCTCGAGGAGATCGTCATGGCGGGACGCACCCGCCCGCAGGTCCTGCCGTTCCGCTGCCACGTGAATCCGCGCGAGATCGTCCGCACCAGCCGGCTGCTGTCGCACGAGACGGGCGTTTTTCCCCAACCGAACAAGGCCATCGTCGGCCGTAATGCGTTCGCCCATGAAGCCGGGATCCATCAGCACGGCGTGCTGCAGAACGGCCTTACCTACGAGATCATCGCGCCCGAAACCGTTGGGGCGGGCGGCTCGAGCATCGTGCTCGGCAAGCACTCGGGCCGGCACGCCCTCGAGCGCCGCTATCGCGACCTCGGCTACGAACCCGACGCAAACACACTCGAGGAGCTGTACAAGCAGTTCACCGCGCTCGCCGACAAGAAGCGGCAGATTCTCGACGAGGACCTGCTGACGCTGTTGCACGACGGCTTTCATCGCGCGCCCGAGGTTTACAACCTCACGCAGCTGCGCGTTACCTGTGGGACCGAGAGCGCGACGGCAGAGGTTCATATCGCGGGTCCGGGATTTCGCGACCGCAGCGCGTCGGCGACCGGCAATGGTCCCATCGCTGCGGCGTTCGCCGCCATCGGTGAGGCGGTCGGCCGCACCATCGAAGTGCTCGATCTCTCCGTGCAGTCCGTGACGCCGGGGCGCGACAGTCTGGGACGCGTGGTCCTGCAGGTGCGCATTGACGGCAAGTCACTCAGTGGCCACGGAGCATCCACCGACATCGTTGAGGCCGGCGCCCGGGCGCTGGTGCACGCGCTGAACAAGGCGGATCACGCCGACGGACTCGAAACTGTTGCGCTGAGCAGCAGCTACTTCTGGGGAGTGTAGCCATGACAGAGCTCCTGACCGGCGCGCAGATACTGCGGCGCACGCTCGTGGATGCGGGGATCGAAGTGATGTTCGGCTACCCCGGCGGCGCCATCATGCCGTTTTACGACGCTCTGCACGGCCAGGAGGCGCTGCGGCACGTCCTCGTGCGCCACGAGCAGGCGGCGGCGCACGCGGCCGATGGGTATGCACGCGCCGGTAATCGACTCGGTGTGTGCGTTGCGACATCCGGACCGGGAGCCACCAACCTCGTCACCGGACTCGCCACGGCGCATATGGACGGCTCGCCGGTGCTCGCGATCACGGGTCAGGTCGGGCGCCCCATGCTCGGCCGCGACGCGTTTCAGGAGACCGACGTCGTCGGCGTGACGATGCCCGTCACCAAGCACAACGTGCTGGTCCGCGACGTGGAAGATCTGGCCGACGACGTGCGCGAGGCGATGGCGGTCGCGCTGGAGGGACGGCCGGGTCCAGTGCTCGTGGACGTTCCCAAAGACGTCCAGAACCAGAAAGCGGAATACCGGTCTCGGCCGCAGCCGCTACGGCGCACGGAGGAACGCGTGGCCGGTCCTGAAGCTGATGATGCGACCGTGCGCGGAGTCGCACGCCTGATTGGCGAGGCGGAGCGCCCGATCATGATGATCGGCCGCGGTGTGATCATCAGCGGCGCCTACGCCGAAGTGCGAGCACTCGCCGAGCGCACGGGCATGCCGGTGATCACGACGCTGCTCGGCATCAGCGCGTTCCCGCAGTCGCATGATCTCCATCTCGGCATGCCGGGCATGCACGGCGAAGTGCACATCAACAAGGCGATCCAGGCCGCGGATTTGATCGTGGGCATCGGGCTGCGCTTCGACGATCGGGTGACCGGCAATACGGCCACCTTCGCCCCGCGCGCCAAGATCGTGCACATCGACCTGGATGCGGTCGCGATTGGGCGCAATGTGGGTGTCGCCGTCGGGATCGCGGGAGATGCGCGCCGCGTGGTCGAGCAGCTGCTCAACGTCGTCGCTCCGCGCGAATGCCTGCCATGGCGGGCCGAGATCCGCGCCCTGATGCGCACCCGTGAGGAAGTGTTCGCCGGCGGCTTGTCGCCCGACGTCATTCTATCCGCGCTTGCCGAGGTTACCGGCGGGCGTTGCACGATCGTGTCGGACGTGGGGCAGCACCAGATGTGGGTAGCCCAGCGCTATCCGTTCCAGCGGCCGAACACGCACATCACCTCGGGTGGCCTCGGTGCGATGGGCTTCGCCGTGCCAGCGGCCATGGGGGTGCATCTCGCGCGACCCGAGGAGCCGGTGTGGGCCATTTCGGGCGACGGCGGATTCCAGATGAACATGGCTGAAATCGCGACCATGGTGCAGGAAGGACTGTCTGTAAAGCTCGCGATTTTCAACAACGGCTACCTCGGCATGGTGCGGCAGTGGCAGCAGTTCTTCCACGGCGGCCGCTACTCCAACACGCCGATCTGGAGTCCCGATTACGTGAAGCTGGCCGAGGCGTACGGCATTCCCGGTTTCCGCGTCAAGCAGGCAAGCGAGGTGACTGATGCGTTGCGACAGGCCAACGAAGCCCCCGGTCCGGCGTTGGTCGAGCTGGTGCTCGAGCAGGAGGCGAATGTCTTCCCGATGATCGTGCCCGGCGGCTCGCTGTCCGAGCCGCTCGAGGCGGCGCCGGTATGAGCGCGTCCCGCACCATAGCGGTGTCGATGAACAGCGACCTCCTCACGCTCGGCCGGGCGTGCGGGTTGCTGCGGCGGCGCAACGTACCCATTCGCGGGCTTTCCGTCGACTCGAATGGCCCGCCCGGTACCTGGCGGTTGTCATGTGAGATCGACGCGGACGACGCGACGGTCGCGAATCTTGTCCTGCAAATCCAGAACATCGTTGGCGTTCGCAAGGCTGCGGCCTCACCCCCTGGTCCTGCACAGGGTGTCGGGGTAGGGGCGCAGCATGCTGCGCCCCTACAATCATCCTCATTTTTCGGAGTCCCCATGAGCTCATCGGTGCGCGTGTATTACGAAGCGGACACCGAGCGCGCGCGGCTGCGCGATCGTGTATTCGCCATCATCGGGTACGGCAGTCAGGGGCACGCACACGCGCAAAACCTGCGCGACTCGGGCGCGAAGGTCATTGTCGGGCTGCGTCCGAACGGCGCCTCCTGGAAACAGGCCACGGCCGACGGCCTGGAAGTGCGCTCCGTCGCCGACGCCGCCAAGGCGGCCGACGTGATCATGATGCTGGTGCCGGACCAGGAGCAGCGCGCCGTCTACGAGAGCGCCGTCGCACCCGAACTTGGATCGGGCAAGACGTTGATGTTCGCGCACGGCTTCAACATCCATTTCGGCGAGATCGTCCCACCGCCCGGCGTGGATGTGTCCATGATCGCGCCCAAGTCCCCCGGCCATCTCGTGCGGAGCGAGTACCAGGCGGGACGGGGCGTCCCGGGACTCGTGGCGATCCATCAAGATGCCAGTGGCAAAGCGCTGGCGAATGCGCTCGCGTACGCGACGGGGATCGGCTGCTCTCGCGCCGGCGTGATCGGCACCACGTTCGCCGAGGAAACCGAAACCGACCTGTTCGGCGAACAGGCGGTGCTGTGCGGCGGCGTCACGGCGCTCATTCAGGCGGGGTTTGAGACGTTGACGGACGCGGGGTACTCGCCGGAGATGGCCTACTTCGAGTGCCTGCACGAGCTGAAGCTCATCGTGGACCTGATCTACCGCGGCGGCCTCGGCTTCATGCGGCATTCGATCAGCAACACCGCCGAGTATGGAGACCTGACGCGTGGCGACCGCGTGATCAGCCCGGCGGTGCGCGAGGAAATGCGGCGCCTGCTGGCCGATATCCGCAGCGGCGTCTTTGCCAAGGAATGGATCGCCGAATGCCGCGCCGGCGCGCCGCGGTTCAACGAGCTACGGAAGGCCGCCGCGAGCAGCCAGATCGAGCAGGTGGGCGCACGCCTGCGCGCGATGATGCCATGGACGGAGGAGGGGAAGCGCGCCAAGCCGAAAGGTGCAGCGGCCAAACCGGTCGAGCGGGAGCCCGCGCGGGCGTGAAGACGCTGTTCGATCGGGTATGGGACGCGCACGTCGTCCAGCAGCTGACGGCCGACGTCGCGTTGCTGTACGTCGATCTGCATCTCGTGCACGAGGTGACGTCACCGCAGGCCTTCGCCGGCCTGCGCCGCGAGGGACGGGCGGTGCGCCGGCCGGAGCGGACGCTGGCGACCGTAGACCACAACGTTCCGACCGGCGACCGGTCGCTCCCGATTGCCGATGCGGTTGCGGCGCGCCAGGTCGACACCCTCGATGCCAATGCCCGGGAATACGGGATCGAGCTGTTCGGTCTCGACTCGCCCGGGCAGGGAATCGTGCACGTCATCGGTCCGGAGCTGGGCGCGACCCAGCCCGGAATGGTGATCGTCTGCGGCGACTCCCACACCGCCACGCACGGCGCCTTCGGAGCGTTCGCGCTCGGCATCGGCACCAGCGAAGTCGAGCACGTACTGGCGACCCAGTGCATCGTGCTCCAAAAGCCGCGCAACCTCGAAGCGCGGATCACGGGCAGCCGCGCGCCTGGTGTGTCCGCGAAGGATCTCATTCTCGCGCTGATCGGCAGGATCGGCACCGCCGGCGCGGCCGGACATGTCATCGAATACACCGGCGATGCAATCCGCGGCCTCTCGATGGAAGAGAGAATGACGGTGTGCAACATGTCGATCGAGGCGGGCGCCCGCGCCGGCATGATCGCGCCCGACGAGGTGACGTTCGCCTATCTCAAGGGCCGGCCGCGGGCGCCGGCGGGTGACGCGTGGACGAGCGCCGTAGAGCGTTGGCGTACGCTCGGCTCCGATGCAGGAGCGAGCTACGACACGCGAGTGACACTCGATGCGTCCAGAGTCGGCCCGCAGGTCACGTGGGGGACGACGCCGGGCATGGTGGCCGATATTACGGACCGGATTCCCGATCCCGCGAAGCTTGCCACCGAGGATGAGCGTGAGGCGGCGAAACGCGCGCTCGACTACATGGGGCTGAAACCGGGGACGCCGCTCGCCGGGATCCCTATCGATCGAGTGTTTCTCGGATCGTGCACCAACGCCCGCATCGAGGATCTGCGCGCGGCTGCCAAAGTCGTGCGTGGCCGGCACGTGGCGGCGCGCGTGCGCGCGATGGTCGTGCCCGGGTCACAGCGCGTCAAAGCGCAGGCCGAGCAGGAAGGCTTGGATCGCGTGTTTCGCGAGGCCGGGTTCGAGTGGCGCAATGCGGGATGTTCGATGTGCCTCGGCATGAACGCCGACGTGTTGGGCACAGGGGAGCGCTGCGCCGCGACGTCCAACCGCAATTTCGAGGGACGGCAGGGCAGGGGCGGACGCACGCATCTGATGAGTCCCGTCATGGCGGCCGCGGCGGCGATCGAAGGACATCTCGTGGACGTGCGCGGATGGTGACTCCCTCCCCCCCCCGGTTCGTGCGCCACCGGGGAAAGGCGGTCGCCTTGCCACGCCGCGACGTGGATACCGATCAGATCATCCCGAAGCAGTTCTTGAAGGGTATCGACCGCACGGGATTCGGACCGAGCCTGTTTTTCGACTGGCGCGCCGATCCGAATTTCGAGCTCAATCGCCCCGAGGCGCAGGGCGCGTCGATCCTGCTGTCGGGGCCGAATTTCGGCTGCGGGTCGTCGCGTGAGCACGCCGTATGGGCGCTCGCGCAGTACGGCTTCCGCGTCATCATCGCGCCGTCGTTCGCCGACATCTTTTTGTCCAATTGTTATCGCAATGGCGTGCTGCCCGTGCAGTTGCGTGCTGCCGATGTCGAAGTGCTGATGGGGCGCGCGCCCTATGAAATCGTCGCCGATCTGGAGCAGCTCATGATCACGGATGACCAGGGTTTCTCCGCCCGCTTCACCGCCGATGCCTACGGCCGCGAGCTGCTGCTGCGCGGTCTCGACGAGATTGGGCGCACGTTGCTCGAGGAGCCGAGCATCGCCGCCTACGAGCGCAGCCACTCATGAAGACGTTCTCGATCGCCGTGCTGCGGGGCGACGGCATCGGGCCAGAGGTCATCGCACAGGCCGTGCGCGTCCTCGAGGCTGTCGGCGAGCGCTTCGACGTCCGCTTCGCTCTTGCCACGCTGCCGGTCGGGGCGGCGGGGGTTGCCGCGGCGAATGATCCGCTGCCGGCGGAGACCCGCGCAGCCGTCACCGGCAGCGATGCCGTGTTACTTGGCGCGGTGGGGGATCCCTCGTTGGACGGCGCACCACGCGAGCTGCGTCCTGAGACAGGATTGCTCGCGCTCCGCAAGCTCCTGAACGTCTACGCCAACCTGCGTCCCGTCGCCGTCCATCCAGGGCTCGTCGGCTCCTCGCCGCTCAAACCGGAGCGGCTCAGGGGAGTGGACTTGCTCGTTGTGCGCGAGCTGACCGGCGGGCTGTACTACGGGGAGCCGCGGCATCGCAGCGCCACCAGTGCGACGAATACGCTCGCGTACACGGCGGCCGAGATCGAGCGGGTGGCGCGCGTGGCGTTCGAAGCCGCGCGCGACCGGGGGGGGCGCCGGCTCGTCACATCGGTGGACAAGGCCAACGTGCTCGAGGTGTCGCAGCTGTGGCGGGAAACGGTCACGCGAGTTGCGCGCGACTACCCGACGGTGCGGCTCGAACACGCGTACGTGGATACCGCCGCCATGCGCCTGGTGAGCGATCCCGCGACGTTCGACGTCGTGCTGACGGAAAACATGTTCGGCGACATCCTCAGCGATGAAGCCGCCGTACTCGCGGGATCGCTGGGCCTGCTCCCGTCCGCTTCGCTCGGTCCGGGACCTGGACTGTTCGAGCCAGTGCACGGCTCTGCCCCACCACTCACCGGCCGTGGCATCGCGAATCCTATCGGCGCTATCGCGACCGTTGCGATGCTCCTGCGCCACGGTCTCAAGCTCACGGAAGCGGCGGACGCTGTGGACGCCGCCGTCGCCGCAGCGCTCGACGCGGGCGCGCGCACTCCCGACATAGCGCTCCCCGGGGAACCCAGCATCGGGACGGTGGCGATGGGTGAGCGAATCGTGGAGATCGTACTCGCCGAAGCCCTCGAGGGTCTGTCGTGAGCGACAACTTCCGCAGCCGCGCGATCACCGAAGGGATGGAGCGTGCGCCCAACCGCGCGATGCTGCGCGCCGTGGGGTTCAAAGACGCGGATTTCGCGAAACCCATCGTCGGTGTCGCGAGTGCCCACAGTACGATCACGCCGTGCAACGCCGGCCTCGACCGCCTCGCCGACCGTGCGGTCGCCGCGTTGCGCGCGGCCGGCGCCATGCCGCAGACATTTGGGACGATCACCGTCAGCGACGGCATCTCGATGGGGACCGAGGGGATGCGCTATTCGCTCGTCTCGCGCGAGGTCATTGCCGATTCGATCGAGACGGCGTGTAGCGCCCAACGGATGGACGGCGTGCTGGCGATCGGCGGGTGCGACAAGAACATGCCGGGGGCGATGATCGCCATCGCGCGGCTCGACATCCCGGCCGTCTTTGTGTATGGCGGCACAATCAAGCCTGGCCGGCACGACGGACGCGATCTCACGGTGGTCAGCGTATTCGAAGCGGTCGGTGCGTGCGGGGCCGGCCGCATGGCGCCAGACGAGCTGGGCGAGATCGAGCGGCGCGCCTGTCCGGGCGCGGGCTCATGCGGTGGCATGTTCACCGCGAACACCATGTCTGCGGCGATCGAAGCGATGGGGATGAGCCTGCCGTATTCCTCGACGATGGCGGCCGAGGATGGCGAAACCGCCGAAAGCGCGGCGCGCTCCGCCACCGTCCTCGTCGAAGCGATTCACGCCCGCCGCCTGCCCCGCCAGATCCTCACGCGTCAGGCGTTCGAGAACGCGATCGCGGTCGTGATGGCGCTGGGGGGCTCCACCAATGCCGTGCTCCATCTGCTCGCCATCGCTCGCGCGGCCGGCGTGCCACTCACGCTCGAGGACTTCGAGGAGGCGCGGGAGCGAGTGCCGGTCCTGTGCGACTTGAAGCCATCCGGCCGTTTCGTCACTACAGAGCTGCATCGCGCCGGCGGGATTCCGCAGGTCATGAAGATCCTGCTCGAGCACGGCGCGCTGCACGGCGAGGCGCTCGTGATCGAGGGGGGAACGATCGCCGAGCGGTTGCGGGACGTCGTGCCCCGCCCTCCTGCGAATCCGGAGGTGATTCATCCGTGGGACCGGCCGCTGGCGCCGCGCGGTCACATCGTCATCCTGCGTGGGAACCTGGCTCCCGAAGGGGCGGTCGCGAAGGTCAGTGGACATGAGCACATGTCGATCACCGGTCCGGCGCGCGTATTCGATTCTGAAGAATCGTGTCTCGCGGCGATCCTCGCGGGCGCAGTCCGCGCCGGCGACGTGGTCGTGATCCGGTACGAGGGTCCCAAAGGCGGACCGGGGATGCGGGAGATGCTGGCGCCGACCGCCGCGCTCGTCGGTGCCGGGCTGGGCGCTGCCGTCGGTTTGATCACGGACGGCCGCTTCTCGGGCGGCACGCACGGGCTGGTCGTGGGACATGTCGCACCGGAGGCGGTGTTGGGGGGGCCACTCGCGTTAGTGCGCGAGGGCGATCGCATTACCATCGACGCGGATCGCCGCGAGCTGCGGATGGACGTGCCCCAGGCCGAGCTGGAGCGGCGGCGGGCGAGCTGGACCCCGCCGGCGCCGCGCTATACCGCGGGCGTGCTGGCCAAATATGCGCGGCAAGTTTCGAGCAGCAGCCTCGGCGCGGTGACGGACGCGTGATGCAGGTCGCCATTCAGGGAGAAGCGGGGTCGTTCAGTCACGCGGCGGCGCTCGAGACCCACGGGCCGGCATTGCAGCTCGTCCCGTGCAACACCTTCGAGGATTTGTTCGACGCCGTGGAGACCGAGGCGGCCGACCGCGGCATCGTGCCGATCGAAAACACGCTCGCGGGATCAGTGCACGAGAACTACGACCTGCTCAGCGCGCATCCGCTGCATGTGGTGGGCGAAACCGAGCTGCGGATCCGCCATTGCCTGATCGCGTCTCCCGGGACCAATACCCGCGACATTGCGCGTGTCGCGTCTCATCCCGTCGCGCTGGCGCAGTGCCGCCGGTTCTTCCTGGAGCATCCGAAGCTCGTGCCGGTGCCGGCCTATGACACCGCGGGCAGCGTGCGGGATCTCATGGCGGGGAAGGGCGTCGCCGACGCGGCGATCGCCTCCGCGTTGGCGGCGCAGCTGTATGGCGCCGCGGTGCTAGCGGAAGGGCTGGAGGATCACGCGGAGAACTACACGCGCTTTCTGGTCGTCGCGCGCGAACCAGCGCCCCCCGAACAGGCCTCGAAGCTCTCCTTGATGTTCACGCTCACGAACGCGCCGGGCGTGCTGCACCGGGCGCTGGGCGTCTTCGCGACGCGCGGACTCGATCTCACCAAGATCGAATCCCGCCCGCTCCCCGGCCGGCCGTGGGAATATCTTTTTTATCTGGATGTCTTAGGTGATGCGGACGAGGTGGAGGAGGCGCTCGACGAGTTGCGTGCCTTTGCGCCGGTGCTCCGCGTCCTGGGAGCGTATCCGGGACGATCCTAATGCGCCAGCCGCGATGAGTGCTCACATTCGGGCTCCGGTGCCCCTAGCAAAACTGTGGGCGTGAGTCATAAGCTTGCATCTGGGTCTTGAGGAGGAACTCGTTGGCTGGTCGGAACTCGACTGACGCGCTATTCAGCCAGTATGACCTTCGCTCAGCTCTCGAAAACCAGGACCGAGAGCTAGCGAAGGCGGTCGAGGGGTACCCAGCCGACAGGCTGCAGCAGGAATTCGAAGAGGAACTGGTCGCACACTTCACGCAACAGATTCGCGTCGACGTCCCCGTACTTACTGAGGGCGCGATGAGCGTTGCGGCCGAGGAGACAGAGGTCGACGTTCGCCATGATTTCGACCGCGCGGTTTTTGACCGTAGCCAGCCGGCGTTGGTGCCTGGAATTGAAGTCACATACTATGTGCCGTTCACCGGTGACGCCAACCTGTTCAAGTTCGTTGCGTCGACACGCAGCTTCAATCCGCCATACGCTGATGTGGTAGGCCAGGAACTCAGGTTCAAGTATGCCCGCGCGGACAGCGACGTGGCACAAACGAAGGCGGCCTTTGAGGCGGAACTGAACAAGGTGCGCCAGCATCTGTCGTGGATATCTAATGACACGTCGATGTACAACAGCACCCTCGGGTCGAAGATTCGGGCAAAGATCGCAGAGCGGCGTGGGCGCTTGGAAAAAAAGAATGCAGGGATCCAGGCACTGGGCATCCCGCTGCGCCAGTCGGCGCGGCCGAATCCCGCGCCGGGCAAGGCCGTTCAGTCCTCGGCGAAGCAAAAGCCGACCGAGCCCTCGAGTTATGACGTCGCCTTGTCATTCGCGGGGGAGAATCGCGCCTATGTTGAGCAGGTGGCCGAGCTACTGAGAAAGGCTGGTGTGAGCGTCTTCTACGATGGTTTCGAGCAAGCGATTCTTTGGGGCAAGAACCTCATTGACCACTTAGCGGAGATTTACCGACACCGGTCTCGCTTCGTCGTAATGTTCGTGTCCAAGCACTACGTGGAGAAAGCATTCCCAACACACGAACGGCAGCACGCGCAGGCACGCGCGCTGCTCGCGAAAGAGGAATACATCCTGCCTGCTCGTTTCGATGATACCGAGGTGCCGGGGATGACGACGACCGTTGCGTATGTCGACCTGCGGAGATCTTCTCCGGAACAGCTGGTGGAATTGATTTTAGCAAAAATCGGACACAAATGAAGGTCGAACGGTGGGTGTGAGACCAGCTATCGCAGCCAGCGGGAGGCACAAATGTCTAGGTGGGTCGTTGCATACAAAGTGCCAGGCGGCAAGGCGAAGGACCAGACAGTTGTCGAGGTCGATGGATTCGATAATGCGAGAGCTCTTCAGGAGGCTCTCGAAGAAGGAACCATTACCAATGCCTACTTCGTGCCTGGTTCGATTATCTACGTGCAACTGATTCAGTAACGCCTGTACGCACCACACCACAATCGACCGTTGCACGCCGACCTAGCGCGTTGCTCCTAAGTGGCACAGTATGAAAAGCACCTATAACAAGGAGAGAAGCGACGAATCGAGAAATCGGACGTTGTGACTTGGCGGGCCAGAAATGTTTGGCAGCCCGTGGTAAGGAGGCTCGATCCATGCCCGTAAGACCTGCGTTTACGCGAAACCCGCTCCCGACTTTTCTTGTCGTCCTCGCGAGTGCTGCTCTGGCAGCATGTGGAATCCACATAGAGGAGCCGAAGGCTTTCGTACCGCCAACGTCGAACCCGCCCCAACCGACGCACGTCCTTGTCACCGGTAATGCGTCGTTTAGCGGTTTGACGGTTAGCGTCGACGGAACTGACTACAGCAACAAGATGGTTCCTATTCCGGGGTACAACAAATACGATGGGTTCCTCCAACTCGCTTGGGGCGACCACACAATGGTCGCCAGCGCAGATGTAAACTGCTGGTACTGCCCGGGTGGGACAACTCACTCAACTGATAGACGCACGTTCCACATTGAGGGCATTCCGCCATAACCCTAGAGAGTCTATGCGCCAGCCGCGATTCGAACGCGGGACCTTCGGCTCCGGAGGCGACAACGGCCAGCGAGCACCAGCGCTGGCCGTTGCTGTTTCAACAGGTTAGCGGTGCATCAGGTTGGTGCGCGTCAGTGAGCGACGGTGCTGCTGTTACTGACGTTGTTACTGTGACCAGTGTGGTTAGGGGTTCGCCTTGTCTTTGCGCTGCAGTTCCTTGTCGCGCTTCCTACGACCCACAATGAACACGCTGACCAGCCCAACAATCGTGCTCAAGATGGTGGTCAGGCCGATGGTGTCCTTACCGGCTCGAATCAGGTCCCAACCAGCGGCAATAGCTACAAGCGAAATGACGAAACCGAACACCTGCCCTAAGCGCTCACCGAAGACGTTCGAGCCAACAACCTTCTTTTCCAGTTCTTGCCGGTGCGTAGCTTGCGATTCTGCCATGCGGATGATGCGCTCGCCAGAACCGGGAATGGCCTGTTCGTACTTCGCTAGGTCGTCAGGATGGGGCAGCGGCCCGGAGAAAAACTGGCCCTCAACAGCAACAAGCGAGCCCGATTTGCTGGGCCCGCCC
>JBOHSJ010000066.1:0-5940 GCA_050733035.1 Gemmatimonadales bacterium | reverse complement strand
TGACGATGATGAATAGGCCGACGCCGAATACCCAGTTGACCTCGCGGGGATACTTGTACGCGCCGACCGAAAAGACGCGGATCATGTGCGCGAGGATGAGGACCACCATCGCACTGGCGCCCCAGTGATGGATCCCGCGCAGCAGGGCGCCGCTCGCCACCTCGCGGGTCACGAACCGGATACTGTCGTAGGCGTGATCGGGAGAGGCGGAGTAGTACGTAGCGAGAACAGTGCCCGTGATCACCTGAACCAGAAACACGGTGAGCGTAGCGCTGCCCAGGGTGTGCCACCACGTTAGCCGATCGGGAACCTCGCGATCGAGGAGCTCGCGCTTGGCGCGAAGCAGGTCCAGCCGCTCGTCCAGCCAACGAAAGAAGACGGCCATACCTCAGACCTCCGCCTTTTCGGGGACGCCCAAGTGGAAATCCTGGTACCGGGCGTACAGGGCTCCATTCTCAACTTTTACTTCAAGGGTGTCGAGCGGGCGCGGGGGCGGGCCGCCGAGGACCTCGCCGGTCTTGATTTCAAAGAACCCCGTGTGACAGGGGCAGCGAAACACATTCTTCTCTTCGTCGAGGAAATAGTTGCAGCCGAGGTGCGTGCACCGGCCGTTATAGACGCGGAAGGTTTCGCCATCCTCGGTATAGACCCACACGTTGCGGAGCCGGCGAGTCTCGACCCACGCGTCATGGACGGTATCCACGAAGTCGATCTTGGTGGGGACGTCGGGATCGAATTGATCGATTTCGCCCAGCCGGATCCATTTCTCCTCGCGGCGGTGCCGGAAGGTAGGCGACAGGAATGCGCGCACGGCGGGCACGCCGGCCAGGAGCGCCGACGCCGCTCCGCCGATCGCCGTCGCCCAGCGCAGGAACGCTCGACGCCCCACCGCTACGATGCCAGGCGTTGCAGTCGCCATTCGACGATCTCCTCGTTAGTCCTGCGGGATCGTGGTGCCGTGACAAGCGGTGCACATCTGGGGATTCTTGCGGCGCAGGCGCTCGGCATCGAACCCGGGGCCGTGTGGATTGAAGCGCCGGCCACCCACCGCTGAGTGGCAGGTCAGGCAATCGCGTTCCGCGTGACATGCGGCGCAGCTCTCGAGGTTCTGCCGCGCCGCCTGCCCGTGTCCGGCAATGAATGTTCTGCTGACATCGTGGTAGCCGGACCGCAGCGGCCCTCCCGCAACGAGCCCGGCCGAAACGTGGCAGCTCTGGCAAAAGCTCGCGGTGTTGTGGCAATCGGCGCAGCGCGTTTCCCTGCTATAGGCGGCAGCGGGGTGACGCGTGAGGAATCCCGCGGGGTGGTAACCGGCGGGACCGGCGGCGGCATTGGGCCGATGACATTGCAGGCAGTCGGTGCGCACGTGACAGCCGGCACACGTGGACGGCGTGGCCGCGGCGGCAGAAGGGTGGCGCCGCACGAAGTTCTCCCGATGCGACAGCGGCGGGGCGCGCCGCGGCTGCGCCCCGATCCCACGACCCGGACCGGCCGTGTGCAACGCCATCCCCACGCGCTGCGATGGCGCGTGACAGGCGAGACAACTCTCCTGCGTGTGGCACGTCGCGCATTGCTGCGGATTCCCCCGCACCATGCCGCCATGCCGGCCGAGGAACGACGGATCCTCGTGCGAGGGCGGGCGTGGCAGATGCACGACAATGGCCCGCGCCCGGGGATCAGGCTCCAGGGCCTGGATGGCGGCGCGCTCGGGTCCGTCGACATGACAGGTGAGGCAAAAGTCGCGCGCATGACACACGGCACAGGATGGCGCCACCGGCTCGCGCGTGGCCGTCGCCAGCCGTCCGTGGACGCCACCGCTCACGAATCCCGATGCGCGATGCGAGGGCGGCACGGGGAAGCCGGCAATATCGGCGGGGCGAAGGGTGGCGGCACGCACGAGCGGCACATGGCAGGTCGAGCAGACCGTATCCGCCGAGAGATGCGTCGCGCCCGGCGCGTGGCACTCGAGGCACCGCTCCGGTAAGGCCCGGTGCACCTCCATTGGACCGGCGCCCACCTGTGCGTGACAATCACGGCAGCCGAGCGCCACGGGTCCCTGCGGCGTGGTGCGCGTCATCAGTGGCACGAGGTCGTGGACGAACTTGAGGTTGCTCGGATGCGGCGCGGCCGGCGGCTGCCAGGAGACGCGCGGGAGCGTGGCCCCATCGTGACACGCCGCGCATCGGGCAGGCTCCGGCCAAAACGCGGCGTCGGGATTCTCGGCGCCCGGATGACACGCCGTGCAGCTCGGAAAGACCCGCGCGTGACGGGCGTGATCGAATCCCGCGGGCCCTTGCTGCGCCGCTCCCACGCGGCACAGCAGGAGGCCAGCGAGCGTCACGATCAGCGACCCGGCGCGCGGGGTCATTGTGGCGTCCGCCCCGCCCGGCCGCCGGGCAGCATCTGGATCGAGGGCGGCAGTCCGCGCAGGTCGGCCGCGTCACCGAAGGCCCACACGACGCGTGCGCTCACGCGCCACTGATTCCAATCGAAGGCGGCGGCGTCGGGGCGGTCATGGGCTTCGCGGTGGTGGTAGGCCGTAAGGCCAACGCGCAGCCGCTCCGACGACGTGAATTGCGCATCCAGGCCGACTGTCCGCACGCCGGCATCGTCATAGCGGAATTCCAGCGGGCGGTCGAAGCTCGATCCGAGCACCGTGGCACGGAAGCGCCGCGAGGGCTGGTACGTGATGGTCGCTGCGGTTCCCACGACGGACGCGCCTGGCCCGAATTCCCGTTGATAGCCGGCGTCGAATGTCCATTCCGGAGTCGGGTTGGCGGTCATACCCAATTCGGCGCGCCAGCCGTCCCGCTTGGCGTTGAACAGCGGCGTTTCGGCCTCCGCCTCGTCGTAGCGATAGCGTTCATAGCGACCGCGGACCTCCCAGCGGGCACCGGCGGCGACGGCAAGCGACGCGTGCAGCGACCGATACGGCACGGGGCTGAATGCTCCCCAAATCGTCCACAGGTCGAAGTGGGGACGGTAGCGCCGCGCACCGATCGTCCCGCGCACGCTCGGCGTCCCATACGCCACAGTCGCCTCCGCGCTTCCCCACCATCCGGCCGCCAGATCGTAATCGGCCCCCCCGGAGATGCGCACGTCCGCGCGCGGACGGAGCGCGCCTTCGAGCCCCACGCGCTCGGAAACGAATTTCTTTGCGCGGGGATCGACTTCGCGCTGGTACTCGACCCGCGCGTCGGCGAGGGCCGACGTCCACCCGCCACCGCCACCCACGATCAGCTGCCGGGCGCGCGGCTGAAACTCGTCCAGAGGATCGAGCGCGGGACTCGTAATTGGAAGCGCGGTCCCGCGCGCGAGTCCCCACCCGCCGTAACCTTGCAGCTCGATGCCGTGCGGCGCGTCTCGCAGCACGAGACCGGCGCCGTCGAAACCCGTCATCCCGAGCCGTGACGCGACGACCTGCCGGCCGAGACGGCCCGTGATGCGCCGCGTCGCGTACTCCGCATACCCCTCGAGCAGTTGAGCGGCGGGCTTGGTGCCGGGCCACACATCCGCGTTGCCCAGATCGACGCCCGCGCGACCGGCCGCGCGCATGCTCAGGCCTCTGACACCGAAGCCCCACAGGGACGCTTCCACGGTAGTCGTGACGGGCCCGCCACGCCGAACCGCTCCTGGGCGGAAGAAGGTGCAATACGCAGCGCCGGGAAGACACCGTACGGCGAATCCATCGGGTGACTCAGGGCCACCCCCGGAGGTGCTCACAGTGTCGCTAACCGGAATGCTGTCGAGCGTCACGCCGCGATAGGCAACCGACTGCCACCGCGCGTCCACGCGGACGCGATAGCCTTGTGCCAGTGCCGGGAGCGGACACAGGAGCGCGGCCAGGGTCCACAGCACGCAGCGGGCCGGCCTCATGCACCCTCGACCTTGCGCAGGTGCGCACGGAATTCGTCGGGCGACGCGAGGAAATGGCACGTCGTGCACTCACGGTCGGCGTGATGGCTCGCCTTATCGATGTGACATGTCTGACAGAACGTGCGGTTAGGGATGAGCTGCGCGACGACGTCCTCGGCGTGGCAATTGTCACACGCCACGTGGAAGTCCTCGAGCGTGGCGTGCGCGGTTCTAGGCCCCGCGCCGCCGTGACAGGAGCCGCAATTGCGGCCGGCGGCGTGATGCGGCTCGTGACACTGGCGGCAGGCGGTCGCGGTCGCCGCGAGCGTGACCTCGGTCGTGTGGCACGCCACACAGCGCTGCGCCGCGTGGCGTTGGTGATCGAACGGCACGGAGCGCTCGCGGGGAGCGTGGCCGCGAACCGCTACGGCAACCGCGACCGGCTGGTCTCCCGTGGGGCCCGCGGCATGACAGCGGGCGCAATCGTTTCTCGCCGGTGTCTGGTGATGGCAGAGCTGGCAGCCGCGGGGCGGCGTGAAGGTGAGTCGTGCATTGCGCGCGGCGACATGACAGGTAATGCAGGCGAGATTCTTATGGCGGGTGTGCGAGAACGTATCGGGCGGGGCGGTGACATCGAGAACGGGCGGCGCGTCGCCTTTGACTTTCTGCGGCCGCTCCGGGGCCGCCGAGACTCGTCGCTGCACGCGGGTCGTGTCGAAGGGGAGCGGCGGCTTCAGCCGCGAGCGCTCACGAACGGCCTGGTGGCAGCCGGTACAGTCGCTGGCATCCACGCGCGCCTGATGCGGCATGTGGCACGTCGTGCAGGATTCCGTGGCTTTGCGGTGGGTCGCGCCGACATGGAACGCCACCTTGCGCCAGTCGGCATGGCAGCCGGCGCTCGCACAGGTGGCGCGCGCCGCCGCCGGCGTCTCCTGCTTGTGCGGATTGTGGCACATCCCGCACGTGCCGCTGTGCGGATCGCGGGCGGGATCGAAGTTCATCGCCGCCAACCGCTCCTGCATCGCGTGGCAGGAGAAGCACTGCCGCTCGTTCGGCCGCAGCGTGCCCGCGGCCGAGTCGCGCGTCGCCAGCGCCGGGACCTCGGCGGTGAAGCGGTGGCAGGTGGTGCAGTGCAGGGTCGTCTGACCGCGCATCTTGCCCAGCGCGATCGTATTCATCTCGTGACACCCCGACTGGGCGCAGGTCCGGTCGAGCGGCCCGAAGTGATGCACCTCGACCGCGTGACAGGTGACGCACTGCACATTCTGGAGTGCCGGATTGCGCGACTCGAGGTGTGTCCGGTGGCCGGCGGTCGATACAATGCGCTGCCAGACCTCTTTCTCGCCCGTGACGTGGCACTGCATGCACACGGCGTTCGGCACCTTCGCGTGCGGGCCGATTTCCGCAGGCCGCTCGGCGACCCAGAGGTACATCTGGCGCATGCTGGCGTACAGCGACTGTTGATGACAATTGTGGCAGGACAGCGTGCTGTGCTCGCTCTGGGTGAAGCGGACGTACGCGGGGCCCATCACGTGACACCCGGTGCAGAAGCCGTTGTCGTGCTGCATGTAGTTCCAGCTCACCGTGCCGAAGCCGGCCGCGAAGAGCACCACGGCGGCGGCGCCGCCGATCAGCGCGATACGGGTGTTGCGCGGGCGGGTACGGACCCAGGCGACGATGCGCTGCCGCCGGCGCCACACCACTAATACCAGGACGACGGCGAGGACTGCGCCGATCACGGCACCGCTGATCTGCAGCCACGATGGCAGGTTGAAGAAGAAGCGGACCACGGCGGCGACTCCGCCGGGGAGCGGCGGAGGACCGACGGTCGGCTCCTGGAGCATCAGCAGCACGGTCCTACGCTAGCGAAAAAACTGGGCCCCGGAAACCCATTTGATCCCCGGGGCCCTGTGCTCAGCACGCGATTGTCGGCTATCGCTGACTCACACGCAACCGTACGCCCGGTGGGAGCGGCCCCGGGACCTCCCGGAATTGCGGCGGAGCCGGGAGTCCATAGGTGTTATGCAGCGCAGCGATCGATGAGGTCAACAACGCCTTGAGCAGGAACGGGTTGTGCACGCCGTT